>DATDQA010000170.1:0-5268 GCA_035292505.1 Saprospiraceae bacterium | reverse complement strand
TACCCATGCTGAAATGGTAATTGTATTGCCTGACAATCCCAGGTCGGGCACGATTGTATAATCAGGATACGCAGTGCTCTTGAGAGCTTTCCCCGGAACTTCATCCAGCACGCACCAATTGCGGACTTCGATCATTCCGGTAGCAGTATGCGAATCGGTTCCATTGATATCACTCACCGTCAGTGTCACGTCATAAATACCGGTAGCATTGTAGAGTACTTTCGGATTGCGCTCATCCGATGTTGCAGGCGTTGCACCAGGAAACTGCCAGAACCATGATGCGTCATTTTCATTGACGACAGAGTGATCCATGAAGTAAACAGTGTCCTGTATGCAATCATGACGCCTGGTTATTGTGGAAGGCATTGCAATAGGAGAGGAGGATTCATAGAGGGGACTTTCCCATACAGACCTGTTTGTGCTGTTGCGCAATTTACCTTCACGATAATACGGAAGTAATCGTGTGGAGAATGTGGCTTCAGGAAGTCCATCCCCATACCAGGCCCAATCTGTCATGGATGCATTCCGGTAATACACAGATTCACGCGTGCCAATGTAAATACCACCATTTGTTCCCGCCTGATGCATGATGCATGTAAATGCTTCATCATTTAGTGCGTACGTTGTCATATTCTGCCAGGTCGAGCCGCCATTATCAGAAGTAAACACAGCGATACCATTGAGATTTGTATTATGATACATCGATGTGCGAACGATCCAGACTTTCATGGGATTCAATGCATCTACAGCAATGTCATACGGAACCCACGTGTTCCCGCCGAGTTGTGCTGAAGAGGGGGTGATTTCAATCCAGTTTTCTCCACTGTCATCAGATCTGTAAATGCGTTTAGTACTCCACCAGCCTGGCCATGTGCAGACATACATCACATCAGGATTACTCCAGGCGATGTCCATCGCTGCGACATTGGCTCCGAAATCATGAATCATCGTAAACGTATATCCGTCATCTTCTGTCTTCCAGAGTTTATTGCTATAACCGCTATACCATGTGCCAAAATATTGGGGATGAAAGAGCATATCACTCGACTCACCGATGATATAGCTTGCGTTAGGCTTATTCGGAAATGGTCTGGTTCCATTATTGACGACTCTATCTCCTGACAGAGTTTTGATGTTGTAGTCGCTATATACCTGTCTCGGTTTGCCAGGATTTACAAAGCCTCGAAAGTTGTCACCTCCATCTGTAGAAATCCAGCCATTGAGATAAACGTCATTGTCTTTGAGCAATGTGCCATTGTGATAAGTTCCTCCGAGCATGACCTCTCCATCCCAATAGCCGGCACCGAATCCCCAGAAGTCCGTACCTGTAATTCCCGACATTTTCCGTGCAAAGCTTGCACCTTCATTTGACGAGCAAAAAATTCCGCCATCACCTGCCAGCCAGATTTCCTGTGTACCAGGATAGAAGTGAATATCATGAATGTCAGCATGCACATAGTTGGGCTTGTGCGGATGACTCCATTTAGCCGGACAGACGAAAGATTCACCACCATTATCAGAGACCCAGAGGTTGACACCACCGACATAGACAGAATCTGCATTTGTCGGTGATACATCAAATGCAAGATCATAGTAATATTGTCCACCATCATCGGTACCGTCATCACTCCAGCCCATGAGGTTGGGGTTGTCAAGGGATGGAGGTCCAGCAGGACCATCTCCACAGCATGTAAACGACCAGGTTTGTCCGGCATCCTCACTGACATAGATTCCATACAGTCCGCTGCCCCCATTTGCCAACCCTGTCGCTAGGGCGTACACATAGTCAGGTGCATCCGGACTTACTGCAATTTCTGTGCGTTGTTGATGTTCGCTGAGAAGAATGTTAGGATTTGGCCAACCCGTGATCTGTATTTGAAAGGTATTACCACCGTCAAGGGATCTGTAGAACTCTGTTTTGTCACCTATATGCCTGACCGCGTAAAGCGTATCGGGTTGAGTTGGATGAAATTCGATCTCAAGAAAATCACCGGGCAATATTAAGATCCATGTTGATCCGCCATTGGTAGAGCGATATAAGGCAAGATGGGTCGCCGCAAACAATGTTGCAGTATCGGTGGGATGCATGACAAGGTCATTGACCTCCAATGTCATGGCCTGAAATACGATATCACCGGTCTTATTCCAGTCATCGCCGCCATTGGTTGATTTGTAAATGCTTTTGAGAAGTTCAGCATACACGGTCTGTGATTGTAAGTGATTGATTTCAAGCGCCGTCACTGATCCAGTCCTGAGCGCGTCGGAAACTGAAATCCAGGACAACCCCCTGTCTTCGGACTTCCAGAGTCCCGCGGTGGCTGTCCCGGCATACAAAATATCGGGATTGGAAATGGCCTGTTCTACCGTATAGACATGTGCGGCACCGGGTGCATAACTCCTGTCGGCAGCATCATGATCCCAGTCCCAAGGACCGATACTTTGCCATTGTGCCAAAGAGGATCTGTTTTGGGTTCTATGGACACGTGGACTTTTGAGTGGTGGAAGTTCACGACTCATAGAGCGCAACCATCGCTTATAAAACTGTGTGTGTCCGTTTTTTACAAATGGTTGTGTATTGTAATATACATTGTATGCATCGACTACCTGACCGGGATCGGGAGAAGGGCTGTACATGAGCTTTGCCCACTCGGGGAGTATTGCATCTTGCGCAGAACCGTAGGGGAATTCCGTCTGTGCAATGCTGATCCTGGGGAATAAATAGATCAACACTGCAAGAGTGAACAAAAGGGGTGTACTCATGCAATCTCAGGTGTAATGCACGGTAAAAATGGCAATAATTATCCAATAAATTATCGGCTTACAGTGTAATTCAGATTTACCAGCTGTCATCCTGCAATGGGGCTGGAAAGGGAATCATCACAAAAAGGCTCATTTCATGTGTACCTTTGAAATCCTCCCCATAAACATTGAGTTTTTCTAATAATTTTAGCTCATGAGGTCAATAATTGTTAGCAGCGTTATCTTTTATTATTCTTTGCTTCATCCTGTTTCCGCCCAGCAGACATATGGATCTCAACATTATGGCGGACCTGGTACCCAGCAATTATATAGCACTCATTTGACAGGATTTACAAATGACGAAATCATTGCACATGGTGCGGACACTGTCTGGAATGTCAGTAATCTGATCGCAACAGATCTGATTCTGTCGGAGATTGTAGCGCGAGATGAAGCCATGGATGGGTTTACCTTTCTGACAATGTGTCAGCTCAGCGAACTCATGGGAGATTTTGCATGTCTTACCATTTATGCGAATACCCAGCAAGCCTGGTCCATGCAGGGCTCCCAGACAATTCTGCAATTCGAATTGAATAACCTCAGGAGATTTCAGCGAAAAACGCAAACACAACTGCTCGAAACATTTCTTGGCTTTACTGTGGATCTCGGTGGAGCTCCGACCACTTTTGCTGTCATTTATAACACGTCGGATACAGTACTTACTTTCCCGATGATGTACGACGATTCATTGTCATCACGCATTTCATGGAGCATCAACCTCGCTGCGATAGGCCAGAATGTGCAGTACCATTCTCATCAGCATCGTACCACCAAAGTTGACGGCTGGGGCACGCTGATTACACCATACGATACGTTACGTGGCGTCCTTCGCGTACGATCCGTGATTGCACATCAGGACACTATCGTCACAGATACCTTAACCTTGCCTGTCATGTTGAATCAGGTTGAGTATACCTGGTATGATACGAGCTATGGGGTCCCGGTGATGATTGCGAATGGGATCATCGTGGATTCAATCGATAATATCGGATCTGTGAGTTACCTGGTAGAAGCAATATGTGTAGCCCCGGATTGGACTGTCTCTACCGACGCATCAGTGTATTTCATCGACGATACAGGTAGTGCAACAGTGGAGTTTTACCCTGATTCACTGAATGCCGACATCTTTACATGGGACTTTGGTGATGGATTGACGGAGACGTCCACAGGAAATATTTCTCATGTATATCTGAGTCCCGGGGAGTATACAATTACTGTCACGGGTTGTTTGACAAATTGTCTGCCACTGAATACCTGCACCATGCAAACCGTGTCAATAGAAGTGATCGATACAACATCAGCGGTGTTCTGGTCAAACCCGGAAGGTGATGCTATTCGTATTTATCCAAATCCATCAAACACGAATATTACGTTGGATATTCCAATGTCAATCGGAGAGTCGGCGTATCAGGTACTCGATATGCATGGAAAGTCAGTTCTCAACGGAAACGCGAATCCCGGATTGAACAATATCACTATTACGCAGATACCATCGGGGCTCTACCTGATCCAACTGCGTGATCCAATTTCGGGAACATTATATAGAACAGTGCGTGTGCTTATTTTAAATTCGGTTGATTGAGATTGAAGTTCCAAACCTCGGACAAGATGCATTTAGTGGAGTTGAATTAGTGTTTTTTTGGGTCTTTCGTGGATAGCGATTTCAACACATCGTCCACAATTTTCTCTGCATGATCCTTTGCATTTTCAATAAAAAACTTATTCGTCTGCATGCCACCACAGACGACTCCTGCGACATAGATACCGGGCTTTGTGGATTCATACGTTTCGGGATCATATCGCAATAATTGTTCTCCATCAGGCTCCCATTCAATACCAATTTTTCCAAGGAAATCAAAATCAGGCTTATAGCCGGTCATTGCAAGCACAAAATCATTAGGAAGTCTTACCATACCCTCGGGTGTATTGATCACGATTTCAGTTTCCAGGATTTCCTGCACAGTTGAATTGAAGTAAGTTTTAATCGATCCTTCCCGGATACGGTTCTCAATATTCGGTTTGATCCAATACTTTACCCGCTCACTGAGTTGGGGTTCGCGGACGATCATGGTGACCTCGGCTTCTTTGTGAAAGAGTTCGAGAGCGACATCACATGCCGAGTTCGCTCCTCCAATCACTGCTACCTTTTGATGGATATAAGGATGTGGTTCGTCATAGTAGTGTTTTACTTTCGGTAATTGCTCTCCGGGCACATTCATCAACACAGGATGATCATAAAAGCCTGTAGCCACAACCACTTTCTTTGTGTGGTACAGCCCTTTCGTGGTTGTGACGATGAAGTCTTCATCATGCCCCGCGACATCTGCGACGCGTTCATAGTAGTGGATATTCAGTTTCCATTTTTCCTGCACCCTGCGGAAATATTCAAGTGCTTCCGTACGTGTCGGCTTTTCCCCATGAGAAATAAATGGTACATCGCCGATCTCAAGGAGCTTTGATGTGGAAAAG
>DATDQA010000169.1:0-16622 GCA_035292505.1 Saprospiraceae bacterium | reverse complement strand
GCCCCAGCGATATGCGAGACGATGGATGTGTGTATCGACAGGAAATGCAGGCTTACCGAAGGCCTGCGCGATAACAACAGAGGCAGTCTTATGTCCAACGCCCGGTAATTCTTCCAATTCTTCAAAGGTTGACGGCACTTTCCCCTTATACTTTTCAATGAGGATATTTGACAAAGTCCAGATAGCTTTCGCTTTAGCGGGTGATAGTCCGCACGGACGAATGATGTCGCGTATCTCTTCAATATCAAGTTTGATCATTTCATTGGGTGTATCTGCTTTAGCAAACAGGATGGGAGTTACTTTATTCACCTGGACATCTGTGCAGCGGGCAGAAAGCAGGACGGCCACGAGAAGTGTGTAAGGATCTACATGATCCAGGGGCACATCGACATTGCGATACAGCTTGTCCAGGATCTTTGCGATCTCCTTTGCCTTTTGCTGCCGCGTCATGAATTCAGGTTTTGCAGGAAAGCTAATGTATCGATTCCATCGGCATAATCATCCAATGCTGGTTGCTGTGCTTTTCCAAAGCGAATACATGGCAAACCGGATACATCATGATTTGTAACAACACATTGGATCTCTGTACACTGCAATTGCAACTGCTTGTATAACGATTCTTTGTTCTGATAGAAAGAATAGTACAAACATCCGACAGGTGAGATCAACGTTGCATTTTCCAACAGAATCAGATTTGGAACAGCGATGTGCGGAATTTTATTGAGCATCTGCAAAGCCATGTTGTAATCAAGATTATTCCGGTACTTATTATGGTTTGACAGAGGTTCATATCTCTTCATTTGCTCAATAAGCCTTGTGAAATCATAACCTGCCGGCACAAAACAATGTGACACGCTCCTGCAACCAAGACCGAAGTAGATAAAGATATCATCGCAGAGCCCGGACAATTCGTCATCACTTTCCTTCCCATCGAGAATGGCTACTGCATTTCTGTTACGGCGTATGATGTGAGGATACTTTGCAAAATAATATTCGAAGTAACGGGCGGAGTTATTGCTGCCTGTGGCGATGACAGCGTCAATGTCAGTCAGCTTATCAACGATTTCAAAATACCGGCTCGTACGCGGATCTAGTTCTTCCAGAATTTTGATCATAAAAGGAATGAGATACTTGTCTTTCTCTGAAAGCTTGATCACTGAAATATTTCCGCTCATAAACACACATAACAAATCATGAAAACCTACCACCGGGATATTCCCAGCCATGATCACCCCTACCCTACGTAATTTATCAGAGGTCTTCAACGATTTTGTCCATTGCAAGAGAGCATTTTCATTCAGCATCCTTCCTGCGATCTCATTCAAGGCATATCTGATATTCTCAAGAGTAAACCAGGGATTATCTATAGAGGCACGATGGACATGGGCCTGGAGGCGTTCGTCGTATTGCAGAAGATATGCGCCCAATGAAACCAGTACTTTGATTTTTTCCTGCAATGTCATTGCGGCGAAGATAGGCTAAGTGGTTTCTAAGTAGCTGGTAAGTGGCTTGTAAGTAGCTTGTAAGTGGCTTGGTGTCAAACACGTTATGTAGATATTCTTGATTACTCGATATCCTTGATTGATAAGGTGGACTGAAGACTGAGGAATGCAGACTGCTGACTGAAGACTGAGGACTGCCGACTGCTGACTGAGGACTGCTGACTGAGGACTGCTGACTGAAGACTGCCGACTGAAGACTGCCGACTGAAGACTAACTCTCATTCACATACTTCCGATAATTCCTCCACTTATCCAGCACCGACTGAAAGTCATCCGGTAGCGAAGATTCAAATGTGACCTTCTTTCCTGTACCGGGATGTGTAAAGCCCAATGTCGCTGCGTGTAATGCATGACGTGGCATCAGCTTAAAACAGTTTTCGACAAACTGTTTGTATTTCGTGAAGACCGTTCCTTTGATGATCCTGTCCCCGCCATATCTCTCATCATTGAACACAGGATGGCCGATGTATCGCATGTGCACACGTATCTGATGTGTGCGCCCTGTTTCAAGGGTACATTCTACCAGGCTGACATAATACATGTCTTCGATTGTCTTGTAATGCGTAATCGCATGTTTGCCCAATTCACCTTCCGGAAAGACTGTCATCTGCAACCTGTCGCGCAAGTGCCTTCCGATATGGCCTGTGATCGTTCCTTCAGGAGGATCGGGAGCACCCCAGACAAGAGCGAGATATTTGCGGTCGATTTCATGCTTAAAGAACTGCTTTGCGAGATGCGTCATTGCAAATTCATTCTTTGCGACCACAAGGAGACCCGAAGTTTCCTTATCGATACGATGTACGAGTCCAAGGCGATCTTCTGAATTACCAGGCATCACGGGAAGTGTATCACCGATGAGATGAAATGCAAGCGCATTCACCAATGTTCCGCAATGCACTCCGACACCCGGATGCACGACCATACCGGCAGGTTTGTTGACAATCAATACATCATCATCTTCATACATAATATCCATCGGGATGTCTTCCGACACGATTCCTTCATCCAGACGTAAACGCGGAAACAAGACAGACACCAGATCACCGGGACGTACTTTGTAGTTAGGTTTGATCGGTTTGTCATTGACAGTGATGGCTTCTGCCCGGATCGCAATCTGAATCTTATTTCTCGACACTTGTCCATACCGGTCGAAGAGAAACTTATCAATGCGAACAGGGGTCTGACCGGGATCTATGGAGATCAAATGATGCTCGTAGAGAGGTTCGCTGGTGTTTTCTTCCTGTAGTTCTTCTATGAGCATGGACGCAAAGGTAGGCGGGGGAAGGGAGAAACCGGTTAAATCGGTTAAATCGGAGAAATCGAGCTGATCAGGTTCGCTGGCTTTTCCAACTTTACCTGCTTCACCGGCTTTACCTACTGTAACTGGTTTTCCTTGTCCGCCATAGCTTTAGCGAAGGCGGAACCGGCTTTTCATCCTTTTTTCAAAAAAAGTGCACGATTTTAGCAACGAAATGCATGGCATAACATACTAATGCAATGAACGAACCTTTTAGCGCACAGGATTTCCTGGCCGCTTATCATAAAGATGAAAAGCAGCTCCGGAAATACCTCCGCGTCATGGAAACGGATTGGAAACCTTATATCTCCCAGCAAATCAAGCAGATGGCTGGCTCAGAACAAGATGTCGACGACGTCTTCCAGGAGAGTATTTACGAACTGGTCGCCAACCTGGGAACGGGAAATTTCAAGGGTAAGAGTTCTTTGAAAACCTATTTCACCACTATCTGCAAATACAAATGGATGGGGCGCCTTCGCAAGGATTCACGTCGAGAAGAGATACGCAAGGAGGTTTTTGACTCTGAGGGAGTATCTGAACAAAGTGATGAAATTGTCTCGTTCCAGGAGCTCAAAGAGATTCTGGCTCAACTCCTGGAGGAACTAGGGACAAAGTGCAGTCAAGTGCTGACACTTTGGGCAGAAGGTATTCCTTATGAAGAAATCGTACAGCAAATTGATACCGATAATCCGGGCACTGCCCGCAAACGCAAACATGATTGTGTGGAAAGACTCACCCTACTTATCGAAGCGCGTCCGACGCTTAAACAACAATTATTAGAGTATTTAACAGCCTGATTCGCATGAAACATTTTGAACAAATCGATTCCTATCATCACGGTACAATGTCCGAAAGTGAGGCACGTGCCTTTGAACAAAGCTTGTCCAATAATCCTGAGATTAAGCAAGAGTGGGAACAATACAATCTCTCCCGACAAGTCTCAGGAGTCCTTGCCTATGAAAATGCGAAACGCAAGATCTCGGGGATGAAGCAATCTTCACTGCATATCGCACATCGCAATAGCTCTACCCGACAATTACTCAGAATAGCCGCCGTACTTGTTATGCTCGTTGTGTTTGGTTTCCTGTTTGGTCAGATCAGGTACACTGATACAGCATTGGCAAGTCAGCATTACCGGTCCACTTCCGTGAGCATGCGCTCTCCCCAAACAAATGGGGCAGCAAAGCTCATCGATGATAAAAAATATGAAGAAGCCATTGCGCTCTTGCAACAAACGAGTGCGACCGATCCGATATCCAAAAGTCTGCTTGCTGAAGCATTGACAAAAGCCGAACGCTTTCCTGATGCCATTAAAATCTATAGCGAGCTTGCTGCCGATCCTCAAAACATCAATCGCGAAGGAGCCGAATTTGCTCTCGCACTGCTTCATCTGAAAAGCGGTGATACCAAATCTGCCACTGATCTCATCTCAAAGATCGCTGCCAGCGAAGATCATGATTACCGCTTCGAAGCGCGAGAGTTAGAAGCTCAGTTGAAGAGTTTTTGGAGAAAGCTGGTGTTTTAAGCCTTGGTTCTATTTGATAGCTCCTTCCTGTTCGCTTACTTGCGAAACCAATATTCCCTGAATATGCGACCCCGCTGGGGTCGGTTAATTTTTACGCCACGACGTGGCTAACAATATTGGACCACGATGGGGTCGGTTGATTTTTTGCGCCACGATGTGTCTAACAATATAGGACTCCTCCGGAGTCTATAAATGTGTGACCCCCTGGGGTCGGCTGACTTTGTGCAACGATATAGCAACTTTGTCATTCCGAGCGCAGTCGAGGAATTCTCACCTTCTCGCACTTTGTCATTCCGAGCGCAGTCGAGGAATTCTCTTCCATCGATAAAACAAAATGACCGCAAGAGCCACAAAGGCAATGACAATAAAGTACACGAATGAAAGATTGCCGGCTGGCTGAAGTTGCAGCGGACTATCATTTCCGATCACAATAAATGCTGACCACCAGGCAGGATGCAGTTCCATTTTCTTACGGCGATCATCATGGATGTAATCAAGCTTTGCCTGACGCAGAGCCTCACTCTTGGTAAGCCCTTTTGTGAGATGCGCGTAATATGATTTCATGATGTCCGCAGTTGCTTCATCATTGACCTGCCAGAGAGAAGTGATGATACTCGCTGCACCTGCAAACGCAAATCCACGCGCGACGCTCATGGCTCCTTCCCCTGAAGCATATACTCCATGTGCGCCTTCACACGCACTTACCACCACCATGGAAGAAGGGAGATGCTGCGTATATAAATCCTGCACATACAGAAGATCACATGTGGTCGTATCTCCGGAAAGAGCAATCCATGATTTTCCCGGTTCACTGATATTCGCACTGGCATGTGTTGCTAAATGAAGAATGCGATAATCATGCACTAATTGGAAGAGTTGGCCTTTCGATGCTTTTTGTCCAAAAAGTAGTTTACTCATCACAATGGATCCGATACCTTTCAACTCCTTTCTGGTATAGCGTAACGTATTCAGTGCGCACCGCGTGACATTCATTGGAGCCAAAGCCAGGATACGCTCGTCAAAACCGGGTTGCATCTTAGACATTGCCTGTCCCATGGCGAGAGAAAGATCATAGCGTATGGTTTTGGATTCTATGAGATACCGTCCCTCCTGATCACGCAGACCATCGAATCCGATTTGTGCGATGACTCCATCCGGAATGATCGTGAGAGTGCCTGGTAATGGTTCCAGCGGTTTGATAAGCAACATGTATAATTTATCAGGACCTGCTGACATCGCTTCCACAATCCCTTCTTCAAGAAAAACCCGATTCGTCTCTTGATATTCCTGCAGTGCTTCAATGACCGCTGGCTTACTCAAGCCGATCGCTTTGATTCCTTTATTTGTAATGACAAATGCATAAAGTGTATCCGGTGTGTTGAATACATCTCTGGATTCCGGAGTATTAAAGTATTGGATGATCGCCTTATCCTCCTCCATCTGCCTCTGCAACTCATGTAGCCTTTTCGTGGAAAACATGTTTGTTAGCGGTATGAAATCTCTGAGTTGCGCATTGACCTGATCAAGGGAGGCAGTGAGAGTGATCCACTGCTGATCTATATTCCTTGACTTCTCAAGCATTGCGATCTTCTCCTGTAATCTGTCCTTTGTCTCCAGGAGCTCCCGTGCCGGAGTGTTGCGGATCACATGTTCACGTACGGCATCGAGGACAAGGACGGCCTTGCTCCTATCTGAGAAATACAGTGCGAGATCATACTCACCCATCTCTACAGCAGCATCGATTGCCCCGGCATACAGGCGTTTGGCATCTTCACGCCAGAAAAGCTTGGAACCTTCCCTGAGATGCCCGGAACGCAAGATGTCGACAAGGCTGTCTGTGAGTGTATATGCCTTAAGAGCTTCGTCACAATAACTACTATCACCGGAGTCTTTGCAATACTGTCTCCATGCATCAGCTTTAAAACCGACATATCTGAAGGCATCTAATAACCTTGGATGATTTTGAAGCAGACTTGAAGAAGGTAAGGCACTGATCTCGTCACTCAGACTTTGCCCGGCAATCAATTTGATAGAGGCATGATAGTGTTGAAGTGCCTGCGGATATAATTGTTGTTCGAAAAACAAATCGCCCAGATTATTGTGTGTGACTGCCATATTGATACTATCGCTCATTGCAGACCGTATTTCTAATGCGCTATTCAATGCGTTGAACGCTTCAGGGTACTTGCTCATTCTGCGCATTAAGATCCCGCGACTGTTCAGCAACTCCGACGCAACAAGTTTGTTGTCAATCCCGGATTGAATAAAGAGTTTCTGTGCTTCGCCAATTAATTCTTCCGCTTTATCATAGTCATTTCGAAACTTATAGGGGTGACTTTCATACCAGAAAATGAGTGCATAATTCTTCAGAGTAATGTTGTCAGCATTCGGAAGCGATGCATAGTACTGTTTGGGTAATGGAATAAACTGTAGCAATGAATCACCCGCATCGGTGTCGCCCTGGTGTAGCTTAATCGTATACGTATCCAGAATCAACGTATAGGCATTCTGGATTTCTCTATGAAGAGTATCGAGCTGTGCAAAACGCAGGGCTTCGAATCCATAGTTTATCGCCAGAGCGAATTCACCATTCACCTTATACAGGTTCCCAAGCTCATACGCGCTCCTCGATTTCTGACGGTTTCTCGGGCTCACCCTGATGACGACATCGAAATAATGTATCGCACTGTCGCGTTGGCCGAGTGTGTTGAAGCCCAGGGCAAGATTGTATGCACTCTTGCAATAGTTTTCAGGATCGGTATCACGAAACCTGCGACGAAGCCGAAGTGCCTCTTTGTCTGTATGCAAAGCCAATGAACCCTGGCCCAGCCCCCATTGGACCTTTGCAATTTCATGAAGAACTAATGCAAGCGTGTCCGGATGTTGCTTAACTAAGGGATTATCGGCGAGTTCCTGGAGCAACCGGAGTTTCGTGGTGTCATCCTCCCTGATGGTAACTCCATCCAGGATCGCAATAAAATGATCGCCCTGGGCATTTACTCCACAAGAGACAATGATGACAAAAGCAAGTAGTAATGTCGATTTGCGAAGCAACATGGCTCCGATATAACAACTTAGTTACCGGCGTGACGGACAGAGACGTGATTGTTCCAATACGACATTCATGAGCCTTACAGTTTCGACACCTCTCATCACATCTACGATAGGGGTTCCACTGAGAGTATCCCTCACCTGAGCGTTCCTCAGGGCGCCATCGCAGCAAAGAGCAAGAGCCGCCACCGCACTCACAAATGCAGCAGAGTATGAGGTCCCATTCGCCCTCTTTTCATGAGGACCTATTGCTGCAGTCGTTAAGCCCCAAACAGGAACGTTCATAGATGGGGCTGTGATCATCTGCCCTGGTCTCCGGTAGTTTGAAATGACACTGAGTTCGGCAGGAGTTGCTGAGAGGTTTGCAATATTATCCCAAATCTGATCTCTTACATCTCCCGCTACCCCTATCAGGTAATTCATTTGCGCGCTATAGTTCGATGGATAATGACGATAGTCACCGACATTTTTTTTGCCATAGTTACCCATTGAAGTTACCATTACCGGATGCTCTCCTGAAGGGGTAAGAAGGGTGAGAATGCTGTCCCGGAAAAAGGCATTATCGACATTGTAGTAGCCCCAACTCATATTAATGACCTCAGCTCCGGTTTGCACGGCGTACTGAATAGCACAGATTGCGTCAAACATATTTCCTGTGCCATCCTCGTTGAGTGTTTTTAAGACTAAAAACGTGGCACCGCAAGTGTATTCACCATGAACGCTGGCGTTCAGCAATGTCCTCGCGATCACGCCCGTCACGGCTGTTCCATGTCCATTATCATCAGAGATGTCACTGTTTTCCTCGATGAAATTCCAACCTTTCGTACCCACGGGAGCGCAACGTCCGATGACATCCGAATACAATGCCAGCCTGCGGTCTCGCGCATAAAAGGTATCCAGACCCGTATCAAGTATGGCAATCAATTTCCCGGCCGGTGTATAATACTGACCACCGTCTAACCGCAATAAGTTCGGTGTGCCTTTCTCTTGTCCGGGCTCAAATGCGTTCACGATATAATTAAGGCTGGCAGAAAATCCGGTTCCTTCTTTTCTTGATTGTTCAGCCAATTGACTTACTGTTTCTTCGATGTTGAGATCAGGAGCTGTCTCCCATCTCCAGTTCTGGAGACGTGGATCGCAGAGACAGGAATCAATGTAATCCGGCATCACACTATCTCGCACACTTTGAATCTGTGCGACCGTCATCCCGGCAGGAAAGTGAATAATCAGATTATCCGATTCTATCGGATTCCCGAACTGATCAGTACAGGGTCCTGCTTTGTCTAACTTCATAAAATCCGCCTTTAGCTCGGGAGGAACAATACCGACGCTACATGGTGGTGGTGGTGGTATTGCACACTGTGTCATAAAGAGAATGATGACACAGAGGCAAAGAGTCCAGGTGAACAATTGCGTTTTCATAACTGGGTGAGGTTTTTCGTTTGTGAAAATTAAGCTTATTCTGAAGATAGTTTTGCAAGAATTGTGATTGTTACAGATGGCAACACAGATTTTCAAAAAAATTGGTATATCTCACGTTGGCAAACTTGGAAATTTGACCATCACCGGATTTTTCCCTGCCTGGGTCTTTTCGTGTGGTTCGTGGAAAAATCCTGAGCAGATCAATTTTCAAGCTTTAGCTATATGATGAATTACCAAAAAATTCCATGTTGTAAAAAAGCAGCCAAGTATCCTATATTTGCCCTTCCGATTTCCCGCCGACAGAGGCAGGATACCACGCGGAAGTAGCTCAGTTGGTAGAGCACGACCTTGCCAAGGTCGGGGTCGCGGGTTCGAGTCCCGTTTTCCGCTCCATTAAGAGCCCCACTTCTGGGGCTTTTTTGTTTTACCACGAGAAGCAACATGTTTCGCGACATGCCTTGCGCCACCGCGCTCCGTCGCTGAAGCTATGAAGCGCAAGTGACTGAAGCCTGACTGCCCCAAAGGGATGCCTTTGGCACCGTCAGGCAGGCTATGGCGGCACGCGGTCGCCTAGCTACGGCCTTGCTCCGTGCTCCTCCGCCTCCGCCTTAGAATCAGCCTTCTTCTCTTGGTTTCCTTCGCCTTCGCCTCCGCCTAAGCCTTCGACCCAGTTTCCCAAATTTCCTTGACTTCCTCAACTTCCTCTGCTTCCTTTCCCCCCCTTTTACTAATTTGGCGCGGTTCATCCCAGCTACACAAGAATATGAGCATTTCAAAACGCAAACAGAGGCTTGAAGTCAAAAAGCACAGGCAGGAAAAGCAGTTTTTCAGGGCACTGGCCATTGTCACAATTATCCTGCTCGTGCTGTTCTTCATCATCTTTATGACGCAACGGTGAAAAGTAACCTCGACATTGCTTGTCCCAGTCCCCCGAAATGGATTGAGGCGGTAATGGCAGGCTTTGATGACTTTCTCAAGGACCACGCCGACTGCGAGCGTAAGGCTTCTGCCACCGCCCTCAGCCTCGTTGCAAAGTATCCGGATCGCACAGAAATCCTCCCTGAACTCATCGATATCGCTATCGAAGAACTTGAGCATTTCAAACAGGTCTATGCACTGATGGAGGAGCGGGGACTTTCACTCACACATCAGATTCCGGAAGATCCGTACATCAAAACTCTGATCGGCAGGATGCATTCAGGTATCACCGAACGCTTTCTGGACAGGTTACTCATTGCTTCTGTTGTCGAAACACGCGGCGCCGAGAGATTTCATCTTGTGGCAGATGCGCTGGATGAACCTGACCTGAAAAAATTCTACAAAATGCTTTGGATTTCAGAAGCAAGGCATGGTGACGTCTATGTCAAAATGGCCCTTCATTACTTCCCTGAATCGAAAGTCTATGAACGATTAAACTGGTGGATACAACAGGAGGCGGATATCATTCAGAACCTGGAAATCAGACCAGCATTACATTGATACCAATAGTTTGAGGAGATCCTTCCGAAGAGACCGGTACTATTTGAGTAAAGGTTCATATGCGATCTTAAAACTCCCTGGTAATTCGAACAGGTATATTCACTTCAGGAAATCTTTAAGGGTCTTTAATTTTTTTCCTGATTTTTTGCTTCTTTTTACTTCATCGAGTCCCTGCCTACCCCAAAGGGATGCCTATGGCACCGGACGGGCAGGCTTCACGAATGCCTTTCAGGACTGCAAGCTTTGCCGGCAGCTTTGCCGGCAGTTTGCCTGCAGCTTTGCATACTTGTTGTTCAGCTCTTCCCAGACCTTGTCACCGGTACCTTTCAAACAATTCCCAGTCTTTTCATGACATCATCTTTATATACTCTCCCGATCGGAATCTCGATTTCACCGATCTCGACATCCTGAGCCGTATACGCCGTGATCTTGTCTTTTGCAACGATAAAGGACTTGTGCACCTGAATAAACTGGTCTGATGGGAGATCTTTCAGGATATGCCCGATAGAGACTTTGGTTATGAGATGCTCTGATGTCGTGACGATCTTGACATAATCCTTGACACCTTCGATATAAAGGATGGCGGACAGATCGACACGGATGGTTTTGCGGTCAGCTCTGACAAGCAACACGTCCGTGACAGGGGGTTGAGAATTCGGTTCTCTGATTGCTTTTTTTTCAAAGAACTTATCCATCGCCATCACGAACCGCTTGAAGGAAATAGGCTTTACCAGGTAATCCAGCACGTTCTTTTCAAATCCTTCGACAGCAAATTCACGATATGCCGTGGTGATGATGATCTCCGGTTTATTCCTGAGCGATGAGATCAGCTCAAGACCATTGATGTCCGGCATTTCAATATCGATAAAGAGCAGATCCGGCTGAAATAGTTTGATTTGCGTGAGTGCTTCTATAGGCTCAGTCGTCTTCCCGCAGATTTCCACCTGGCTGAACCGTGAAAGATGTTGCTCGATGACGTTCAATGCCAGCGGTTCATCATCCACGATATAACACTTGTACTTATTCATGGCGCAAGCTGATCGTCAGGTGGACATCAAATTTGTCTTTCTCTTCCCGGATTTCCAATTTGTGCCTGTTAGGGTAAAGTAAAGCAAGCCTTTGACGGATATTCTCCAGGCCGATACCACCATTGACGGATTGCCCTTCCTTTTTCATTTGCCTGGTATTCATAATATGAAAGGTAAGCGTTCTGTCATCCGTATGTAATTTCAGCGCGATCCGAAAGAACCCATCAGGTCCGGCACCGCCATGTTTAAAACAATTCTCGGCAAATGGCAGAAGAATGAGTGGAGCAACCTGCACTGTCTCCTGATGTAACGAGATCTCTGTTTCGATCTTCAGCTTTTCACCATACCGTAATTTCTCAAGATCGATATAGTGATGCAGCAATTCCACTTCCTTCACCAAGGGGACTTTATCCAAATTGGCCCTGTAGAGAAGGTACTCCAACAGTTCAGTGAGTTTGAGAATGCTGTCTGCTGTCTGATCCGATCTGCTCAGTGCCAGGCTGTAGATGTTATTGAGTGAATTGAACAGGAAATGCGGATGGAGCTGGCCCTTGAGCAACTTGATCTCTGCTTCAGCTTTCGCGCGAACGAGTTGTTCATTGTGCTTTTGTTTCTTCCTGTAATCACCGATGATATAAATACACACTGCAAGAGCGATGATGGCATAATCGCGAATGATATTTTTGAGAAGTTTGCCGGCGGGAATTTTAAAATACCGTCCGCTTTCCAGGTATTGTATCAACTCAGCCCATTTAATACGGACAATAAATACCAGTACAATCACGAAGAAGATCCAAAGGATAAACTGAGTCCATTTATTCGTGATCAGGTACCGAGGGACAACATAGAGCGCAATAAAGTATGTCGGTATCACTAGTGCAGGGAGTGTCAGGAAAATGCTTTGAAAGAAACGCCATTCGTGCCCCGGCATCATATGCACCTGGTTGGCAAAGAACTCTGAGGCGACATAGAGTATCCAGAACAGGAAGTGTCCAAACACAAACTTAGCTGAGATACCCTGAGCCGCTGATTTCATTTATGGTGTCTGATAAGATCAGGCAAGAACCGGAAATTACGTGATTGTTGACTGTCGAAGAGATCAACGACGGAATGGAGTAGAGTAACGACCGGTTTTTGACCAAAATACCTGCAGGTCGGTTTGCTGTTGTTCCTCGCCGGGGATAAGGAGTTTGTCTTCTTTCTGATTTTGACTTCTGTAAATCCGATAAGTTTGAATTGATTGTTGACAGCGCTAAAGACTATGTCAGATTCGGATTTCACCAGTATGTTCTGGTGTAATCATGGTTAAACAAGTTTGAGAGATCGTATTGGATTTTTCCACGAACCACACGAAAAGGACACGAAAATATTAATTACAAAAAACAGTTTGTGTGGTTCTTCTTCGTGCAAATTCGTGTGGTTCGTGGACAGATTCAAGGAAAAGTGGCAGCAAACCGTAAGTATTTTAATAACATAAAAACTTTTTTGTCATGAAATCACAAGTGTTTCAACCAGTGGCAATGTATGCCATCAGGAAATCTTTCTACGCTGTGCTCACGATCCTGTGCATCGGTACTCTGAGCGCATTTGTCCCGCGTCCGGTAATATCTGAGACAACAGACAGGAACGAAACAATATCATCCGAAACTGCAATCGGCGGTGCATTTCTCGTCTTTGCAGAGAAGCACGGAGGGAATATCAGTAAGATCGAACTCAGAGGGCAAACCGAGTTGAAGGTAGATGGTTGTGCAAAAGGCTCGAAGATCTTTGACTTTACGTTGGAAGTGAGCCACAACGGCAAGGTCACCAAACTCCAGGCAAAAGCAAACGTCCTGTCCACAGACATGGTGACTGCGTTGAACGGGCTTACTGCCGGAGACTCTTTTGAGTTTACTTCTACGAAAGCCTATTTACCGAATGGCAAGGATGTAGTCGATGTGCATAGCCAGAAGTTCGTGGTTGTGTGAGTTGCATTCACTTCCTGGCGTGACATAACATCGCGCAAGGATGTGATAAAAGTTTCGGGACTTCACTCTCAATGGCATCTGAGATGGCTATTATCAAGCATTCTTCGGACAGCAAACTGTTCTTGGGTCAAGCAGCTCAACCTCTGTACAACTACGAGGGACGAGGAAGACCTCCCTTCGACTCCCATCGACAAGCTCAGGGCGTGCATTTTATTCGCTCAGGGCAGGCTGCACGTTCGAGGGACGAGAACTTACCCCAAAGGGATGCCTTTGGCACGAGCGTCTGCGCGTGGGCGGTTGAATGTCGGATGTCGGACGAGCCTGCCCGAATGACTGAAAGACCTCAGTCATTCAGTCGGGCGAGCGTCTGCGCGTTGGCAGCTACTTAGACACTTTTTTAAATTCAAACCTTCCGAATAACACAAGCGTTATCGCATTCTTGTCCTTGGTCTCGAATACCAATGACGCTCCATCGTCCGGATTGATAAACTCATTGTCCCCGACAGGAACAAGTCTGTATCGGTAGCCCCGGTCGTTGCCTTTCAATTCCCCATTTATCACTTTAAACTCAATCTTCCACTCTTTATCCTTATCGGAAGGAGGATTGGTCACTAAGTATTCACCTTCCAGCAATTTCAAACTCTCTGGAGAAACTCTTTTGATTAAGGTATCTGTATTCACACCTAACGCTTTCAAGACGATCAATCCGTTTTCATTACCAGGATTTAAGGTTACAGACTTCTTATAGTTCTCAATAGCCTGAGCGGTGTCTCCGAGTACCAGAAGCGCTTCTCCGTAACTATCATAAGGATTAAATGCATTTGGGAATGCTTCAACATTTAACTTAAAAACGGCCTCGGCCTCCTTTGCCCTGCCCGATTGCAACAATTGATATCCTGCCGTATTCATTTCATTTTCGTCGAGATAGTAATTGCCGGAATCTTTGGTTGTTTGATAATGTGCAAGCGCAGCAGTGATGCCGTCTTTTTCTATCACATCCACCAAAGCATTCGCAACCGATCTTTTTGGAAAGTCATAGGGTTTGTCATACAGAATCCCGGTGATCGCAACAGTCATTGGATAAACAGATGGACCTCCGGTATTGTCTAATATCACTATCAATGATTTGTCTGATGGGATGCGGGTAATGCGTGTGCCAAAGCCATTTATTCCACCGCCATGACTGATTGTTGCTATTCGATCTTCAGTGCTACCAACAGGTATACTGCCAATTTCCCAGCCGTAGCCGTAATGCTGTCCATAAGAAGGAATGTGTGTGTCAAATAATAAATCCCTGTACTTCTCAGGAAGAAGCTGTTCAGTATATAACGCCTGATCCCAGAGATAGAGATCTTCGACGGTTGAGTACATCGCTCCTGCTGCAAATGGAACAGACATGTCGATGTAACTGGCATTCCGAAAAGTGTTGCCAACGCGGTCATAGCCCGAAGCTCTGTTTTGAATCACAACATCATGATGATCATAGCCAGTATTGTGCATTTTGAGCGGAGTAAAAATCTTCTCCTGCAGTACCTGCTCGTAGGACTTTCCAGTGACTTTCTCAATGATGTGACCTAACAGAACATACCCTGAATTACTGTATTGAAATTCTGCTCCCGGAGTAAATTGGAGCGCTGAGTCAGCGAACAAATGCACGATTTCCTCAGGGCGATAGGATTCACTCATCATCTCTCTATAGGTGGGATACGAAGTGTAGCTCGGAATTCCGGAAGTGTGTGTAAGCAGGTGATGAAGAGTGATGATGCTTCCGGTTTTCTCAGGATAATCCGGCAGATAGGTAGAGATCGGCACATCCAGTTTGAGCTTCCCTTCTGCAGCCAGTTGCACAATCAACATGGCCGTAAATTGTTTGGTGACGGACGCTAACCGAAATTTTGTGTCAGGTTGATTTGGAATCCCCCATTCCACATTCGCCAATCCAAAACCCTTCTTATAAATCACCTTTCCCTTTTCCGCCACCAGAACAGCGCCATTAAATCCTCCATATTCAGCATACATGCTTATCAGTTCATCGAGCTTATCGCTTTTGGGCTGTGCAATACAGCCATGAGAGATGACTAGCAGTGTTACGAGAAAAAGAGGCTTGAGCATTGAGCTTGTAGATTTTATCATTTGTTACTCGATTCGTGGCGGGGAAGATAGAAAGTGGATGAGTGCGGAGTTGTTATGCAGATGTTATTGGCGATAAATAGGTGAGCCATCCTTCCCTCCTATTATGGGAGCTGTGGCAAACATGCTGGGTTGATCTCTCAAGAAGTCCTTGATTTCCAGTCAATATACCTTGATACCATATTTCAGAAGCTTTTTCGGCAAGTGGTCATCAAGGTTTGCAATGTCATTGTCGTCAAGTTCTATTAGTCTCAAATCGTATTTTCTATAAATTTCTAACTTGACTTTCTTCCGTTCAAGATATTTTGGGTCGCTTTCCATACCCCAAAACTCAATATAAACTTTGCCGTTTGGTAAATAAAAATCTGTGTAAAGCTCTTCTTCAATCGGAACTTTCTTTTCATACGCGTGAACTAAACCATAGTCGTAAAGCGTATCGTCTATAATTACTTCGGCACGCGAACGCACAAAATGTCCGTCTTTAGTTCTGTGTTTAGCTTCGAACTTATCTCTAAAGTTATTTGATGCTGTTGAAGGTGCCTGTTGTTGTTGCGGAGATGATACAACTGATTTCAGACTTGCTATTTCTGTCGGAGTTTCACTGAATACTCCAACTAAACTTCTGTTTTGCAAAATGTTGTCTGGCCATAGAACATAAGAACCGCCTGAAGTTTCATTTTCAAATTGCCTGCCGCCGACATTTTTGCCAAGTTTAGTAATTGACCACCCGGAAATGGCTTTTTCTATCCAACCAAATTCAGATAAAATCAAATTCAGCCGCTGTGATGAAACATTAAAGTGTTTTCCAATGGCCGTGGCATTGAGAAGTCTTGGCCTCTCTTTGTTTTGTCCGCTGTCTATAGAAATATTTTCCGGCCAAACGATAAAATCGCCATAATTCGGATTGTTTCTTGTCTGTCCTCCTTTTTGTTTACCAAGGTCGGTAAGAGTCCATTTATCATTTTTTCTTTCTATCCAACCAAGTGTTTTTAGCCTGTCAAACAAGTCACTTGATTTAATGTCACGTTCGTTTGCAAGTGCTGATGTTGAAATGTACTCCATTGAATATACGTTTGCGTTGTGTCGTCTTCTATATTAACCGATAACTGAAATAAAACTACGTATTTACTTCTAATCAACATAGTGGTCTCTACTTTGTGAAACTGCTGCTATGCCTACCCATCCCTCACCTTCATCTTCTCCCTCACCCTATCCTCCTCC
>DATDQA010000168.1:0-8969 GCA_035292505.1 Saprospiraceae bacterium | reverse complement strand
TAAATTCAAACAACTAAACATCTAAACACTTACACCACTAAACCACTAAACCACTAAACCCATAAACCTATAAACCCATAAACTTATATACTCATAAACTTATAAACTCATAAACTCCTCACCCCTGCCCTAATACCTTGGTCACTGCCACCCATGTAGATGCCATGCAGACCCCAAATGACAATGCCAGCAAGATTGCGGCGCCAGTGGTGATATACAACACCGATAGCTCCGTGTATGTCAGTCCTGCAAATGCAAACAATAAGGCAAGACAAAACAAAACGGCGATCAGCCAGGAGAGAATAGCCATCTGTGACGCTTTAGCAAGAAATGGCTTTCGGATAAATGAAGGATGCCCACCGACTAACTGCATTGTGCGAATCTGTTTGCGTTGTGAAAGAACATTGAGACGCATGACATGATGAATGAGAGTAGCACAGAGAAACAACAACACGAGGATAATGGCGGCACCGATTGCTTGTGCGCGATGCAGAAGGGTGAATACCGGATCATACATACCTGCAGGGTGATGCATCTCGCGCACAGCATCCAACGACTCTATATTTTCCTTGAGAGCGTCGATACTCTCTTCATTGAAATGATCAGCATCTACAGAAAACCGCAACATATCAGTGAAGGGATTCTCCATTTCTTCCAGGACAAGGTCATCAGACATTTCACTACGCATCTCTTCCAGCGCTTTTTCTTTCGAGATGAATTCGACACTCTCGTCAAGAACACCTTCTGCTTTTTTAAGTGCGGCAGTCACCGTAGCCTGATCATCTTTGTCTGCACCCGTTTTGAGTTCAACGATCAACTTCACTTCTTCCTGAAACTTATTCGCATAGCGCTGGGATAAATAGGAAGCAGCCAGGAAGAATCCTGATAGCATCAACAGTATGGTCAGGCTGAACAAGGTCAGTAGGTAGAAACCGGGATGCTGAATGCGATAGTTTTGCAAAACGATTTGTCGTATTAGACGGATGACAAAGATAGTCCGCAGTCCGCAGTCCGCAGTCCAGCAGTCCAGCAGTCCGCAGTCCAGCAGTCCAGCAGTCCGCAGTTCGCAGTCCAGCAGTCCAGCAGTCCAGCAGTCCTCAGTCCAGCAGTCCGCAGTCCTCAGTCCGCAGACTGGAGACTGCAGACTATTCTTACATTTATCACTTGATCATTCAATAAGCCTATGAGACCCTTCGTGATATTTATTTTCCTTTCGATGACTGTCATTCCCTTTCCTGTGATCAGTCAGCCTTCGCGCATGCTGAATGCATCATTTGAAGGTGAAGCGCGCGATGCAACTGTTCCTCGCGGATGGTTGATCTGCACTGAAGGTTCGACACCCGATATCTTGCCCGGCCCATGGGGAGTGTACAATGAACCTTCGCACGGAGAGACCTATGTGGGCCTCATTACACGTGAGAATGGTACATGGGAATCACTAGGCCAGAAGCTTACAGAGAAACTCGAAGAAGACCGCTGCTACCAGATGTCGCTTGATGTCGCAAGATCAGACACGTATGCCGATTATCACGACCCGATCAAACTTCGGATCTGGTGTGGCAAATCCAAATGTGATCGTTCACAATTGATCCTGGAGACCGATTTTATCCGGAGCACAGAATGGGAAAAGCTGGAATTCAACTTCACCGCAAAGACGGATATGAACTACATCCTTATTGAAGCTTTTATCAGGGAGGGAAATTTCTCCCATAAGGGGAATGTGCTGATCGACAATATCTCAGCTATTGTACAATGCGGGAGAACCTGACATTTTGAAGTCTAAGTGTCGTTTTACGAGTTGGGAATACCTCCTGACCGCCTACCTGCCTCGCCTGTACCAAAATGGCACATTCGGGTGGGAATGACAGAGTCGGGCAGGGAAGTCTTCCGGGCGCGGGCACGGAATCCCACCCCTTCAATAATTTCACGAGGAGCTGGGAGATTCCTGCCCCCAGCCGGCATAGCAATCCCTTTGGGGCAGACGGGTATTTCTCACGGCTTCAATGGGAGCGACACTTTGAAACGGCGGTAGTGCTTCATTTTGTGAATTTGTCCACTAACGACACCTGCCCGTACCGAAGTAAGTTCGGGCGAGGCGAATTATCACGAAGAGAAAGACACGAATGACTTCGTGTCTTTTTGATTTTTCGTGCCTTTTTGTGTGGTTCGTGGATAATTTAAACTATATCCATTTCTAACTTTTTTCAAACTGATGCACTATCGAAACGGCATCATCCATAGTGCTGACCATGGTTTTCCTACCTTTGGCCGGTTTTTTTCAAGAGACACAGATATATGCGACAAATCGCGCTACTTGCCTTCTGCATCTTCGCTTTACACAGCCTCAGAGCCCAGGGGACACTTCGAGGGAATATCTACGATCGTGAAACTGGTGAACCGATCATCTATGGGAACGTGATCCTCCAGGGTACGACGATAGGTACCACCACAGATGTTGATGGATTTTTCACATTTGCCGATCTCACTTCAGGATCTTATACGCTTGTGGTGACCTATGTGGGTTATGATTCCATAGTGCAGAATTTCCTGATCAGTGATGGTATGCTACGTTATGAAAAGCTCTTCATGAATCCAAGTTCTATTCAGTTGCAATCTGTAGATATCACAGGGCGCAGAAGTGCGCAGCGACAGGAAGTCTATATCTCAAAGATCAGTGTCACTCCACAAGAGATACGCTCACTGCCTTCCACGGGTGGTGAAGCGGATATCGCACAGTACCTCCAGGTGATACCTGGTGTTATCTCTACCGGAGATCAAGGCGGACAGATCTACATCCGGGGCGGATCGCCGGTCCAGAATAAAATCCTCCTTGATGGCATGACCATCTACAATCCTTTTCACTCGATTGGATTCTTTTCGGTGTTCGAAACAGAGACCATTAAGTCCGTGGATGTACTCACCGGTGGCTTTGGAGCGGAACATGGTGGTCGTATCTCGGCAGTTGTCGATATCAAGACCCGTGAAGGAAATCAGACGCGTTATGGTGGCCTTGTTTCTGCGAGTCCATTCCAGGCGAAGGCGCTCTTCGAAGGACCCATCGTCAAATTCAGGGAGGACCGGGAGGGAAGCATGTCATTTTTATTTACTGCCAAGCATGCCTTACTCGATCAGACTTCGAAGGACCTCTACTCTTATGCGACGGATTCCCTGGGACTGCCTTATGACTACACAGACTTCTACGGTAAGGTCTCTTTGCTCGGTGGGAATGGCAGCAAACTGAACATCTTCGGATTCAATTTCGATGACAATGTAAACTATACCGGTATCGCTGATCTGGGATGGAAAACGGCGGGCGGCGGATTTAATTTTCGACTCATACCACCACAGTCCAAACTCCTGATCAATGGTGTGGTCTCATACTCGAACTACGACATCACCCTCCGTGAGGCGGACGAAGCACCGCGTACCAGTGGTATCAGTGGATTCAATGCCGGGCTCAACTTCACTTACTTCGCGACCAATAGTGAAATCAATTATGGTTTCGACATCAGTGGATATCGCACCGACCTCCGCTTCCGTAATTTCCTTGGCATCACCCTCGAAAATTTCAATAATACCACCGAGATCGCGGGGTATATCAAGTACCGCCAGCATGCAGGGAAGTTGATCATCGAGCCAAGTCTGCGTACACAGTTCTATGCATCACTTGGGGATTTCTCGATTGAGCCACGTTTTGCTTTCAAGCTCAATATGAGTGATAATGTGCGTTTCAAACTCTCTGGTGGTCTGTATGCCCAAAACCTGATCAGTACAGTCAGCGAACGCGACATTGTGAACTTATTCGTTGGTTTTCTCTCAGGGCCTGAGGAACGCATCTTTGAACCGGGTTCACGTGTAGAAACATCACATCGTTTGCAGAAAGCGGTACATGGCATTGCAGGGTTTGAGATCGATCTGAGCAAGCGCCTGCAATTGAATATCGAACCGTATTTCAAGAGCTTTAGTCAGCTCATCTCACTCAATCGCAACAAGCTGAGTGCACAGGACCCAAACTTCATGACGGAGACTGGAAATGCAAAAGGACTGGATATCTCCGCACGCTATGAAACCGCAGAGACATTCCTATGGTTTACATACTCTCTTGGCAATGTCAAGCGTGATGATGGAGACCAGGAATATCCCACGAACTTTGACCGTCGCCATAATATCAACTTCCTTGGATCATTCCGTTTCGGAAACAAACTACTCTGGGAGTTTGGTGCACGGTGGAATTTTGGCTCTGGCTTCCCTTTTACACAGACACAAGGCTTTTATGGGCAGTACAATTTCCTCCATGGTCTTGATACAGATTATATCACTGGAAATCCTGATCTGGGTATCATCTATGCCGATGCGCGCAACAGTGGTCGTCTCCCTGCGTATCATCGGATGGATATCTCTTTGAAGAAGAAATTCCTCCTTGGTAAATACACGTCACTCGAAGCGAATGCCAGTATCACAAACGTCTATGACCGCGCGAACATCTTCTATTTTGATCGCATTAGGTATGAGCGCGTGGATCAGCTTCCTATTCTGCCGAGTCTTGGATTGACTTTTAATTTCTGATCCACGTTCAGCCTTCAATCCTGCGTTTGATAATTATTTATCATCCATACCAACCTATTGCCTGGTATGGAATGTCTTAAAGTAAAAATCCAATGCTATGGAACACTACGTAAGGCTGTTGAAAATCTCTCTTGTATTGATTCTGATCGCAGGATGTGACAAAGAAGTATTGAAGGAAGTAACGGAAGAAAGGCTCAGTTACAATGCAGACCTCGCAAGTTCTACTTCTTCATCGGGAGGAGCGGGAGGACAAAATGATCCAGGTATGATCACTGCGGGTGAATGGAATGATCTCGAAGAATGGGATTTTTGGTCAGGGTTGCTTAAAAAGGAGGAATATGCAGCATATCTCCGTAAATGGAACCTTCTACCTGATCAGCGATATGCTGTAGAAATCTTCGGTAGTCACGGCAACCCGGTGATAAATGCATGTGTGCTGCTGAAAGACGCGTATGGAGAAATTATCTGGTCTGCGCTGACCGACAATTCCGGTTCTGCTGAACTATGGGCTAGCCTTTCCAATCGTGATCATATCCCCGTCACTCTGGAAACTTGCAATGGTTTTGACCTTTTCGTAGTAAGAAATCCTATCACATTTGACAAGGGAGTAAATCGCATTCAGCTTGGTTCGTCATTCTTGTCCAGTACGTTAGCCGATATAGCTTTTGTGGTAGATGCCACTGGATCGATGGGTGATGAGCTCGAATACATTAAAGTCGAATTGATGGATGTCATCTCCGAAGCCTCACAACTAAGCAACATCGACCCGCGCGTGGGTGCCCTGGTTTATCGTGATGAAGGGGACGAATATGTCGTCCGTATGTCTGCTCTTGACAAGGATTTGTCTTTTGCAGAAGAATTTATGCAAAAACAATCCGCAGATGGTGGTGGCGATACTCCAGAGGCAGTGCACACTGCATTACAAATAGCGATTCAGGAACTTGATTGGAATCCTGCTGCGCGCGCCAGGCTACTCTTTCTTGTCCTTGATGCTCCTCCACATGATTCACAGGATGTCGTAGAGACGGTTTCATCTCTCACAAAATTAGCTGCACAGAAGGGTATTAAGATTATCCCCGTATCAGCCAGCGGAATTGCTAAGGAAACTGAATTTTTGCTTCGCGCCATGGATATTTTCACAAATGGGACATATGTTTTCATCACTGATCACAGTGGAATTGGGAATCCGCATATAGAGCCTTCAGTCGGTGAATATGAAGTTGAATTTTTAAATGAACTCCTGATACGGTTGATTGCAAAATATTGCAAGTAAGATCTCTTTGCAGTCTGCGGGGGACATTGATTACTTCTCCGCATATTTACGGACATGAAACATGTCGTCGTTTTACTTTTAATCTGCTGTATAGCGCATCAGGCTGTGGAGGCACAGGTACTTCCACGAGGCTTGTCAGAACAGGAAAAAAGAATGCTGGACGAAGGTTTTTTTCGACCTGCATTCAATGTGCCTGGCGAATTCCACTCAACACGAAGTCCTGTTGATCCACCACGTGCTATTGCCGAATGGGAAGAAATGCAGGCGATCGTCATCACCTGGGCGGGATATCAATCCATCCTGAAAGAAATTGTCAGGTATGCCAAAGAAGAAGTCGTAGTGATCATTGTCACCCCCAATGAGTCATCGGTGCGTACCTATTTAGAGAGCAATGATGTGGACATTTCAGAGAATGTGGAGTTCATCAATACAGATTTCAATAGTGTGTGGGTCCGTGACTATGGAGCAAATCCGGTTTACCTGCGCGATGTAGACTCTTTGCTCCTTGTGGATTGGATCTACAATAGACCACGGCCTAAAGATGATGTGATCCCATATGCTGTTGCCGCGCATCTTGGTGTACCTATTTATGGCACGGTAGAAGCGCCTCTGGACCTCGTGAATACAGGTGGCAATTTTATGTCCGACGGTCTGGGCAGAGGATTCTCATCAAAACTTGTACTCACCGAGAATGGTCCCGGAAATCAATATGGAACGAGCAATCATGATGAAAATGCAGTCGATGCCATCATGCAACAGTTCATGGGAATCGATGAATATGTCAAGATGACCACTCTGCCCTATGATGGCATTCATCATATCGATATGCATATGAAGATGGTTGATGAAGGAACATTGATTGTCGGTCAGTATCCTGAAGGCGTTGCCGATGGGCCACAGATCGAAGCGAATCTGCAATATGTCATTGAAAATTTCAAAGAGGCAACCGGACGAGATTATCGCACCGTGCGGATTCAAATGCCACCTGATGAATTCGGAAGATTTCCTGATGACAATGGAGATTACCGGACGTATGCGAATGCCATGTTTATAAACAGGACAATACTCGTTCCAACTTATGAAGAGAAATATGACACCACAGCGTTACGTATCTGGCGTGAGACAATGCCCGGATATCATGTGGTAGGTATCAATTGTAATTCCATCATACCGGCTGGCGGAGCACTGCATTGCGTTATCAAAGAGGTTGGCGTGCATCGTCCGCTTTGGATTACACATCATCAACCCGGTGAGGTATCCGCAGACGAGCCCTTGACCCTGGAAGCGCAGATCAGGCATATCTCAGGAATCAATACAGCGCGTATCTTCTATCGCATCTCCGGATCGACGCAATTTGATTCACTTGACATGCAGTTTGATGCTGATGATATCTGGTCGGTGACATTACCCAATCCTGATACCGATGTCGTGTATGAATATTATTTCAAAGCCAGAGCACAAGACGGGAAGGTGATCACAAGACCATTGCCAGCACCAGAGGCTTTCTTCCGCGTAAACGTGGAGGGCACTCCGACGGCAACAGATGACTTGTCAGGTATTTCATCATCCATGACAGTATTTCCGAATCCTGCAGGTGCACTTACATGCGTACCCGTGACATCAGCGAAATCTGCATCAGGGGTATTGATGCTTTATGACCTGCATGGTCGGCTGGTGAAAGAGATATACTCAGGAATATTTCCTGAGGGCGAATCAACGTATTTCTTTGATGCGGGGAAAATCAGGCCTGGATATTATATCGTTGAACTAAAATCAGATAAGTACCAGGTTTGTAAAGCTGTGATGATTAAATAACTCAAGTTTCGGTACCTAATGTTCTATTATAATCCTCTAACTAATAATGGCTTATGATGGCATGCGCTTTTCACTTGTTGGAAAGACCATTTGATGAGTCATACGCGGTTATGATAGAAAGCGGAAGTCCGTTATCTAAACATTATAAGTTCTATGGATAGAGAATAGAGAAGATTTATAAGAAAATAAAATCATTTTGATGAAAGAATTACTAGCGAGAATTTGAATGTGTGCGGAATGTCCAGCAGTGGAGACGGTGTCCAACCGATGGGAAAAGGGCCTTGAAGGGTTGTCTTACAGCGAGTTGGCGCGGGTGGGCATGAAGCGATCAGCGAAGTGAGGCGCAACTAATTTTGACCTAATGGCAAGGTGCGGTCGCCGAACGGCTCTGATCGTGGGCAGATGAGCAAGCCTACTCGCTGTTAGACAAGCATTCACAGCCTTGACTTTTTGGTTCTTTTTGGTCAAGCAAAAAGAACAAAAGAATTAAAATTGGACTACCGAAACTTGAGTTAAATAATTTCTCCCGATAATTGTTTATTATTTCATGCATGAAACTATATAGTCTATGAAAACTCAGTTTATTGTTGATGATAATGGAAATAAATTGGCCGTCATTTTACCTATGAAAGAATATGAAAAGATGATTGAAGAGCTTGAAGAGCTCGAGGACATCAAGCTCTATGATGATGCGGTAAAAGAGGATGACGGAGAGCGAATCCTGGTTGCTGACTACGCGTCGAAACGTAAGTTGAAGAATGGCTAAGTATATTGTTGTTTTGTCCAAACATGTGGAAAAGCAACTTGATAAACTCGAGGATAGTGTTGCAGGGTCATTGATTGAAGCAATAAGTAGCTTCTGGTGTTTAGCCAGATAAGTCTATGGCATAAAATCAATCCTTCTCTATCTTCAACACCTTTCCGCTCTCAACACCTCCCGATCTTTCTAATCGATAGAAATACACTCCAGTCGGCAGATGTTTCAGACTGATCCTGCAAGGACAGGTCATATCCACATGCAGAACTTCATGTCCATTCAAATCATTGAGCGTGATATCGATGACCTCATGTCCCGGAGGGTTGATCTCGATATATTCTGTGAAAGGATTCGGATAAACCGATAGTGGAGCGATCACAGGATGAGTTGTAGCTGAAGATTTTTCTGCATACACATTCTGACAACTCGTATGCGATCCGTTTTCATTGCTTACCGTGAGACATACATTGTATGTTCCTGTTACAACATAGGTGCGTATCTGATCAGCGCCTAAGGCAGTCATTCCATCGCCAAAATCCCACTCCCATTCGTCCGGTG
>DATDQA010000167.1:0-13396 GCA_035292505.1 Saprospiraceae bacterium | reverse complement strand
TCAAAACATTAACTCCAGCACGAAGATCCATACGTGTGACGAGTTGACCCACAGGATCGAACAACTCGATATATTTCGCATTCGGTGTATTCTCACCAATCTCCGCGATCATATAGTCAGTCGCTGGATTCGGATAGACCTTCACCTTCTGTTCGCGATCCTGTAGCTGATCTAATATTGATGTCGTCGTACACAGCGTATCCACACATCCGTCTGCAGTGATTTTCAAAAGCCAGCCGAAGGAGCGATATGCACCTTCTTCATCAAAGTTGTTTGCCCAACCGACGGCATAAACGGATCCAGAGTGAGATTCCGTAACACCACTCAGATAGCTCCGAGAACCAAGCTCGTTATGAAAGAAAGCAGTATCGATTACCGACCACTCAAGTGTTCCATCATTTTTAAGTTTGACCACACGACCAGATTGGGTCCTTATAGGACTCACATAGTCATCTGTCGTAGTGGTATAGCTACCTGCCGCCACCCATCCACCATCATGGCTAGGTTCCAGGACTCCCATGTAATGGTTTATTGCATAAGGACCGTATTCTTGATAGGAAATTAGGTTCATTGCACTATCACGCTGCACTATTATTGGAACCATCACGTCGTAATCCTCACCTGGATATATCGTAGGCCTCTCGATAAACGTAAAATACACCCATTCATGATTAACCGAATCATATTGCATAGACATGATACCTCTATGGGGGATTTCATTCTCATTGGCTTCCCATTCCCATTTTTTGCTACCCAGAGAATCGATTGCGTAAGCCCAGCCATGATAGAATTCGGGTTCATGCTGCCATTGATATCTTGTTCCGCTTATTACAAATTCATTCTCGCTCACTTCAGATATTGACCTCGCAGTTTCCTCGAATACTGAGAGACCAGCATACCGTAACCACTTCTGATTCCCATCAAAGTCAGTTTTCAGAATAAATGCATCAAGCACAAACAGTGGTGGCTTCGATGTCCATCCAGTAAGTATATAACCATCAGCGACCTCAACAATATCCCGAGGGCTTGTGACGCTTCCCGGATCCATTGGATACTCATGGTTAGAAACTAAATTTCCGGATGAGTCAATAATTGTTAATCCAATCGAAGGTCTATGAAAATAGGCGAATGGTTGGATCACTTTGTTTCCTATACTAAGCATCTCAGATTCGTCACTGATTGTTATTGCGGAGGAATCATCATGAATTTCCGTCCACCATTGTATGGTTCCAAACGTGTCCAATGATGCAATGAAGCCGGCCTGTAATTCAGAAATCTCCCGCCTGTAAAATCCTGCAACATAAATTCTGTCATCGCTAAATACGGTAGAAAGAAATCTCATTGATACTCCAGTATCATATGTCCGATTGAATCCATTTTGACAATATAGTGATTGAACTGATACGCATGTCAGTACCAGCATACATGCAAAACGAAAAACAGGGTCAATTGTGCTTATATACCTCTTGATCCTATAGAAAATTACATTTCGTGCTAAGTCCAAAATCAATTAACTACTCAACAAATACCTTTCCAATACCAACCTGAACCCCTTGCGCATCAACTACACGCCACACATACATCCCGGACGAGTAAAGACCATCATCTAGTATCATCGAACTGGTGCCTGGCCGCATCTGCTGATATTGCATCCTCCGGCCGGATAAGTCATAGATCTCTGCCTGCACAACATCAAGACCCTTTGCAATCTCGAAGATCAGGTAGTCGCTTGCAGGATTCGGGTACACCTGGATTTTCTTTTCACGTTTTTCAATCTGTTCCAGCAACGAGGTCGTCGTACACAACGTATCCACGCACCCATCCTTCGTGATCTTTAGCAGCCAGCCAAAGGAACGGTAGACTTCATTCTCATCGTAGTTATTTGCCCACCCTACTGCATATACAGAACCCGATGGTGATTCCGTGACTCCGCTTAGATAGCTCTGAGAACCAATCACCGGATGATAAAAAGCAATATCGATTACTGACCACTCCAGAGTATCATTGGCTGAGATTTTGATCACTCTGCCGGATTCAACATTGCAATCATTGTAGGGCGATTCTTCTGTCAGGCAAGTAAACCTACCGCTTGCAATATATCCTCCATCAATGCTCTGTTCGAGATCTCCCATATAACCATTATAGGAATAAGGCCCATACTCCGTGTAAGACAATAAATGCATAGCAGAGTCGCGTCTTACAAGCACTGGAACAGATAAATTCACATCACGTCCCAGGTCAGGTACGAATACCGGCTTTTCAATGAAGGACACATACACCCATTCATGATTCACTGAATCATATTGCATCGACATAATCCCTCTGTGTGGCACTTCCTCCTCACTCGCCTCCCATTCCCACTTTTTATTACCCAAAGAGTCGATCGCATAGGCCCAACCATGATAGAAAATTGGCTCTTGTTCCCATTGATACCGTGTCCCAGATATCACGAGTTCATTGTTGTCCTTCATAGTAATCGTCCGGGAATTCTCCCAATAAATGGGATGTCCATTGGTTCTTTTCCATAAGAATTTCCCGTTCTTATCTGTCTTCAGTATGAACGCATCTACGTTGAAGTCAGTAAATTGAATAGTTCCTGTTATCATAAATCCATCGTTTACAGGAATAATATCCAGAGGAACGGTGTTCAATGTTCCGAATTGTACATATTCATTCATGCACAAAATGTTTCCTGAAAAATCAATAAGGGCAAGCCCTATAGAATTTTTTTCAAAATATCCATACTTCAAAGCGACAAATGCGTCATAGACTGTACACATTCCTGATTCCACATTCATGGTTATTGACGATGAGTCATCTTCGATTTCTTTCCACCAGGTCAGCCCTCCTAGTGTATCGAAGGCCGCTATAAAACCCTGCTGAAATGATTGTGCTTCTGGTCGGTAAATGCCTGAAATGAACACATGATCATTCGCAGAGATTACTGATCTAAACGAGAGCGATATCCCATCATCAAAGGTTTGATTATATCCTGATTGACAAATACCAGCGCAAATGCTCAAGAACATACACGATAGCACACCCAATTGGTAATAGATAGGACACAACGGAATCCATCCTGTGCTACTTTTAAACTTGATTAAATAATTCATCAACGAAAACTGAATATCCTGCCTGTTTTCAACTCCTGACCATCACCAGTTATACGGTACATCAACACATCATGTCCTGATGGCAATTTCAATGTATTGTGATACTCGGATAATGACCATCTCGCTACCCTTTGCCCAATAATATTTGAGATTTCAATGGTAATTGTTTTATACACGGAGTGTTCTGGAATAGTAATATTGATCAAATCACCACTCACAGGATTCGGATACACAGTGACCGTTTCGAATGTTGGAACTGAGTTTCCCGGCAACCAGATAAATGGTTCCGGATCAGGGTCAGGCAACACATAGTGTGTTTCAAACCGATAGCCATTCAGCATCAACAGACTCCGGGCCATCGAAGCTGAGTGTCCTTCGTTTTCACTGAATTCAATCAGGTCATCAATATCTCCTTGAGTCAGTCCGTCAAGACCCCGCGCATCGAGTGTGCCGAAGATCGAATCGATGTTTACAATGTCTTCTACCTCTGCAGTGAGATCGAATCTTGAAGAAATAATCTCAAAGTCAGCCCTTGCTAAACCTTGCAATTTATCCTTCCGCAGAGTTCTAGCTAAAACTGCCAGGTTATCCTCTTGCATACACACAAAGCCTCCCAGTTTTATCTTGACAATCCGTTACTCGATAAATATTTTTCCAGTACCAACCTGTACGCCTTTCGCATCCACTACACGCCACACATACATTCCGGATGCGTAGCGACCATCATCCAGCATCATCACACGGGTGCCTGACCGCATCTGCTGATATTGGACCTTACGACCGGATAGGTCATAGATCTCTGCATGCGCTACATCAACACCCTCGGCAATCTCGAATATCAGGTAGTCGCTTGCAGGATTCGGATACACCTGTACTTTCTTTTCGCGCTTTTCAATCTGCTCGAGCAACGATGTGGTCGTACACAACGTATCCACACACCCATCCTTCGTGATCTTCAGCAGCCAGCCAAACGACCGGTAGACTCCATTCTCATCATAGTGATTTGCCCACCCTACTGCGTATACCGATCCTGATGGTGACTCCGTGACGCCGCTCAGATAGCAATTTGAACCATGCTCTGGATGATAAAATGCAGTATCCTTCACTGACCACAAAATAGTATCGACATCATTTGAAATCTTGATCACACGCCCATAACCAACATCACAGTTCTGTGGACTATCCTCCGTGACGCAGGAGAAATTGCCGGATGCGAGCCAAGAGCCATCATTAGAAGATTCAAGAGACCCCATGTAGTGACGAAGAGAGTATGGCCCATATTCCTGATACCCGATCAGTTGCATCGTGCTGTCTCGTCTAACAAAAACCGGTATTTGCATATCGACATTAAAACCCAATTCCTTGATGAACACCGGCTTCTCCAGAAAGGACATATACACCCATTCATGATTCACTGAATCATATTGCATCGACATAATCCCTCTATGTGGAATTTCCTCTCCGCTCGCCTCCCATTCCCACTTTTTATTACCCAAAGAGTCGATTGCATAGGCCCAGCCATGATAGAAGGTTGGTTCTTGTTCCCATTGATACCGTGTCCCTGATATCACGAGGTCATTATCTCCTTTAATTGTAATCGTCCGGGAATTTTCCCAATAAATGGGATGTCCATAGGTTCTTTTCCATAGGAATTTTCCGTTCGTATCTGTCTTCAATATGAACGCATCTACGTTGAAGTCAGTAAATTGAATAGTTCCCGTTATTATAAATCCATTGTTTACAGGAATAATATCCAGAGGAACGGTGTTCAATGTTCCGAATTGTACATATTCATTCATGCACAAAATGTTGCCTGAGAAATCAATAAGCGTAAGACCCACAGAATTTTTCTCCAAATACCCATACTTCACGGCAACCAATTCATTATTGGCTACACACATTCCTGATTCAGCATCTATAGTTATTGACGATGAATCATCTTCGATAACTTGCCACCAGATCAGCCCTCCAAGTGTATCGTAGGCGGCCAGAAAACCTCGCTGAAATGATTGTGCCTCCTGTCGGTAAATACCAGAAATGAATACATGATCATTCGCAAAGACTACCGATCTAAAGGAGAGCGAAATCCCTTCATCAAAGGTTTGATTATATCCTGATTGACAAATACCTGCGCAAATGCTCAAGAACATACACGATAGCACACCCAATTGGTAATAGGTAGGACAGAACGGAATCCATCCTGTCCTACTTTTAAACTTGACTAAATAATTCATCAGCGAAAACTGAATATCCTGCCTGTTTTTAACTCCTGACCATCACCAGATATGCGATACATCAACACATCATGTCCTGACGGCAATTTAAATGAATTGTGATACTCGGATAATGACCATTTCGCAACCTTCTGCCCAATAATATTCGAAATTTCAATAGTTATTGTTTTATACACAGAGTGTTCTGGTATAGTAATATTGATCAAATCATCATTCACAGGATTTGGATATACAGTGACCGTTTCGAATGATGGAACTGAGTTTTCCGACAACCAGATAAAGGGTTCCGGATCAGGGTCAGGCAAGACGTACTGCGTTTCAAACCGGTAGCCATTCAGCATCAACAGACTCCGGGCCATGGAAGCTGAGTGTCCTTCGTTTTCACTAAACCCGACAAGGTCATCGATATCCCCCTGGGTGAGTCCCTGAAGGCCACGAGCATCAAGCATACCAAAGATCGTATCGATGTCCGCAATATCATCTTCTACGGCTGTGGTCAATGAGAATCTCGCAGACATATTCGCGAGTACCTGCCGTGCTGTAGTATAGTCTCCTTCCGACGCGTAGTCCTTAGCAAGCAGAATATCGCCGCTTACCGTGAGAATGCGAGCATACCACGCCTGCAGACTGTCACGATGAAATGAAGTAGAGTCGACGAAATAATGTTGAACAATGAGCAGCGAAGCTTGATCCATAATCGCTTTGCTTACAGCCGCTTTTGACCACTCACTTTCATTTAAGAAATCTTCATAAAAATCCAGATATTCAAAATACTCATCGCTCAGATCGGCAAGATCATTACTTGATAAACATGGTGGTGCACAATACTCTTGAGAACACGAATTTTGTTGCGCTTCTTCAGTATTCCCTATCCCTTCAATGTCATCAGGAACCTGGACAGGGCTACTTGCGTAGTAATGATATTCGGCAATTTGAACTCCATAGTTCGCAAAATCGCCATCATCCTGATCACCGGTAGAAGAAAACTGGTTACCTGTGGCAATTGACGATCCGTCGGAGGCGATCCCGGCCTGGAGTGCACTGATTTTGTCGGTCCCATATTCAGTACTTTTTACAAAAAAGTCCTTATCGGAAATCGTAGTATTGATATTGCAAATGTACCGGAGACCGATGATGCCTAATTGATCTTCGCCTGCATTTACACCAAAAGCTTCATTTGCAATAGTCAATCCTGAAAAGGTATTTTTTCTGATCACGGTATTCATCTCTCCCAGATTCTCTGCGGCGATTCCTATAGTGTTATTTGTATTTCCGCTGCTTTCCGTAAAGGTGTTTTCCTCAATCGCAAATCCTGCCAGTTGCTGATTGAGTTTGATTCCTACCTGGTCGCCATCCATGATATCAGGATCAGGGACAGTGCCCATGTCGAACTCGTTGAAAAGCATCAATCCGCCACTCACGCCATCGACTTCGATGCCGGTATAGCAGTCTTCAAAGTCGGCCTGATATACACGAAATATCCGGTTACTTTCTATAGATCCGGTCCATATCCCATACCCAAGGCCTTTAAAAACGGAACGTTGTAGTACAGTACAACCACCCGGTCCCGGTAGACATGGTTCAGGGTTCTCAGGTGCCACAGTGGATGCACTCACGATAAATCCTGCATCGACCGCCGCAATACCATATCCATATTCGTGCTGCGACTCATAATCCACAGACGATGATATATTCCCGAATCTGCACCCTGTAAACCTTAAACCATCCACGCCGTACAGTGATACATGCTGATAAAATACCGGCAAATTGAATCCATCATCCACGAGAAATGTACACTCCTTGAAACGTGCGATATACGGATGTGGCTGACTACCTTTAAAGTTCTCGTAGGGAAGAAAGGAGACTCCAACCGCATTATTCTTAAATTCAGTCTCAGTACAGAGTATTCTACCACCTGTGTCCTCCGGATCTGGTCCCCAAAGCTCAACGCCAGTTTCTGCATTTTCAATGAGCGAGCCCGGATATCCATACAAGGCACCATGATGATATACGCCTTCCTGAAAATCTAAATATTGATTTTCTTCTCCATTACCATATACCTTGACTCCTTGCCAGCCTTTGCAAGGTAAAAGTGACGTGAGTGTACCATAGAGATGCAATTCAGCATTAGGTTCAATGATCAACACAGCGTCTTCGGCAAATTTGATTGTCACATTTGAATCTATTGTAAAGGAATTTCCGCTTAGTACTATTAATGTATCCCTAACAAAAAAATCACCGTCATGCGGAACAGTTTCTTCTGTCCATAAGGAATCGGAAGATATTACCACTGTTCTTTCGCTATTAATAACACATTGTTGGAGGACTGCCGTAGAGTTAATTGCCTTGCGCATAATCTTGCCTTGTTCTCCCTCAAAATAGCTCATACATTGCGGATTGGTATACGACATATTGTTATGCGTATCAGGATCATATTCGCTCAGGGTAGCCAGCCACTCGCAGTCAGAGTTGACATAGAAGCCGATTCCCGGATCAGGCCGGGTATCGCATATATAATCGCCTGTTTGCTTGCAATATGGTGCTATAGTATCACCAACTAGGGAAGGTGCCTGGTTGGGATCAAATCGGGGATCACCTTCGCAGGTGGTATCGGATTCGTATACATTTCCATGATGAGTATGGAACAGACCTAAGCAGTGTCCCAATTCATGTGCCACAACGTTTGTTTTAATTACGGAGGTGTCTGAAAAGCCTACGGGATTTAATTTCCAGGTTCCAGCAACAATGAATGCTGAACTTCCGATATCCATAGCAACGCCGCCAACGCTGTCTGCGTTGGGTCCATCGAAGTAAATATCGATACCGTCTGAGTGATTATTCTCCCACACATAGCAAGCCAAGCTCTTAGCAATCCCGTATAGTGCATCGCTATCAATATAGCTTATGTCGCATTCTGGTATAAGAAAGATGTTTTGTGGCAGCATTGTGTAGGAGAGCAAATTAAGAGCAAAATCCACATCTTCTTTGCTTTGTCCGCCTGATCCATTAGAGTGCCGAATTGTATGGCGGTAGACTCTTAGATAAAAAGGCCCGGAGACATCGTCATCGTTTTGCAAATCCATCATCCTTTCATATGCATCTTCGCTTCCGGCAGTTGAGCAAAACTGGGCAAACACCTGAACATTGAAAAAGACTGTGCCAATCATTAGAGTGACAAATTTACTGAACCTTAAAAACTGTTTGCGTGTATTTATCACGCTCTGTGTGGTAAGGGGTGATACGCTGTAAAGTTGAACTTCCATCGTACCAGTATTTAAATAGTGAATAATCACATAACTACCGGTAGTCCCTTTGCTACACCAAATCTAAGCATCCTGCTCAACTTTCTGCTCTATATTCCAGGATATATAGCACAATAGCAGACAAAAGTGGATTCGTGCCGCTCATGAAAAACCGGCGAAAGGTGTCTCGAAGATGTGTTCTTATGTGGAGCGAGGCTATATGGAGTGAGACTATTTGAGGCGAGGTCGGCAAATATACCGATGGAAAACTGTCAACCGCAAGAGGGTAAACCCTGTTTTTGAGGCAAGGGTTTTCCCTTGGTCAAAACAACTTTTTCGAAGTTGGCTTAATCTTGAAAAATCAATACCCTCCAAGATACCTTCTCACAAACCATTCAAGACCGAGGAAGGTCAAAAACAAAAAGAAGATCCACCTGATGTGAATGAGCGGTTGATTAACTACGCTTTGAAAGATCACAGGTTTAATGCGATCATCGGCGAGCAAGACATCCGTCATCGCTTCCAGAGATCCGGGATAGTAGACAGCTCCTCCGTACTGTGATGTCAGAGATTGCAGAAGTTTATGATCTGCTGTTGTCACATAGCTTTCCAGTTCTATTGCCTGTACATTGAATCTGCCTGTGACCTGTTGTCTTTGTCCATCGTAGTCTGTAGAGGCCGTATAGTGATACTCACCCACAGGAAATTTGCCAATGGAGAGGGTATAGATATTTCCGCTTTTGCTGAAAGTATAGTTATATGTATTACCATCTGCATCCTTCACTTCGAGGAAGACATCCGGATCGGTGATGCGCTCATAACTCCTGTTGTACAATTCTGCATCAAAGACGATGACTTCATTGTCCTGGAACAGATTGTGCGTTGGTGCTGCCCGAAACCTGCGTTTGTCATCCTTGACCGTCACATATTGAATGATCTTTGACAATAAAGTATGTGTAAGTTCATGTGTGCCGTACTGCATAAAGTCATGAAGCCGCCAGCGCCAGAATCCCTCTGCAGCAACAATACCGGTCTTTACACCGGCGGTTTCTCCAAATAACATCAGCGGGAATTGCGTGTCGACCCTGCCGATACGTTGCCAGAGATATACCTGAGCAGAGGGATCAGTGGTGTATTGGCCAAAGGGTGCCTGAAGCGGTGCAAATTTCGAGATTTGGTTTGTCAGATCGTCCGGAACAGTAAACAATTGAAATGAACCCTCTACGAGTGCGGTGACTTCGTTTGCCGCTTGTTGTCCTGCCTGAATTTTCAGATATGGCTGAATCGCATTAAACCGATTCAGCGTTGTTTGTTCACCGACGATAAACAAACGAGGCTTTAGTAATGCATCCATCTCTTTGATGATCGGCGTGATATCATGCTGTATGCTTGGGAGTTGATGGAAGATCACCAGATCATAGTCCTTGACATTTCCTTTGAAGTCACGCATCATCGATACCTCCGGTGTATAATTCTGATTTTCCTGAAGGACTGCATGCAATGCAGAAATATCGGGATGCGGGGAATTGCCAAACACAAGGATCTTCACCCGACCATCTATCACCTCGATATAAAAGTCCTTTGAGTTATTAACATACAGGGCTTCGCCGGCTATCCCACTGAGCGATGCACGGTATCGGACAATGCCCGGTTGCAGTGCTTCAAGTGTGAATTCTTCTGTACGGAACCAAGGCTCGCTATCGATACGTATGGTGCGTTGTTCCAGGGATGTACGTTGATTTCCATCGATCCGTTCGATGCGCAGAGTGGCATTGCGGCCATTCAATCGGCTGGCTGAGACGTCGACTTGTAATGGAAATTTGTCTCCCAGAAAGGCAATTTTGTTATGGATGATACGAGCGACAAGCATGTCGGTTTTGATTGTCGTGTCACCTAATGCAATTGCATAAATGGGTGCGGTGGTCTTACGTGTCAGATAGAGTGGATTTTTTCCGCGATTATAGAGGCCATCTGTTGCAAGGATGATGGCGCCGAGATTCTGATCTCCATACTGTTCAGTTGTATAATCGAGAAACTGCGCGATGTCCGTCACAGGTTCATTGAAAGAGAAGGTATCGCGGTTACGTACAGACTCTCCCAGGGTCACAACCTGCACATCGTATTTCTCACCAAGTCGATCGGTCAGATGATTGAAGGCAGCGACATAAGAAACAGAATCCTGTTTTGACATGCCATCGGCAATCGACACTGAGTTGTCCTGTCCGATCACAATCACCGGGTTTTGCACACTCTCTTTAAAGAGCCGCAGGAAAGGAGACAACAGCAAGATGCTGATGGTGGTGACACTGAGAAACCGCAAAAAGCTCATCAATATCCTCGTCCATTGTGGATGATCGACAAAGGTTTTATCCCTGAAATACAACAGAAGGGCAAAAGCAACACCCAACACAACACAAAGGCCGACAAACCATGTCGGGAATTGAAGACTAAAAGCTTCCAATAGTGCAGATTTATTATAAGAAACGGGCAAAGATGGGAATTTGGTGGGTAGCTTATCAGTCCACAGTCCGTCAGTCCACAGTCCGTCAGTCCTCAGTCCTCAGTCCGTCAGTCCACAGTCCTCAGTCCGTCAGTCCACAGTCCGTCAGTCTTCAGTCCACAGACCAAAGCCAGTCTGCAGTCCTCGGTCAGTCCGCAGTCCGCAATCCACAGTCCTCTACTGTCAGTTTACTGCCGGCTGCTGACTGTAGACTGAAGACTGAAGACTGTACCTTTGCAATCAATTCCAGAAAAACGCGTTTTAAAACACTGAACAATTATAAGCATATGATACAAAGGCTTGTCTTCCTGATCTGTTTCATAGTATTGAGTATTTCCACCGCCCGATCCGCCTATATGCTGATTCCCATGGACGAAGACCAACGTAACCATCTGAAGGCATACGGCATCACATACTGGGTGCTCGATCAGGGAGTAGAGGCCTGGTGGCTGCTTAATTATCGCGGAGGCAGCTTCGCCTTTCAGCACTTTCTGTCCTTTGAAAAGGAATGCAGGACAAGGGATGTGTCCTTCGAGATCATTTCGGACGTCCAATTCAATCAGATCATCGAACAGATTGCCGATCCTGAAATCAACCAGGATGCGATCAAGTTGGAAGTCGCTCCGAAGATTGCTGTCTATACTCCTGACTTCAATGCAAGAGGCGAACGCATACAGCCATGGGATGATGCTGTGACGCTGGTGTTGACCTATGCAGAGATTCCATATGAAAAGATCTATGACCGGGAAGTGATAGGTGATCAGCTTCCGAAGTATGATTGGCTGCATCTGCACCATGAAGATTTCACAGGGCAGTATGGTAGATTCTACAGATCGTTCAGCATGCAACCCTGGTATAAAGAAAGTCAGCGTCGCATGGAAGCATTAGCGACCGACCTGGGGTATACAAAAGTGTCCCAACTCAAACTCGATGTAGTGCTGCGCATCAAAGAGTATGTGGGTGCCGGCGGTTTTATGTTTGCGATGTGTTCGGCGACTGATTCCTATGATATCGCGCTTGCTGCAGAGGGCGTAGATATTTGTGCGGAGATGTATGATGGGGATGCTGCTGACCCTGATGCCCAGAACAAGCTCGATTTCTCGAAGACATTTGCCTTCAAGGATTTCAAGTTGATCGCAAATCCTCTCGAATACGAGTTTTCAACTATCGACAATCGCCTTCGTCGCGTATTGCCCGAGCAGGATTATTTCACCCTCTTTGATTTCTCGGCAAAATGGGATCCTGTACCCACCATGCTTACACAAAATCATACCCGTACGGTGAAAGGATTTATGGGTCAATCTACCGCTTTTGATATGGCGTATGTCAAATCAGAAGTGCTCATCCTTGGTGAAAACAAACCGGAGCATGAAGCCCGCTATATCCATGGCAGCTATGGAGAAGGTACCTGGACGTTTTACGGTGGCCATGACCCGGAAGACTACAGGCATCATGTCGGAGATCCGGAGACAGATCTGAGCCTCCATCCCAATTCACCCGGCTATCGCCTGATCCTGGACAACGTGCTCTTTCCGGCTGCGAAGAAGAAGAAGAGGAAAACCTAGTCCGGCAGTCCACAATCCGGCAGTCCATAGTCCGGCAATCCACAGTCTGGCAGTCTGGCAGTCCACAGTCTGGCAGTCCACAGTCTGGCAGTCCACAGACCGGCAGTCCACAGTCTGGCAGTCCGCAGTCTGGCAGTCCACAGACCGGCAGTCTGCAGTCTGGCAGTCCGCAGTCCGGCAGTCCTGCAGTCCACAGTCTGGCAGTCCAGTGCGTTATATTTGGGAGACATAGACCTCGTAATCTGCTTAATCCAAATCATATGGGGGATTTCAGAAAGCTCATCGTATATCAAAAGGCGTTTGACAATGCGATGCTGATATTTGAGATGACAAAGTCTTTTCCTGACATTGAGAGATACTCGCTGACAACTCAAATACGAAATAGCAGTAGATCAGTATGCTCCAATATCGCAGAAGGATACCGTAAACGTCTATATCGTAAGCACTTTATTTCCAAGACGACTGACGCCGATATGGAAAATAGTGAGACTCTTGTATGGCTCGATTTCTCATTGTCCTGCAAGTATATTATTGAATCACAACATCATGAACTCGTTGACAGATTTATTGAAACCGGCCGTCTGCTCAATCATATGCTCAACAATCCTGAGAAATATTTAGACTGATTTTGCAGACTGAGGATTGATTTTGCGGACTGAAGACTGAGGACTGATTTCGTAGACCGAGGACTGATTTTGCGGACTGAAGACTGAGGACTGATTTCGTAGACTGAGGACTGATT
>DATDQA010000166.1:0-2517 GCA_035292505.1 Saprospiraceae bacterium | reverse complement strand
TTTGTTCACAGATCTGTTTGGAGGTGCGGAGGTCATATTTGTGTGGGTCCTCTTTTTGTCCTTTATATTTTCCTGCAAGTCGCTGGTAGTACAGCGCTTTGAAGTATCCAATTTCTGCAACCGCCTTTGCAGTGGGATATTGTTTTTCCAGATTCTCCAATGCGCGGAGATATGCTTCATCCTTTCCTTCATTCTCAAGATTCTCATACACAAACTGCAGGCGTTTGACATCGAGGTCAATCAATGCGTCTGGTGGTTCACCTAAATGAAAAGTTGTCAATGATTGAAATACTTCGAGCGCCTTTCTCTTGTATGAGCCTTCATCCGGTGACTGAATCTGATACCGCGCAAACTCTTCTGCAGGAGCAAGGGTAGCAAGATCCGTAAGGGTATAAGCATACACCGGATCTGTAAGGAAAGCATACTGCTCCATGAAATAATCAATCGCCCGGTGGCCGAGAATGTCATAGAGGACAGGACGGAGATGATCAGTGTTCTCTGATTTTGTCAGGATGGTAGCATAATCTGAAACAGATATCCACTGCAATCCTGCATAGGTGTGACTTGCGAAATAATACTCATTGATTTTTGTAATAAAGTCGTCAATATCCCAGGTCTGAATATCAGCACCTGGAGTAGTGGATAGGTTTGTTCTGTCCCGGAGTTTCCATGATTGCGACTGGAGATAGGTTGCGTACAGTTCGGCCGTCAAGGAGTAAAGGATTGACTTTGCCGGTTCCAGAGCACCTTTCAGCGCCTCTTCCATGCCGGCGATGGCATGCACCATTCCGTCTTCATTGAGATAGACTGCATATTTATTGATGTAAATGGCCGACTTTACAGACTGCGGACCATTGTTCTCTTGCGTGGCTGCAATAGAGACTTTTTGCGTCAATGTGAGTGCAGACTGGTAAAGCTGATTTCTTTCAAGTGAATCGATTTGCTTCCAGACCTGCTCATAGTTAAACTGTGCAGAGGGTGTATTATCCTTTTGCAATTGTTTGGTTTTACAGGATTGGAAAAAAGGAGTTGTGAGCAGTACGCCGAGTATCAGTCCGATGGTGGTAATTCGCATGAATTTGGTGTTTTACATCTGTGAGATGCGTACGGGATCCGATATGCACAGAAGATTCAATGTTTAACAGTGTATTAACGCCTCTGTCTATCCGCGAAGTACGCGAATTCACGCTAATTTCTCCTCGCGGATAACGTCATGCGCAGACAAATGAACATATCTCAAGTTAACCAGAATGTCGCAGGATCTGTACCTCGTCAGGGATTATTTTCCCATTGTCCAGATATTCGGTGATGGCCATTGCACAATATGGAGCCAATGATGCGCCTTTTGTACCGAGACCGGCGATGGCATGTACGCGCGGATAATCCGGATGAGTACCCACATAAGGTCGTCTGTCACGTGTAGTAGCGCGAATACCCACGCCATGATGTGCGACAGTAAATGGGATGTGCACAATTTCTTTAAGGTGATTCAGGATGTAGCTCCGTCCCGCGTCTGTTGGGGACGGATTTTGATTGTATCGATCGTAGGTTGCGCCACACCAGTAAACATCCATTTCGGGAAGAGGAATAAGACTGATGCCGAACTTGATATGCTGCGTAAGCGCGAGACCGGGAATGCGGCAGATGAGATACTCGCCTTTCATGGGATAGATCTCAAGGTTACTGAAGAGTGAATTCCGGAGGACGCGATGTCCCTCGCAAAAGATGATATGATCGTAATTGTGTCCCTTGTATGTGATGCCATTTGATAATACCTGCATTGCCTTTGGTTCGAACACTTCTTGAATCAATATCTTTTGTTTCGCAAACCACTTTGCGGAATCATGAATCAATGCAGACACCTGCAAGTGAAATGCACGATGTATTTCCGCACAACGTAAATTTCGTAAGCCTGGACTTGACAACGTAATGATTTCTTTATCCAGGTATGGCTGAAACTCCGGATCGGCGGCCCGCAGCATCCAGATCTCCTCTACTCTCGCATCTGCCAACACCTGATAAATAGATACCGGCGAGAGATATTCTTTTCCTAAGAGATTACCTATTCGAGCGTATCTCTCTGGAGCATGAGAAAGCAGTTCATCGATATTCCAGGATTTTGCGTAACGGCGCCCGGTGACAGGATTAATCACGGCGATGCCGACCAGTGAGGATGCGGTAGCATGTGTGTCATCTATGATGTGTACAGATAATCCTTTCTCGATAAGGGCGAAGGCGAGGGCTGTACCCGCGAGGCCCTGACCGATAATCAATATGTTGTCATTTGGCATATATCCCGAAAAAAGTCAAAATGTAAAACACTAAATGTAAAAGTGAAAAGTGAATCCCTTGTCTTAAACTTTTGACTTTTACATTTGAGTCTAGTCCGAAAAGTCATCTTTTGCCCACGCTCACCCCTCGATCCCCTGAAGGGGAAGTCCACGCGCATTGAATTTCAATGTATTACGCGGGCGGCGGTTCCACCTTTAGGGGGTCAGGGGGCAGTTGAAGCACTTT
>DATDQA010000165.1:0-6356 GCA_035292505.1 Saprospiraceae bacterium | reverse complement strand
TTTACAAATTCCTCCCATGAAACGACGTTTTACAAGTTCCTCCCATGAAACGACGTTTTACAAGTTCCTCCCATGAAACGACGTTTTACAAGTTCCTCCCAATGAAACGACGTTTTACAAGTTACCCCCGTGAAACGACGTTTTACAAGTTACTACCATGAAACGACGTTTTACAAGTTCCTCCCGAAACGACGTTTTACAAGTTCCTCCCGTGAAACGACGTTTTACAAATTCCTCCCATGAAACGACGTTTTACAGGTTCCTCCCATGACTGCCAAAGGCAGTTGAAAAACGACGTCCGCCCTTTTGTTCGGACAAGTTTTACAAGTTCCCTGTTGAATGGCTCAACATGGCACGCCCGCCTATGACTGCCAGGGCCTGTCTGCTTTGACAGATAGTCAGACGTGTCGTTCGTGCCTGTCTGCCCCAAAGGGATGCCTATGGCACCGAACAGGCGTGGAAAACAATCAAAATGAGACGTTACTCCAAATACGACTCTTGCCCCAAAGAATCCGGATCAGCCTATCTTTGGCATTCTCTTTGACTGATTTGTAAAATTCTCAAGATACATGGCTGAAGCTGCAATGAAACGGACTGTCCAGAAAAGTGCTCAGGAAAATGGCTCACAGACCATCGGGCACTATCTCTCCTGGTATGAGACGATGTTACGTATCCGGCGATTTGAGGAAAGGACGCTTATGATGTACTCACAAAACAAGATTCGGGGTTTCCTCCATGTCTACATCGGCCAGGAAGCTATCGCAGCTGCGATGACAACCGCAATTCGTCCAGATGATCCCGTAGTAACTGCGTACAGACAACATGGAACTGCGATCAGCAGAGGCCTCGATACGAAAGGCTGCATGGCCGAACTCTTCGGCAAGCGTACTGGCGTGAATAAAGGCAAGGGCGGTTCGATGCATTTTTTCAGCGCTCAGCATCATTACTTCGGGGGAAACGGTATTGTCGGTGCTCAGATTCCGATTGGGACGGGGATTGCATTTGCTGAAAAGTATCGCGAGAGTGACAAAATCTGCGTGACGATGTTTGGTGATGGTGCTGCACGACAAGGTGCACTGCATGAATCTTTCAATATGGCGATGACCTGGAAGCTACCGATTCTCTATATCTGTGAGAATAATGGCTATGCCATGGGGACATCCGTAAGTCGCACAAGTAACATTCCCGATGTTCATAAACTCGGATTGGGATATGACATGCCAAATAGTACCGTAGATGGGATGGATGTGGAATTGGTGAATAAAGCACTCCTCGAAGCTGCTGAACATATCCGTTCTGGAAAAGGACCATACTTCCTCGAGATTAAGACATATCGCTATCGTGGACATTCAGTTTCCGATCCTGCCAGCTATCGCTCTAAAGAGGAAGTGGAAGGATATAAGGCTCGCGACCCTATCCTGACACTTGAAGAAAGAATTCTCAAATCAAATGTGGCATCAAGGCCGGAATTAGATGAAATTCAGGCACGCATCACCAAAGAAATTGACGACGCAGTAGCATTTGCAGAGGAGTCACCATTCCCAGAACCGTCGGAATTGTATGAGGATAATTATGTGCAGAAGGATTATCCATTCCTGACGTAATTCCCGGATCAGATTTGACAATTTCAAAAAGTTGTCAAATCTTCCTACATATCCAAAAGTCCTGCAGGCAGATCCATAAATACAGTTCGTTTCTCATGATCGATTTCAATAATGAATACGGGATTTAGGGGAACAAGTACTTCATGATCCAAATATTGTATAACTGCCATTTCCTGTTGCGGGAATTCCCGCACTTCAAGAATCTGGCCAATATTTCCAAGTTGCACATCATAAATGATGAAACCAGGCAGGTTATGGTATTCGAGTTGAGAAAGGACTTCTGGTGCTTCGTCTGATGTCATTTCATCTATAGGGAGAAATACTTCTAAAGAACTCCACTTCGACGCAGCAGTGGGATCATTGATATTATGGAATTTGACCAGGATGTCCTTTATCTCACGCATGGACTCTATCTGCAAGGGCACTTTATTTCCATTCAGCTCGAGAAATAAAAAACCGGTATTCAAAGCATCGTCGAGATAGCCATCATCGACGTAGAGTTTGAGCTCTCCTTCAATACCCCGCGTTTTGCCGGTGGAACCAATACGGACAAATCCAGGGATCGTCCTCAGGTGAGAAGTCATGGGTTTAATTGTGGTTGATCAACTCCATACGCATGATATAACCCTTCTCGCCTTTCTGCATCCAGTTCATTCCACGACAAGGCTCAAAGTCACTAATGCGTTCGCAACGCGAATCCACAATTGTATCGGCGCGAAATACCAAGCCTAATCCTTTAGCATATTTCTCAAGAACAAAACGTCGCTCTAGCTCGTTGTCATCATTGGCCTGGTGGCAAGTCATGACGCTATCAAATGCAAATTCACCAATCTGTTCTGGCAAATGAATTGAGATGACTACACCTCTCCAAAAGGAAAACATATTGATTATTTCTGTCCCTACTGGTATCTGGATCAATGTGTTCATGTACTTTGTTGGATTCCATTTTCTTTTCTGATAAAGTGGGAATTCCATTTTTACAAGCCGCTGATTTTCCTCGACACGATTTGCTTCAATTCGATCAATGGAAGCTGTCCAGATATCTGTGACTTGCCAGGGATCATCCGTAAGAAGACGATGCTCGCGCTGGATGCGAAACACCGAATCTCCTTCCAAATCAAAAATCTTATCCAATACTCGCTCACGGACAAATGCTGAAAAAGTATCGAGCTTATTCCCTGCACCCGCATCGTCGAAGATGATTGAATCCACCCGGTACTCCAGTATACTGCCTGACTTTAGCGGGAAATAGCCTTCTCCGCGATCAACGACGATGGGATCCTCACCACAAGAGATCAGGAGAACTGCGAAAGTACAAACCGCGAAGTATGTGAATTTCAGCTTCATGAAAGGTTTTGCCCTCTTTGAATGATTCCACCTCCTACCACATCATCTCCTTCGTAGAAGACCGCACTTTGTCCGGGAGCAATGCCCTTGACATTTGCGAGAAACCGTACGTCCACCAGGTTATCTGTACCATGCAGAGTCGACAAAGTCCCCGCATCGCGATAACGCACCTTGGTCACAACCTCAAGTCCTTCCGGAAGTGACAGATACTTCATCCAATTCCCTCTCCCGACCAACATCCCATTTCTCACGAGATCTTCGACATCACCCAGTACAACAGTATTTGTCTCAGGAAGAATCTCGGTGACATAGACTGGCCTCCCCATCGCAATCTTCAATCCTTTGCGTTGTCCGACAGTGTAGAAGGGATAACCTTCATGTTCCCCGATTATATTACCTGCAGTATCGACAAATTTTCCGCCGGCAACCTGTTTTTCCAATTCGGGCCTTCTTCTCTTCAGGAATCCGCGATAGTCATTGTCAGGTACAAAACAAATTTCATAGCTCTCTGCCTTTTTGGAAAGATCATCGTACCCAAAAGCTTTTGCCATCTGTCTGACTTGCGGTTTTGTATATGTACCGAGTGGAAACAGTGTCTTATGCATTGCCGTTTGACTGAGTCCCCATAAGACATATGATTGGTCCTTATTCAGGTCTACGGCCTTTGAGACGTAATAGCGACCATCTTTGTTATTGATGATAGCATAATGTCCGGTAGCGATATGTTCACAATCCAATGCTTCTGCACGTCGCACCATTGCCTCCCATTTGATATGCGTGTTACAGAGGACACAAGGATTCGGGGTGCGTCCTGCGAGATATTCATCTACAAAATTGTCGATGACATAGTCGCCGAATTCTTCACGGATGTCCACGATAAAATGTGAGAATCCCATATCGACTGCGACACGACGCGCGTCATTGATCGAATCCAGACTGCAACAGCCTGTTTCTTTCTTTACTCCACCACTATTTGCGTAGTCCCACGTCTTCATCGTAATGCCGATGACTTCATAGCCTTGTTCGTGCAATATCATAGCCGTGACTGTGCTATCGATGCCGCCGCTCATTGCTACGAGGACTCTACCATGCTTGCTCATGGGCGCGAAGATAGGGGTTAATGGGTTGAAGGGGCTTTGGTTGAGAGGTTTATAGGTTTAACTGTGTAGATGTGTAGTGTGTAAATGGACTTAAAACTTAGCCATCTACAAGCCACTTACCTGCCACTTAGAAGCGTTGGGGTTCAAAATTTTGAACCCCAACCTTGAAACCACTTAGAAGTAACTTCCTACCTACTTAGCCGCCACTTAGACGACTTCATCAAATACTATGCATGGCTTTCTGCGCATGAGACAGACGCTCTCGGGTAGAATTCTCTTCATGCGCCACTTTTAAAAGATCTGAGAAGTACTTCTGTGCGGCGTTTTTATCTCCAGACAATTCAGCAGCATGTCCCGCACCATAGAGTGTATTGAAGCGATTAGGATTTCTGACGAGTGATTTTTGATATTGAACCAAAGCTTCAGCAGGCTTCTTTGCTTCGAGAAGCATATCGCCATAGAGCTCCGTGATGGGAAGGATTTCCCCCGGAGAGACAGGGTGCTTCTCTGTAGCCGCTTCCTTCTCCGCTGCCATGCGCATCAATTCTAAAGCCTCTTTTTGTTTGCCTTGTCCAAAGGCCTGCCATGCAGAAACCGCCATTTTCTGAATCCGGATTTGTTCAGCCCAATAGGCCAACGACTTGGAATCTCCGATTGCAGCAAGAAGTGAGTCCTGCCTGTTCAAGGCGTCCTGTACAATATCCGGTTTGCCACTTCGAGCTGCACCTATTCCACGAGCAAAATGCAAAATCGCTTCATATGCGGGATATTTCTCCCAAGCCACCAGATCGGGACGCATCAATGTCAACTGCGCAGCTTCATTCCAACGCTGCCTCTCGAGCGCCATACGCGCTGGCATTGCTGCCAGGGCATACATCGTAGCTGGATTATCAAGAACAGACATGGTGATTGTATCAAGGCGGTTGAGGACTGCTTCCGCTTTCGCATCCTCCGCCTGCTGTAGATACGCGTAGACGACATAATCAAACGCATGGAATAAATGCATGGAGAGTTTACCATCGACAGTAAACTTTTGCGCTGCCGCAGCCGATCTATTGTTCCAGTCAATAGACTCTTGCCAATATCCAAGTCTTGTGAATATGTGCGAGGGCATATGCAAGGCATGCGGAATCTCCGGAGCTATCTTACCATAGTTTTCCGCAACTCTGAGCGCTTTTGGAGCCAATGCAGGAATATCGTAGGCATGAATAGCATAGTGAAATCCGCCGGGATGGTCGGGTATCGTCTCCAATACTTTTTCTGCAAGTGCTCCGACTTCGAGTTGTATAGCATAGGTCTTATCAGCCGGTGAAGCTGTGGATAGCTTCGTCAATCCATAAAATAAGGTCGCCTCAATATCATCTGGTTGCTGTTCATGCGCCACTTTCCAACCTGCATGAAATGTTGCAAGGCGTTCAGGTTTTGATCTCCCTGTCGGATTTTCATAGTATGCCGCTAGTGCTTCACCATATTTTTTCTCTTTTTCATTTTTCGCCAATGCGATTGCACGTTGGGATAGCGCCCAGCCTAGTTGCATCTTTTCTGGAGTAGGTTCATCCGGCCAAAGAGGATGAATAAAGGTCATTCCTTTTCCCCAATGACCCCAAAAACAATCCGGATCCTTTGCTATTACTTTGTCAAATGTGTATTCGGCATCCTCGTATGTCATGTGATGAATCAATGCGATTCCAAAGCGAATCAGAGTATCCATTTGCTCACCACACCCATCCGTGAATTGTACCGTACCACACAGGATATCAGGGGTGAGATAGATACTCTTCTCAACTGAAGACTCATCAGTTTTTTCAGCGCAGGAAACCATGAGTAGGATTATGGGGAGGAGAGCGAGGAGCGTTTTCATGATAATTAACTTTTAGCCTCAAATTTACAAATATGACCAGGGAAATTCAAGATGGTTCTTTGGTAAACTTTTTTTTGCACAATACCACTGGGAATACAAAACAATTGCAACATATAGCACGTGTATCTGCTAATTCAATTTCCGGGCCAACCCACGGATCAGCGTTCTCTCATCCGAAAGGATGCCTTTGGATAAGAGTTCTGTTGGACTGGCTGGCGTCATTGCACATTTTTATATTTTCACAGAGAAACGGAAATCCGAAAAACTAATTGCGATCAAGTCTCTATTTTGCCTCGTCACAACCAGAAACACGCTCGCTCCTTATGCACGTCCTCCATACTTCTTTTGAATGTTATCCCTATGCCAAGGTAGGTGGCATGGCTGATGTAATTGGCGCATTGCCAAAGTATTTGCAAAAACTCGGTGTTGAAGCAAGTGTAGTCA
>DATDQA010000164.1:0-5109 GCA_035292505.1 Saprospiraceae bacterium | reverse complement strand
AAATGCAATTACATTTCTCCTGATTATTCCCCTGGCCTTGGTATTCTTTGCCAAACAGACCTGGGTGCAGGCGCTGAAGAACACGTTGCCTTTCCTTGGTGCTGCAATCCTGTTTCTTGTCCTTCGCGGGCAGGTGATCGGATGGTCGTTTGGAGATGCACCACGTGAGCTATTGAACAATCCGTTTCTGAAGATCGTCGGCAATCAATATGTAGACTTTAGCCCGGGAGAGAAATTGGCAACAATCCTCTTCACACTTGGCAAATATGCACAACTGCTTTTCTTTCCTCATCCGCTGACACATGATTATTATCCACGCCATATCGACATCATGCATTTTGGAGACTGGCAGGTATTGCTCAGTCTTGTGTTTTATCTCACGCTGTTTGCATTGGCAATTGCTGGATTTCGTAAACGGAAAGTATGGGCATTTGGCGTTCTGTATTATTTGATTACGCTTTCTATCGTATCGAATATTGTATTCCCGATCGGTACAAACATGTCTGAGCGTTTTATGTACATGCCTTCGCTGGGATGGAGCATTGCATTAGGATCGCTGTTTGTCTATTTATTGGATTACAATAAAAACCTCGTCTGGATCATTCTCGGTTGTGTTGCATTAGCATTGTCAATGCGTACTGTAATGCGGAATCCGGTCTGGAAAGACAACTACACGTTGTTTACGACAGACATTCAGACCTCACAAAAAAGTGCAAAACTTCTTGCAGCTACAGGAGGAGAGCTCGTCACACAATTTGGCACGAAACCACAGAGTCCTGAGCGGGATACCCATTTGCATGAAGCGCTTGACTACCTGCACCGCGCTCAAGCGATTCACCCTAACTATAAGTTGTCTTATCTGTTGGAAGGGAATGCGCAGTTTTATCTAAAGAACTGGGATGAGTCTATTGCTGCCTATCAGCGTGTATTGGCTCTGAGTCCCGATGATGCAGACGCGAAGAGGAATCTCGGTATCGCGTATCGCGACGCGGGTCGTTATTTTGGAGAGCAACAAAATGACGTCATGAAGGCTATTAAATACCTCAGTGAAGCCATTAAGATACTACCAGATGACTATGAAACGGTGCATGCCATGGGTGTAGCATATGGTATTGGAGGTAATCCGGTACAGGCAATTAACTACTTTAAGCGCGGAGTGGAGTTGCAACCGGATAATGCAACTGCCCATTTCAACCTTGGTCTTGCGTATCAGCGTGTCGGCGATACAATAAATGCACAAAAACATCGTGATCATGCCGTAGCTTTAGATCCGCAAATACTTGAGCGGCGAAAATCTGGAGGACAATAATGATATACCGGAGTATCCACGAAGTACAACATAAGACACGCGTCAAATCGCGTCTTCGTGTTTTTTTCATTTCATGCCAATTCACCCGCGCCAACGTACCCCGCCAGAATGACTCTGTCGGACTGGCGTTTTGGTACGGGCTGACGTCGTTCATGGATCGCATCACTTGTGCCATACAACCAAAATGGATCCTGTTGTTATCTGTGATATTTTCACCGTCCTTGTCAAGTGCACAGGTATCCAGGAGTGAAGTATGGGTCGACAGTGTGTATTCAACGATGACACTGGATCAACGCATCGGTCAACTTTTTATGATCCGCGCACATTCAGATCTTGGACCTGAGCATATTCAATCTGTGAAAGATCAGATCAGCGGATATCATGTCGGGGGACTTTGTTTTTTTCAGGGTACGCCATTAGGTCATGCGGAACTCATCAATAGCTACCAGGTGCTTTCCGAGATTCCATTGATGGTTGCGATCGATGCTGAGTGGGGTGGGGGAATGCGATTCAAAGAAAACGGCTTCAGTTTTCCAAGACAACTCATGCTTGGTGCAGTGCAGGACAACAGACTGATCTATGAAATGGGAAAGATAATTGGCAGACAACTCCGGGACATCGGGATCCATGTCAATTTCGCCCCGGTTGTCGATATCAATAATAATCCTGCAAATCCAGTCATCGGTGACCGTTCATTTGGCGAGGATCGTTATATGGTGACCGCGAAGGCATATCAATACATGATAGGTCTTCAGGATGACGATGTACTTCCATGTGCTAAACATTTCCCAGGACACGGAGATACTGATACCGATTCACATCTTGATCTTCCAGTGATCACACATTCACGCGCACGCCTGGACAGTGTAGAATTATTTCCATTTCGTTCGCTGATTAGTAAAGGCCTTCCGGCTGTGATGGTGGCACATCTGCAGATACCGGCCCTGGATGATAGACCCAATATACCCACTACGCTATCAAAATATGTCGTCACAGATCTGTTGCGCAATGATCTTCACTTTGACGGACTCATCTTCACAGATGCGTTGGAGATGAAAGGTGTGACGAAGTATTATCTGCCCGGACAAGTAGAGCTCAAAGCCTTTGAGGCAGGAAATGATATGCTGGTATTACCACAGGATATCAAAGCGGCCATCGACACATTGAAGTTGGCATTTGAGGATGGCAGATTGAATCCGGCAGATCTTGAAGATCATGTCAAACGAATTCTTCGCTATAAGTATATCCTTGGACTCACAGATGTGCGCAACGTCATCCGACCTCTCAATCAGATCAAGGATCAGGTGAATGATCCTGAAGCGATCGCATTAAAAAGCGCGCTCATCGAGAACGCCCTCACCATCGTGGCAAATAAAAAGAAACTGATACCTGTTCAGAAGATCGACACACTCTCGGTAGCTACGTTGATAATCGGTACGAAATCACAGGGCATCTTTCAGAAACGCATTGACGACTATGTAAAGGCAGAGCATTTTACTGTCGAAAAAAGTGCATTATATGCACGACACACTGCATTGCTCTCAGCGCTGGATCATAAGGATCTTGTATTGGTTGCGATTACAGGGCTTTCCAAAAAAACTGAGGACAATTTTGGTGTCACTCAGGAGATGATTGATTTCCTAAAGGAACTCAATACAAAGACAGACATCATCGTCGTCGTATTCGGAAGTCCCTATGCCTTAAAATCATTTGAAGATCTGCCTCATCTTATAATGGCATACGAGGAAGATCCTCTTGTCCAGGATATCGCGATACAGGGCATCTTCGGTGCATTTGCGATGCAAGGGAAACTGCCGGTGAGCGTCACAGAAAGGTTGCCAGTGGGCTATGGGATAAATTCGGGAACGTTGATGCGCCTTGGATACACAATACCGGAACGTGTGGGGATGTCATCCGACTCGCTGAACCGCATTGCTGAGATTGTGAAGGAGATGATAAAGGAAAAGGCTGCACCGGGTTGTCAGATTGTGGTTGCCAGAGATGGAAAAGTGGTATATGAAAGAGCTTTTGGACATTTTACGTATGATACATTGCGCGAAGTGCAGCTCTCAGATTTGTATGATCTCGCTTCTATTACAAAAGTCGCTGCCTCTACCTTGTCTTTGATGCGGCTCTCAAATGAAGGCAAGATCAATCTCAATAATACTCTCGGTGAATTTCTTCCTGATGTGCAGGGATCAAATAAAGCAGACCTCCGTGTGAATACATTACTTGCACATCAGGCAGGTCTTATTCCCTGGATTCCTTTCTACAAGGAGACAGTCAAAGAATCCGCGGATAAATCCAAACCACTGAAAAGGTACTATCGTAAGCGTCCGAGTAGAAAATATGAAGTGCCTGTTGCAAATGAATTGTACATGCGCACCGGCTATGAGGATACCATCTGGCATCGTATCCTGGACTCTGAATTGAAATCTTCCGGTGACTATGTCTATAGTGATCTGGCTTTTTTCATGTTCGCAAAATTGATCCAGGCGCAAACAGGGAAGACAATTGATCAGTATTGTGCAGATCAGTTTTACCGACCATTAGGTCTGACACGCTTACTTTACAATCCACTAACCGCCTTCGATATCTCAGAGATTGTTCCTACCGAAGAAGACCATTACTTCCGGAATCAACGATTGCAAGGTTATGTTCATGACATGGGTGCTGCAATGTTGGGAGGTGTCAGCGGTCATGCAGGTCTTTTTGGTAATGCACACTCGCTTGCCGTCCTGATGCAGATGCTGATGAATGGCGGTCTCTATGGTGGAACACGCTATTTCGCTGCAGAGACGGTTGGTCTCTTCACGTCGAGGGTACAAGGCTCTACCCGGAGGGCTCTCGGCTTCGATATGAAAGAACTTGATCCCACGAAGCGCAACCTCACTTCACCCTTTGCTTCTGATGCCACCTATGGTCATACCGGCTTCACAGGCACATGTGTCTGGAATGATCCTGTTTCCGGTCTTGTATTTGTGTTTCTCTCCAATCGCACGTATCCTTCGATGGACAACAATAAGCTCATCAACGGTGAGTACAGGCAGCGGGTGCACACGGCCATTTATAAAGCGATGAGGAACTAGAGAAAATCGGAGAAGCCGAGAAGACGGAGAAGTCGGTAAAATCGGAGAATTCGGGGAAATCGGAAAACCGAAGTGATTATTTTCTCTTTCGTCTTTCCTGGATCAGTTTGTATATCATTACCGATAACTTCCTGGCGGATTCAATGAGCGGAGTCAGTTTATCTTGAGGAAATAATTGTATTTCTCGTGAAAGAAGTAATTGTGATCTCACCTCACCGCACGAAGCCTTGGCAATAAATAAATATTTAATAAACTGACGATTCGTGTCAAGCTCATAGCCTTCTGCTATGTTAGATGAAATAGAAATTGCCGATCGCTCAATTTGGTTCTTTAAAGAGAAATTTTTACAGTTCTCATAAAGCGAAAAAATATCTTTGGCTAGCTTGATTGCTTCGCGCCATACGATGAGATCCTCAAATCCATCCGATTTGTGCATATGTGAGTGGTTTGTCCAAAATTAAACATCTCTTTCGATTTACTTGCTTCCGAATTGCCCGATTTCACCCATTTAACCGATTTCTTCCAATTTTCTCCATTTCCCAATTTGACCTATTTCCCCTATTTCGCCGATTTCTCCTCAAAACGATAAGTGATCCAGCTGCACTGTAATCGTAAGATTTCCAGTTGTGCAGTGTTAACCAATACAACGCGGCAGGTAATAAATAATGAATGCGATAAGCCCCAGAAGCGCCTTGCTGACGTGGGCGACTT
>DATDQA010000163.1:0-15262 GCA_035292505.1 Saprospiraceae bacterium | reverse complement strand
AAGTCATCTTTTGTCCTCCCGCACCCCTCGATCCCCTGAAGGGGAAGTCCACGCACATTGAATTTCAATGTATTATGCGGGCGGCGGTTCCACCTTTAGGGGGTCAGGGGGTAGTGAAGCACTTTTCGGAGTGGACTCAATGTTCAAAGTTGCATCTGCTACGAAAGCCCTCTGTGTTCTCTGTGCCTCGGTGTGAGGCATCAAATACAATGTCTGATTTTGCTAACAGCTATCGGCCAACAGCCAACAGCGTTTCTAAATATGTATAAGCCTCTGGCCCAAGATTCATCAATACATCCAACGCACTCAGATTTGCTATAAAACCCAATCGATCCATGAATACCTGGTTATATGCAGGCGATTGAAATTCTGTTTCCGGTAGGATGGTATTCCGATAGTCAACTGATCCTTCAACACTTGCCTCTGCGTAACCGGAAGACTCCATCAATTGAGCAGGCGCATGTGTTTTCCGCAAAAGCCATTTCAGAATCGTCCTGTTCAGGTCGTAGAGCTTCTCATAGTGACTAATGAGAATATCATGGAGGTCATCTGCATAGTGAATAAAGAAGGGTGCTTTCCCATACGCTGTCTGCATGGCATTCCAATGTTGCGCATGCCAGGGTGTATGATAGGCGATACCGACATCCTGAATGAGTTGCTGCTGATTTTTTCCCTTGAGTAGTGGCACGCTGAGCATTTCACGTCCCTGGGCTGATGCGATATAACATCTGTTCCGATAGCTCCCTTTTTGATAATGCTCATACTTTTCTATACGCACTTGTTCGTATTTGAAGAACAAGCTTAGGTATTGGATGCATGGCAGATAATGCAACTCTACGAGGCAAGATGTATTTTGGTCACCTTTGATCACAAGCGCGAACTTAAGGAGTCTGCCTGACGTGAGTTGGTCGGGGCACCGACCTTGAAGCGTCCAAGGGACCTTCAAGCGTCAGTGTTGGCGGCATCCTTCAAACTTTCAAACATCCAAAAAACAAGTTGCACCACTACTTCCTCACACATGCCTTCTACAAGGTGCCTCTGATCAAGGAATCGCCTGATCCGGATTTATCCATTATCGTGGTTATTCCCGCTTTGGCGGAAGCGCACCTGATCACGACATTAAATGACCTTTCTTCCTGCGCCTTCGCCTCCGCCTCCGCCTTCTTCTCTACAGAAGTCATCGTAGTCATCAATCATTCTGAAGATAGCAACAATGAAATTTGCGAGATCAATGAAACGACGTTTTACAAGTCCGTTGAATGGTCAGCACTGCATTCGTCGCCTGAAAGACGATACCATATTCTTTATCAACCTGATCTGTCTCGCAAGAAAGCCGGTGTCGGCCTCGCACGGAAGATCGGTATGGACGAGGCCGCGCGACGTTTTGCAGTCTTGAATAGACCGCATGGTGTGATCCTCAGCCTCGATGCCGATTGTCATGTGGAGAAGAACTATCTGATGGAAGTGGAGAAGTTCTTTATTGATAATCCCAGGATAGAAGGTTGTTCCATTGCCTTTGAGCATCCACTGGAGGGATTATCTGATGCGCACCGCAAGGTGATCATCGACTACGAAATGCACCTGCGGTATTTCATCGGTATGCAACGCTGGGCGGGATGTCCGTATGCGTTTCAGACGATCGGCTCGGCGATGGCTGTGCGTGCGGGTGTGTATTGCAAGGTCGGCGGTATGAACATGCGGCAGGCAGGAGAGGACTTCTATTTTCTGCACAAGGTGATCGCCCGCGGCGCTTTTGCTGAACTGACATCTACCACCGTTTATCCGTCACCGAGAGTATCCGACAGGGTTCCCTTCGGTACCGGACGTGCTATGACGACTGCACTGGAGGGCGCTCCGTTGACGACCTATAATCCACAGTCTTTTATTGATCTCAAAGCTTTTATTGATGTTGTACCAGAGCTCTATGCTTTCAAAGGCGACTTGCAGAATTTCTTCATTCAGCGAGACATTTCACTCTGCGTGATGCACTTCCTTCAGGAAAACCATTTTGACAAAAAGCTGGCGGAACTTCAATCAAACACAGCGTCCCAACGTTCCTTTATGAAACGCTTCTTTCACTGGTTCGATGCATTCCTGCTGATGAAGTATGTGCATTATGCGAGGGATGGGTGGTACGGAAATGTGGAGGTAGGAGAGGCGGTGAATACTTCTCAGAAGATTTCCGGTAGTGCGAGGATTGGGCAAGGTTGAACAAAAGCATCTTCAATCGATGATCGGACCGCGTGTGTCACTAGAGAAATGATCTCTTCTAAAATTTCGGCTATAGAGTATAAATGCGCAACTCTGTTTATGTAGTGCCAAATTCATTTGTGAAACTTAATCGCGGCGATAAGAGCCTCATTGGGCTTTTCTTCGATACCCATCAAGCGCATTGAAAAAAATCTCTTTATCCGGTTGAGAGAGGAGAATACTCTTTTCTTCATTGATGATTGCCTGTGATTCTTTGAGAATAGCCAGTCTTGCAAACTCAGAGAAGGACTTAAAGCCTTTCAAAGTACTTGCATATTCAAAGAGTTCTCTATCCTCATTGCTTATCCGTAATTCCACTCTTGTGTCCTCTTTCTTTCGAAGTTTGGTTGCCATTTGACCTGAATTTTGGACAAATGTATGGATCATTGCCGTACAAAACATGATTCAACCTAATTTTTGTACGGTTAATTGACGGGGATTTATATTGCACTAACAAATGGTCCATTCTTTGGCTTCTTGAGGAATCAGGTGAAGGTATTTCCAGCGAACTCCATGAGCTGCATCAGGGAAGCATTTCATAAAGTGAAAATGGCTGGCAACAGGGGTTCGTCTTAGTGGGTTGTAACCCGGGAAAAACATTGAAATTCGTGACGACTGAAAGTGGCCCAAACGCATTTCAAAAAAACGTTAGCAAGAGTATGGCAGTACCAAAAACGAAGAGAGAGTTACTCAGGCAAAGTCATGATAACTATCAAAAACTGATTGAGTTCATCGACTCCTTTCCTGAAGAAAAGCAGTTGTCAGAATTTCCACCAGGCACAATGAACCGGAATATGAGAGACGTTCTGGCTCACTTGTATCATTGGCATTTGATGTTATTACATTGGTACACAATCGGAATGGCAGGTAACAAGCCTGAAATGCCTGCTAAAGGGTACACCTGGAGAGATATTAAAGCGCTTAACAAGAAAATTCGGAAGGACTATCAAAATCATACACTCAACGACATCAGGATCTCTTTACATAAGTCTCATGCAAAACTTCAGGCAATCATTGAGAAACATAGTGACCAGGAACTCTTTGAAAAGAAGCGCTATCCCTGGACAGGCTCATCGTCATTGGCTACATACATAAGATCGAATACATCAAGCCACTACAATTGGGCCTTCAACCTGATCAAAAAACGGACTACCACGAGTTAGTGCTGATTGACCTAAAGAAGATCGGACATATTCCCAAACGACAGTAAATCAATTAGCATCTACTGCGCAAGGAGCAACAGTTAAATTTTTCTTCTCACCTAAAACCGGTAGTTTTGATCCTCTCAATGGTCTGTTGATGTATTTGTCCTATGAGTCGTTTACTACTAATCTCCCTGTTTACCTTTCTGACGACCATCAGCTTTGCCCAACCAGGAGGTCAGGAAATTGCTGCATTGCTCGATCAACATAGAACGACTATAGGACTCAATACCTCAGACCTCACTGAATACCGAATCACAAATGCTTATACTACAGAACGTATCGGTATCACTCATATTTACCTGGAACAAAAGTATCGGGATATCCGGGTGTTCAACGGGATACTGAATCTCAACCTCATGGGTGATCGACTTGTAAGTTTTGGAAACCGTTGGATTCCTGACCTGTACAACAGGGCACCATCGCATATGCCTGGAATCTCTGCACAAGCTGCCGTTGCAGAATCAGCAGCTCATCTGGGTTATACTTTTCCCAATCCCGAGTTGATCAGGAAAGAACAAAATCAATTCGGACAGGATATCAAATTCGTTTTTACGCCCGGTACCCTGTCGCGATCCGAAATCGAAGCTGAATTGGTATGGATGAAAGAAGATCAGAAAGCTGTCCTGCTTTGCTGGAGGGTACAAATTTCTGAGATTGAGAATGAAAATATCTGGGATGTATTCATCGATGCGCACACAGGTGCATTTATCCGGAAGGATAACCTGGTCCTGCACTGTGCATTTGACACACCTTCTGGTGACTGCCTGAAAACGAAAAAACAGGGCGGCACTTCGATGGCTCCTCAGAGTTTTATGCTGACGGCTCCGGACAGCAGCTACAATGTCTTTGCAATGCCTTTGGAGTCTCCGAATCATGGAACCAGGTCCATCGAGGTCAGACCCTGGACATTGGCGGGTCAGGGTAATCCTGCTGTCACACTGCGCTGGCATAACAATGGAACAACAAACTTCACCTATACCCGCGGCAATAACGTCTATGCTTATGAGGACATGGATAACAATAATGCCCCCGGCTTTAGTCCCGACACTTCTAATCTCCGGTTTGATTATCCGTTTGTGCCTTCTCTCGATGCCACAGATAATCTTTCCGCATGTATCACGAATCTCTTTTATTGGAATAATATCATCCATGATGTGATGTACCAGTATGGGTTTGATGAAGTCTCCGGAAATTTTCAAAACAACAATCTTGGACGTGGAGGACTTGGTGCAGATTATGTACGCGCAGAAGCTCAGGATGGCGGAGGCACCAACAATGCAAATTTCTTTACACCTGTCGATGGTTCAGGTGGAAGAATGCAGATGTATCTCTGGTCTCCAGTACCGGAAACATCTCCATTAACAATTAACACACCGCCTTCCATCGCGGGCTCCATGTTTGCTGTTGAATCTGATTTTAGCGCCAACAATCACCTGGAAGATATCGGGTTAACGACGGGAGATTTGATTCTCGTACAGGACGCAGGTGGAACGCATGAAGCGTGCGGGACCATTACAAATAGCGATGATCTTGACGGAAACATTGTTGTCATCGATAGAGGAGACTGTGACTTTGATGTTAAAGTCAAGAATGTGCAGAATCATGGTGCCATCGCAGCTATCGTGATCAATAATGAATCCGGTGCTCCGTTCGCAATGGGTGGCGCTGATAATGCAATCGTGATTCCGGCAGTGATGATCAGTCTCAACGATGGCAATAGTCTCAAAGACGTTATGGACACCGCCGTCGTGAACGCTTCTCTCGATTCTGTACCCATGTTTACACCGGATGGAGACTTTGATAATGGCATCATCACGCATGAATACGGTCATGGGATTTCAATAAGGCTTACAGGTGGTCCGGCCAATTCCAGTTGCCTCAACAACGAAGAACAAATGGGAGAGGGCTGGAGCGATTTCTTCGCGCTGATGCTTACAACAGACTGGTCATCTGCCTCTGCCACTGATCCAAGGGGGATTGGGACGTACGTCATCGGGGAACCAATAGAAGGTACAGGTATCCGAACCTATCCATACACGATTGACACGGATGTAAATCCATTTACGTATGCAGATGTAGCAACTGCCCCTTTAATCAATGGAAATCCGAGCGTACATTTTATCGGATCGGTATGGTGTACGATGCTTTGGGATATGACCTGGAACATCATTGAAATGGAAGGAGTAGATCCCGACCTTTACCATGGCGACGGCGGAAATAGTATTGCATTGCAACTGGTCATCGATGCATTAAAGCTCCAGCCATGTAGTCCCGGCTTTGTCGATGGACGCGATGCGATCCTGCTTGCCGATGAGTTGAATTACGGAGGACAATATCATTGTGTCATCTGGGATGCCTTTGCAGGCCGTGGTTTGGGTGTAGATGCGGATCAGGGAAGCTCTGATGACTATAATGATGGGGACGAATCTTTCGCGATCCCGAATGGTGTACGCATAGAAAGCCACGCGGATACAACTCTGGCGACAGAGGGACAAGAAGTGACATTGACCGTGAAGACGACTTGCGAATGTGTCGGCAAAAGCGACCTTGAATTTGCGGATATACTCTCCGATGAGCTGATCTATATCCCTGGATCCGGCGGAGAGTTGAGCGGCGATACTGTATTCTTCAGCACTGATACTCTTGGCGTGATGGATTCGGTGATGTTTACCTACAGGGCTTTTGTGAGTCCTTGCTCCGCCACGGAGACCATGACCTTGTCGGAGGATAACGCTGAGACTCCCGATCAATATGAATCCATCAAATTGTTAGGTAATGGGTCTAAAGTCTGGGTAAAGAGTACTTCGCTCTTTGTAAGCCCAACGCGATCCTGGTATGGCAAAGACTATAGCAACCTGTCGGATTATGCACTCACGCTGATGGATCCGGTCATCACGTCGGATGGTCCTGTGCAGATCACCTTTTATCACCGATATCAGACTGAAGCCAATTATGATGGTGGTGTCGTCGAGTATTCCTATAATGGTGGCACGACATGGGTTGATGCCGGACCTGATTTTATTGAAAACGGATATCCTGCCACCATTAATACAACCAATACAGATAGTCCGATAGCAGGAAGGGACGCATTCACAGGTAATAGCAATGTGCAATTTGATACGACCGGCTTCATCCATAGTACAATCTATCTCACAGGAAGCGGAGGCGGACCTATGCTGTTGCGTTTTCGCTTCGCTACTGATGGCGCTTTTGGTGGTGCCGGTATCAATGGTTGGTATATTGACAACATTATCATCAAACAACTCTCAGGACTTGTCAACCAAACGCGCGTGACTGCTGATAACACCTTTGAGGATAGCTTGTATTATGGTTTGCAGACCGCTCTTTTTGCGGATGATAAACTCTATGTGGATCAGGAAGCGAATGGAGAACTGAATGGTGTTTCCTGGGATGATGCGATGCATGAATTATCAGTAGCATTAGGTGTGGCCGGCTGCCGTGATGTTGACAGTGTTTTTATTGCAGAGGGAACCTATCTGCCGAATTTGAACGATGACAGGGAGATCTCTTTTATCATTCCTGACAGCACATCCATCTTCGGTGGTTTCCCTGAAGGAGGAAGTGTGTTTGCTTTGCGTGATCCGGAATCTTTTGTGACGGTGCTTTCAGGAGATCTTGGCATTGAGAATCAGAATACCGATAATGTTTATCATGTATTAAAGATTGATTCAGCACAACACGATGCTCTTCTCGATGGCGTCACGCTCAGTCATGGCAATGCAAATGGTATCGGAGATCACAGCCAGGGTGCAGCTCTGTTTTGTCAGGGAGGATTGACATTGCAAAACGTCATCATCAATCATCATATCGGTCTCGCCGATGGTCAGCTTATCCGGATCAGAAATGCGGGTGCTCAACTGATCTTAAAAGACTGTACACTCTACGGACAGAATGATAGTTTTATCAAGTTGCTGAATTCGAATTCGGGACAGGTGACGATTCAGGGGAATACGCGATTCCTTGAGGAATAAAGAAAGTCGGACGAGAAGGAGCTTCAGAATGCCCGATGCCGGAGTAAATGGGGAGTTCTGTTGCCTCGATCTAAAAGATGCCCTTACTCCATCCGAAGAACGTAGGCCGATAAAGAATCAAAGAGAATCGTACTTTTAAGAGCGACATCACCAGCTTATCATTAAGAGACGTTAATCTTCAGTTCCCCAAAATGTCGCCTGCATTCACACATACTCACTATGCAATTACAGATTCAATTTCTTCTCTTATTAGCCTGCTCCTTCTGCATTTGTTGCCAAAGGTATACCTGTGAGCCTGTGCATTTTCCAGCCCAGGAATTGCATCCTGAAAGTTTGACATTTCAGTCATGGCTTCCCGCTTCAAAATTCGTTTACAAGGATAGTCTGGGTCAAGAATATCACTACGAGTCTTCTACTCTCATAAATATCAATCGCGACGAAATGGTCACTGTACCCTGCAACAAGGGCTCCGGCGTAATCTATTTTAAATCTCCCTTTTTACTGAGGGGATTTATAGATGCTTCTAACACCTCAATTTACTATGTGCATTCTGTCACTTTTTCTGAAACTGAAGATGTGTTTATTGAATCGAACTTCGTCGACCTGCTCGGAGTATCTGTTTACAACGATAATTTGAATTCGGCGAAACCTCTGAGTGATATCAATCTTATCACTTCAGTGAAAGAAAGCACAATTGATTTAGAGGAGTATAACTTAATCTTTAGCAACATATATGACAGCCTGACAATTTTAAGTAAGACGTTCTATGATGTCTACGAACAGAAATCGGGCACGCCAAAACTGTACTACACTAAAGTCCAAGGGGTCGTAGCATTTACTGACATTTTCGGAAACAGACTTGTCTTAGAACGCATTGAGTAGAAGGTCTTTTAATGTGCTAAAACGGCTTTCCACACAGACGCTTGCTCCAAAGGAGTCCCTATGGGGCTAATCCTCCTGTGTCGGAGGCACAACGTCAGGCCCAGCCACCAAGTAACCAGTACCTGGGTTTTCCGTCCCAATCGGATTTTGTCCGAAATTCAAGTCAAATGAGTATTGAGCTTTGAAGCTCACCGCCTTCGCAGGGTTAGAAAAAATACTTTACATAGTACTATGCAATGCAAGATACCTTGTTTAGCTTTGTCGTTTATAAATTATCGCATACGATATCAGTTACCAATGAAAACACAAACACTCTTTCTCGCCTTTGGACTTTTGTTCAATCTTACGGTTGCTCAGCAACAAGACGTAATTCAGCTTGCTACCGAGTTTGACAAAATGCTCTCGGAGCAATTCAAGACAGGTGAACCTGGTGCAACTGTCCTGGTTAGCCGAAATGGTCAGACTGTCTACAAAAAAGCGTTCGGCATGGCTAATCTGGAGTTAGACATTCCTATGCGAGTCGAGCATGTTTTCAGGATTGGTTCTATTACCAAGCAATTCACTGCCATTGCGATTTTACAATTGATGGAACAGGGAAAGTTGAATTTGCACGACGACATCACCAGGTTTATTCCCGAGTATCCTACCCAGGGCAATCCCATCACGATTGAGCATTTGCTGACGCATACCTCGGGTATTCAGAGTTATACAGCGATGAAAGAATTTATGGCAAGGATGACATTAGACTTCACACCCATCGAAATGATTGACTATTTTAAAAACGAACCGATGAAATTTGCTCCCGGTACACAATTTAGTTACTGCAATTCAGGCTATTTTCTACTGGGTTATCTCATCGAAGTCATATCCGGCAAATCCTATCCTGAATACCTTGATGAAAACATTTTCAAACCGCTCGGAATGACCAATTCACTCTACGGTAGTAATACAAGACTCATTAAAAACAGAGCGAGTGCTTATAGTCAAGGTGATCATGGCTTTGAAAATGCCCATCCTTTGAGTATGACGCAACCTTACGCGGCAGGCTCAATACAATCAACCGTAGAGGATCTCTTCAAATGGCATCAGGCTGTTCATGCCTATAAACTCGTCAAAAAAGAAAGTCTTGAAAAAGCTTTTACCAGGTACATATTGACCGATGGCACAGAAACCGATTACGGATATGGTTGGAGCTTCAGCTACGTCCAGGGAAGCCCGACGATCGAGCATGGTGGAGGGATCAATGGTTTTTCGACGATGGCCATTTATTTGCCTAAAGAAGATGTGTTTGTTGCTGTGTTTTCTAATTGTGACTGTGTTTCACCGAAGGATATTACTGCAAGGATGGCAGCCCTTGCCATTGGGAAGCCTTATGCATACACCGAAATTCCTGTAGACAGCGCCACATTAAAAGGCTATACAGGTGTTTATGAAAATAGCTATGGTGAACAACGTATCATTACTGTGTCGGAAAATCAATTGTATTCGCAACGCGGAAATAACCCAAAATTCAATATTAAAGCCTGGCAAAAAGATAAGTTCTTCTTTGAGGATGCATTGCTTACAATAGAATTTTCAAGAAGTGAAACCGGGGAAATTGAAAAACTCATAACCCATAGCCGGGACGGGAACGAGATCTGGAACAAAAGCGATAAACCCATTGCGACCCAAATCGAAATACAAGTGGATGAAAAGGTTTTGGAAACGTATGTAGGCGAATATGAAATAGAACCCACATTCACGTTTACGGTCACCAAAGAGCAAGACAGGCTTTTCGTACAAGCTACAGGACAGGAGAAATTTGAAATTTTGGCCGAGACTGAAACCAAATTCCTTTCGAAAGTGAATGATGCCCGATTTGAATTTGTCAACGACGAGGCGGGCAATGTGACGAAAGTCATTTTGCAACAAGGCGGAAATCAAACGGACGCGAAGAAGATAAAGTAATGCGCTGGCTTTTGGCTTCTGGCTTCTGGCTTTTAGCTTCTGGCATTTAGCTTCTAGCTTCTAGCTTCTAGCTACTGGCTACACTTTACCATGTCATCTTTCTTAAAGCGTTGCATAATTCTTACATTTGTAATAATCGTCACGCTTCTATTCACGTCAGCACCAAACCGATGAACGACCTCTCTTTCAAATAAACTGTCATGGAAAAACGTATACTTGGTGTTGTCTTAACCGTATTAGGTATTGTTGGTCTCATCTATGCAGGCCTTACGTTTTTGAATGGCGCTACTGCCGGTTCAAGAAACATAAGAGTTATCCTCTTTGCGGGCATTTTAGGTGCGATCTTCTTTTTTGCCGGTATCGGTTTAGTAAGGAGCACAAAGGATAAGCCTACTTAGCAAATCCCAATCGCAAATCGATACCCTTAGTGAAAAACTAAAGACATTTAAAGCCACGCCTGCGGTGCCAAAGACATCCCTTTGGGGCAGGTAAGCCAACACATCCTATAGCCAAAGGCGTTGGGAGCGGTTCCGAAATTCTCAACCTTGATGAAATGGGTTCAGCAGCTTATGTCAAATGGCAATTAGATAACAGAATAATATCCCAGGAAGAGGCTAAGAAGTTTACTTGAGTTACTCCATCCATTCTGCGGGTGCTCAACCTCGGGGCGTCCTTCAGGGACCCACGAGCGTTGGAGGGGCGGGCAAAAAACTTCGGCCTTAAAACTAGACCCCAAGTAACCAGTATCAAGTTTTCAGCCTCCAATAGGACAAAACGCAATATTGACAATCCGCGCTTCAAACTCAGATCCGCTCGTAGCAGTGAATCCAGGCCTTAATAATACTCTCCAGCCCGCATCGAACATTACATCCGCTCCGGGAGACACAGTTACAGGACCCGGAGCAGCGTTATTATTGACATTGCTTCCTGCAAGGATTTGGTAACGGGCTACATAGTTATAATTAAAAGGACCGAACGTGATATTTTGAATATAGTGCGATGCAGAAATCAGCGCCTGTTGGACGGCCACTTGTGCATTGCAGATCCCATATCCCATTTCATTATTCCAGTCTCCATTGGGATGTCCTACGGTCTGACTGTAGCTATATGGTCCCCCTCTGCGGCATGTTTCCTCCAGGATCTCACGGGCATCTGGCTGATTCAGGTTCGGATTGATGCTGAGGATCAGCGCCACTACGCCGGCAGCATTCGGACAAGCTGCAGAGGTGCCCTGAAACCATCCATAAGCTCCTGTGGTAGTTGTACGCACATATTGTCCGGGCGCTACTACATCCAGGTTATTGCCATAGTTGCTGCCCCAACAGCTCACACTATCGCAGGACACATCCTCAGGATCCGGGATCAGACCAGGCTTATCACAATCTGTTGTATCTGCTGCTGCCCGTTTACGCTCGTCACACGCATTAGAGGCGCCAACTGCTATCACAGGACCGTATCGACCCGGAAAGCCCAGTGTAGTAGGATTATTGCTATTTCCCGAAGAAGCAAGGACAACACATCCCAACCCTCCTCTCCCAAACTCGATGGCATCGTCGATCGCATCTTCAATCGCTGAAGAACTACCCCAGCCCCATGAATTGCTGAGGACATCGGCACCATTGTTCCATGCCCAATCAAACGCATCAACGAAGAATGAGGTATTTGAGCTATCTGTCGAATACGCCCGTATAGGCAGAATGCGACAATTGTAAGCGACACCCGCCACACCGATGCCATTGTCACCAACCGCAGCAGCAGTGCCGGCACAGAAGGTACCATGACCGTCACCACTTGTATGGGCACCATTGCTACCACCTCCCGTTGCATCATATCCGGGCAACAGGTTGGCCACAAGGTCCGGATGGGTAAGCGTAACACCGTCATCAATGATCGCGATGACGATGTCTTCGCATCCCCCTGCGGTCACATTCCATGCTTCTTCCAGGCGCATATCGGCACCTACAACTCCGGGGGCTCCTCCACCATACACAATTCCTGCATTGTCAATGGTGAACTGATTGGGAACCTCAGGGTCATTGGGTATATAATTTACAGGTGCCTTCCCGATAAAATTCGGTTCAGCATACCTGCACAGACCTGATTCATACAGCTTGCGCGCCATACTGAAGTATTCTTCTGATGAAGACGACTGTGACCGGATCAGGTAGGCACCTTTTCGATATTGGTTTGCTTTGACAATTTCCCATCCGTGTTGCGTGAGGTATATGATGAGCTCTGTTTCCGTCTTATCATCATGTAAACGCAGGAGCAGTTCATCGTCGTAAGAGAGGTTAAGGCCATTTTCAAATTGAAAGACCGGGTGCACGAAGGTCACCCCGGGCATGTCCAATAATTGCTGCATGGTCTCGCCCCGGTTGCTGTTCAATGCCGGCCCTTTGACTACGGCATGTCCCCAGAAGTAGCTTTCTATCCCCAGTCCTGCATTTCTCAATGGTAGCGTCTGTGAGGACTTCAGGTCTTCCAGACCCACCAATACAATTCCATCGGCGATATCCGGTTGAATGCGCTCATCATGATAGTAATATGAAACGTCAGTTGCTAATGACCGGGCATTGGTCTGACTCAGACACTGTGTTGAAATTGCTATCAAAAACAGGCTTGTGCTGAGGATAGTGTAAATGTGCTTTTGCATGATTTTTCAATCTATGTCTCAAATATGCGAGACTGCAAGGCCCTAAAGAAGGAACGATTTACCTTGGATGGGGTCGGATTGGTCAGGTGTGCTCTTTAGTGAGTATTCGGAAAAACAGGTGTCCTACGAAGGGTTTACCTTGTGTTACTGGAATATCCGCGGAAATTGCTTGAAGACATCAACTTTCGTGTGGGGATTTGATGAAGAGATTATCAGGAAGTATCAGGCGTTGATTGATATGGAGGAGTAGGGTGAGGGAGAAATTTAAGGTGAATCAATAACCACCACTTGGTAGTTTTCAATGAAAGATAAATGCCCATACTGTTACAAGATGAAAATAATGTCAGATGATCATGTTTTTTCTGACTTTTTAGGAGGGAAGGCTACAATATTAGCATGCAAAAAATGTAATAGCCGATTTGGACATCAATTTGAAGGTAAAGTTTTCAGTGGCTTAACACCTTATATTGTTATTCTGGCGATAAATGGAATGCCAATCAAAAAAAGACTTGTCTGGAAAAACGCTCATTTCCATGATGGTGTACACTATGATCTGGATTCTGATAATAAGAGTATGGCCAGACCTCAGCCAATTTTGAGTCTCGAAGGAAAATTCTCTGGTTTTAAAGCAACACTTGTTAACAAATACCTTAAGAAGGCTTTGAAGAGCCTTACTCATAAGGGACATAAGATAACCGAAATACAAGAAGAAATTACCATCAATAAAAAACTAATTCCTCCTCCGTTTCACTTTGACGATAATATGAAGAGGTTGGCAATTAAGATGTGTGTAGGGTTGCTTAAGTATTTTAATGTCACAATTACTATGGATCACTCAGCATTTGAGTTTCTCCATAAGGGGTTTAGTGTAAATCCTCCAGTATATATTGATTTTAGGCCATTACAGTTAATTGAATTACACAGGAGTAATACCCTATCTCATTTAGTCTATGTTGAGGGAAATTCGAAGTCAGGTAAATGTTATGGAGTCGTGCAGATATTTGGTTTTTTTCAGATGTACGTAGTGATTAGCGATGAATATGATGGCGAAGAATTTGCGTTTATTGGAATGCACAATTCAGTCACTCATGATGAGAACTTTCAGCGATTTCAATCGATAGGTATTGAAATGCCGCCAACAAGTTTGCCACACGATTTTATTGTAACTGGTTGTAAGTCAATGTTTGAAAAATTGAACAAACTGATGGATGAATCATTTGGAAAGTGCATAGTATTTTTCGATTTATCAGCTATGCAAGTTGGACCGTGATGAGAAGCGGTCGAAATGCATTCAATTTGATGAAGAGATCATCCGGAAGTATCAGGCGTTGATTGATATGGAGGAAGACAGCGTGAGGGAGAAGATGGGGGTGAGTGATGGTATAGCAAGCTGATTTTAAATAACACAATTAATGGATGCCCAGAAGGTAGCCCAGTTCGATCAAATGATGACACATGAGCGGGTGAATGGCAATAGTGCTTATGAATCGGAATTGAAAAAAGGCTATAGAGATATTCTGCTAGGTATGATCGCTAACTATTCAGAATATAGAGCTCAGGCTGCTAGATTCTTATCTAGTTTAGAAACAAACAATATACATTCTCTTCCTTACTCTTTAGATGTATTCTTTGAGCTTTCTGACTTGTTAATCAAAACTGGAGATTTTGAATTATTTGACTTATCGATATTAATTCAGAAGGTCAATGCCAACACTGTTACAAATATTAAATCAGTCTTGGAGGCAGCGCTTTCAAAAGGCCAACGATTAAGACTGTCAGAAGACAATTTTGATATTTCTTTTCTTTCTGATCAAGATAAAAAGGAGATTGCTACTTTGATTATCAAAGGGCTACATCAGGATGCAGAGAAAGTGATTTGGGATAAGGATATGGTAGAGAATTCCCTCATGCAGTTAGTACTTTTAAGACAGACGCTCGTTATCCTTGGCAGGGCAGAATTATTCTACCATGCCATTGGCCTATTTTTTGATAGGTTGATTTCTTCAGAATTTTATCAGACGGCGCGTGATTTGGCCGAAGAAGTTATATGGTCGTCGTATAAAGATCAGATTCCTGAGCATGGATATTTCAACTCTTTTCGAATTTATTCTCTCATAGGAAGTATTCATGCTTCTTTATTCTATGCCAATCTAAGTTTGACCAGTATCTTACAAAAGAATCCTCCCTATTCTGAAAAGTATATTAAGGAAATTATTTGGCAGGGAATGAAGTTCTTTCGAAATGTAAACCTGTTTCCATGGGCTAACCGATTGTATAACAGTATTCCAAATGGGCTCAGTTTTCTAGATTTTGAAAGGAGATCATTGGATCAT
>DATDQA010000162.1:0-5932 GCA_035292505.1 Saprospiraceae bacterium | reverse complement strand
CGGCGTGAGCGAAGATTCAGTCCGCAAGCATCAGGGATTCAGAAAAAAATACAAACTCCCCTATCCACTGATCTCTGATCCGGACAATGCGCTCGCAAAACTCTTTGATGTCTTTGGTGAGAAGCAATTCATGGGAAGAATTTCCGACACGGTGCATCGGACTACATTTGTGATAGGATCTGATTGGAAAATCCTTGCTGTCATTCATCCTGTCATCAGTGCAGATCATGCTGCGCAGATTCTATCTCTATAGTTCACTACATCATAAATAATTATGAGATTCAACAGTCCAATCCCCGTGAAAGAAATTGCCAGGCTCACAGGTTCCCGACTTGTTGGGAATGCCGATCTGGAAGCCACCGGAATTAATGAAATCCATAAAGTGGAATCCGGCGACATCACATTTGTGGACAAGGAAAAATACTATGAGAAGAGTTTATCATCCATTGCTTCCATTATTCTGATTGACAAAGAGACGCCTTGTCCTCCGGGTAAGGCATTGCTCATCTGCAAGCAACCCTTCGCGGCATATGATCGCATCGTACGCATGCATCGACCCTATACCCCTCTGATCGCATTGGTCGATCCATCAGCACAAATCCATCCGACTGCCACCGTCGAGCCCAATGCGGTCATTGGCCGGCATGTGCAGATCGGTGCGGACAGCCACATCGAAGCGAACGTGGTCGTACGTGATTATTGCATCATTGGTGAACGAGTGATCATTCAATCTGGTTCGATCATCGGATCAGATGCCTTTTATTTCAAGAAGGAAAATAACCGTTATCACAAATGGACTTCCTGCGGACGGGTGATCATTCATGACGATGTCTACATTGGCGCATGTAGTACGATTCAGCGTGGTGTATCGGGTGACACTGTGATTGGCAGAGGGACGAAAATCGATTGCCAGGGGCACGTCGCACATGGAGTAGTGATTGGTGAAGATTGTCTCATTGCAGCTCAGGCCGCGATCGCCGGGAAAACGATCATAGGTAATCGTTGCACCCTCTACGGGCAGGTGGGTGTGGCACAGAACCTGGTCTTCGGCGATGATGTCACCGTGTTTGCCCAAAGCGGAATCGGCGATAACCTTGAGTCAGGAAAATCCTATTATGGCTCGCCTGCTCAGGAAGCCAGACATAAACTGAAAGAAATTGCACTGCTCAAAAAGCTCCCTGAAATAGTTACTGCCATTCAGCGGATCGTGAAGTAAGCCTTGAGGCCTCGCCCAATTGAGCTGGGGAGAATAACATGCCAATGGTATTCAAGAATCCCCGGCTCCTAACTAAACCTTGGTGGGTGAGGAAGTACATGCCGGATTAGTTGTGGATAGTATACGGCTTCATGTGAATGTGCTAAATGCCTGTCACACGAATTTACATCGTCTTGAAAAGAAATTTAGGATTTAGTGTAACCCTTGCCTGCCTCGCCTTCAAGGTCTCTCTACAAACGGGATTAGCCCCTCACCGCAGAGATCCTGTTTTAGTTTTTCCCTTCGTTTCTGTTTCCTGTGATGTCGCAGAAGCGACGATAGAAGACTCATCAGATTTCCGTTTCACTCCAAAAAGCTCCATACTCTTATTCTTTCCTTTGAGCACCTGATCCCCGATAGAGATAAACTGAAGAGTGCGATCACCAGAGACGAGATCGTAGAGGTTTTTTGAGATCAGCATACGTTGGTTATACTTATTACAGAAATCATGGATCCGTGAAGTCGAGTTTACTGTATCTCCATGAAATGCGAGTTCCCGTTTATGCAGACCGACTTCTGCTACAGTGGCGCGACCCGTGTGCGCTCCGGCCTTGAAGTAGGGAACCAGTCCATAGCGATTGAGATAGTATGCCTTCCGCTTCTCCAGGCGATCGAGAAAACCAAAAAAACAATGCACGCAATTGTAGCGACGCAGGCCATTTTTGAGTTTCCAATGTAATACGACCTGGTCACCGACGTATTGATGTACCTTGGCATCATAGCGATTTAATTGTGTGTTGAGGTCAAAGAAGCAATCCTGCAGCAGATTGCTGTATAGGATGTGTCCCAGTTGCTCAGCGAGACTGACAGAAGACCTGAGGTCAATAAACATAAAGATGCGTTCGGACTCTTTCGGTTTATGATAGCGGCCGAGCAGCATATCAAAAAAGACGCCGCGACCAAATTTATGTTTCACCTGCTGATAGAAATCCAGAATCGATATCACAATGCCGAAGAACATGACAAAGACATAGAATGATTTGTTGAAAATAATCCTGCCCGGCATCACCGGCATACCGGAATCAAAATATCCTTCACGGACAATCCCTAATCGTACCCGGCTGTAGATCAATACGACGAGCACCGCCAGGACCGTCAGGATGTGTAGAATGATCCTGGTACTCAGAATGACACCGTATGGAAGGCGCTGAATTTCCGGCCTGTCGAGGATGATGTCCACACTACCATAGAGAATCCCGGTGATAACAGCTGCAAGCAGCAATTGCAGAATGAAAGCATTAAGATCGAGTGTACCTACGGATGCGATATGCGGGAGCTCATCAATCCCATACAGACGGATCACTCCAAATATGGAATAGGCAAAAGCCCATGCGAGTATCGTGAGTACGACGTGTGCTAATCGTTGTTGAAATGTGTAATACATGAGGGGATTAAAAATTCGGTGCAAAGGTAGTTTTTAGCCGTTAGCTGTTGGCTTTTAGCTATTCGCAGTTTGCTTTTGACCTCTTTTGACTGTAGACGTTTCACGCCTGCGTAATATCAGTATGGTTGGTAAAGAACCCAAAAAACAATAGTCGCTGCTGGAAAGCCAGAGCGACTATTGTGTTCAAGGGACTATGAAAAGACTATGCTTATCGTTGGACAACGATTTTTTCTGTTGCGAGGATACCGTTTGTCTGATCCATCACCTGAAGTGAATAGGCACCAGAGTTGATGTTTGTTTTACTGAAGTCGATGAATTCTAATGTTGAGTTTTCTGAGACTTCTTGTGTATAGACCAGTTGACCGAGACCATTGTATACCAGGATTTGAGCAGGTACTGCGATGTGATCTTCAGGATAGTTCAATTCGATATTTACTCCGTCGATGGAAGGGTTGGGGAAAACATACACAGAAGCAACGGCCAGATTTGTACTAAACTGTACAACTTCAATATTAGACCTGGCGGCACGGGCATCTCTGTCCACAATGTTCAATCGATAGTAATACCGAACACTAGCACGACGACCATCATATACATTCTGATCTATGAATTGATATTGTAGTATCGCCGAATTTTCACCGGCTGCTTTCACTTTGCCAGCCTCCTGCCAGGTTAGTCGATTAATACTCCGCTCAACGGTAAAATGACTGGTATTAATCTCATTCACAGTACTCCACGTCAGGATGGCGCTACGCTCTTCAAATTTTTGCGCATTAAATGAAAGAAGATCAAGTGGAAGAACCTCTTCAACCATTGGTGTATAAGCCACTTCACCTGAGCCTTCATCAATCGAAATATTAGGTTCGGTACCAAGCCCGAATGTCCCAATAGCTTCATCCCAGGATATAATTGAAATTGTTGCCGGATCAATATCAGCCGCATGATTCATCGTACAGACCGGCATCCAGGTGTTCAATATCCAATCCTCAGGAAAATCAGTAGGCGTATTATTCGCAAAAAACCTATGCAAGTAATAACCGCCAATAAAGTCTGCTCCAGCCTGATCCTGAATCGCATAGCCATAGAATTCCATTTCTGAATTGGTACAATTATCAACGAAAACGTCATTTATGTCAGTTGCTACATCACAAGTGGCGCACTTCAATGTATAAATCAAATCCAACAGAATGGAATTATTGCCGGAGAGAGTACATGTCCCGTCACCGTGAGGCACTACTTCCGCCTGAATTGCTTGTAATTCAACAGCTATTTGATTACCAGCCAAATCCACTAATCGAATTTTAAAATTGCCAGGATTAAGCTGACACAAAGCAATGCCGCTATTGATTATGAGCATGCCCAAGAGTAATTTTCTTAACATGATATTGCTGTTTTATTGAGTCCTGTTAAATTTTATAATCGAAATGCACGTTAATTGTTGTGACCGGTAATTACATTATTAGGTTCAGTGGTTCCTACAACTGTTAAGACAAGGTTTTTATCATTACTTGCACCGTTGTAGCGCACTATTCCATCCATGTTCAAGTCAAAAATGCTGTATTCATCAATTAGTACATTATTGGGTGCAGTGGTTCCCACTTCAGCAAGGACCGCATTTTTATCATTAAGTGATCCATTGTAACGTGTGATGTTATTCAGATTTGCATCACCACCCCACATTCCATATGCTCCACCAGAGAGGAGAACCATTGCATCATTTTCAATCAATGGATCGGGATTATCATAGGCTTGACTTAGTCCGGTTGTAAAATCATACCCTAGCGGCGTATTGGTTAATGCCTGTGCACTCGCTGTACGAATACTGAGGTGATTTCTGTGCTTTAATGCAATATGATAGCTGCCATCAGCCAAACCATATATTGCCAGGGGGCTCACACCATCCAAATCCACGATATCGCCATCGCGCTGAATCAACGCTGATTTCGAAGCAAGGATTGTTGTGGGATTACCAGCTTCGCGCAATTCTACAACGACCCAATCAGTGATTGCATCGTCCCCTGTCGGTGTGAATACCGATGCAGCTACAGATTCTCCACCTCCAAATCCGGTATGAGTATATGGTAAACCCGTATATGGTTCATCCGTAGGTATCAGCGAATTAAACCTCAGGGAATCCCTATGAAGGCCAGAAACATAACCGCCTTGAAGGAATGTCTTAAGTGACATTGCCAACGCATGCCCTACCGGCTCACCACCCACCGCAAACGCACTAAACGACATCACGTTATTCCTTACTTGTGTATAGGGATCTGCTCCCGCCGGCGCACTTACCTGCGATTCCAGGAGATCCCAGTTCGTACCATCATGTCTTGAGACGCCCACTTCCGTCGGAAAATCAGCCAACTCATCTGTTTCCGCCCACTGTAATGTCACATTCACATCAGAACCACCAACTGTGCCTTCTGTGATATCCCACATCGCATCTGCGGCAGCTTCGGTCGCCTGATCTGTCTCTGCAAGACCATCGAGGAATAAGTTCTCGCGTACACGTACACTGAACTCATCGCCGGTGTGGCCACCATTCGCAGCCAGCGTAGCCGGATTATAGGTGAGATCATCAAAGCCTACAGGAAACACGAATGTCTCTGACGCATCCAACCCTTGCTTGCGCAGGTAGCCGACGTCACCCGTGACAACATAGTCATCATCATCAGCGCCGACAATAGCCCCATTGTCCTGGATGATCAGATCATTTGCACCTACGTTGATTTTGTTGTTGTCAGCGACAAAGCTCAGATCTCCGGTTACTGTCATATCGTCGAGGAGACTGATATCAAATCCGGAAGCTTTGTCAATCTCGACATCGTAGAAGGCATCGCCGCCTGATGTGACATTTGCAGAGGCACCGCCACTGAAAATGACGGTATTCGGATCTGTCCCGTCGAAGATTGCACTGTTCAGGAAATCGCCCTGAACCTCAAGCGTACCATCGTTATCGATGGTCCCACCGTTGATATTCTCAATACCACCCTCGACAACAAGTGTCGCACCGGGTTCAATCACGAGCATTGCTCCATCATTCTTGAGCAATATCTGCGCGAACATGCCTGACGAGAGGACAATCGCGCTTAATGTGAGTAGGAAATTCTTTCTCATATGCTTTTTTTTAGGTTCTCAGTGAGACTCTCGTACACCTGAGAACAGGTCTTTTTTCCCGTTTTTAGCTAAAATCTGGTACAATGTACGGTGTTTCATTCTTTTTGTCCAAGCCTTTTTGACATTATGGAGGACTTATTGAGCTATCGGTATGTCGTAATGAGTATTCTGCATTC
>DATDQA010000161.1:0-12443 GCA_035292505.1 Saprospiraceae bacterium | reverse complement strand
ATCATCATCCATCATTCATCACCCATCACCCATCATTCATCATCCATCACTCATCATTCATGGAATAACAAGCTTGAATGCCTTCGGAATACAGTGGATCGTCACAGGCGAATATCCGAGGAATTCGCCATCCGCTTCAATGGGAATCTGCTGACCTACCGGTGAAGTGATGCTAATATGCTGGCATTTCAATCCCTTCACGCGAGGATGAGACAAAAGCGTACCCAGATAAATCCGATGGATGTTTCCCAACAATCTCGGAATGGACATCTTACGAATACAAGTGATAGCGAGATCAGAACCAAAAGGATCAGCATGTGGAACAAACTGCATCCCGCCACCGGAATATTTGCAGATGCCTGCATGCACGGTGATGAATTCATCCTGGAAGCTCTCTTCGTTTGTTATTATCTGTATTGTCGGCGTCTTGTATACCATAAGTTGTTTGAGTCCTGCGATCAGGTATCCCGGCAGAAACGGATACTTGCGCAGTTTTTCCGGAAACTTTTCCATCACGCGACCGTCGAGCGCCATACCTGCTACATTCACGAAATAGCGACGCTTTGTTTCTCCATTTCTTGTGTACGTGATGAGACCGGCTGCATGATCGATGGTATTTGCATTAGCAATCATCTGTGTACAGTGGGCAATATCACCGGGGATATGATGCATCCTCGACCAATCGTTGCCTGTACCTGCGTTCAGCACTGCGACCATTGGAGAAATGCGATGTGTTTCTTCGCTCAGAAGACCATTGATCAGTTCATGATGGGTGCCATCGCCTCCTACAGAAATAAATCTTGAATATCCCTTTCTGATGGCGATGTGGGAAAGTTCGGTGATGTGGCCACGATGCGTTGAGATGGAAAAGGTATAGGGGATAGAGAGATGGTCGAGCTCTTTTTTGAGTGTATTCCAGCGTTTAAGACTACGCCCATTCCCGGCGGCGGGATTGATCAGTGCGTACCAGGTGTCTTGCATAGAAAATATTGCTGTCGAAAAGTAAGGTTTTGCTTTTTGCGGTAAAGGGACTCGACGGGCTAAAGCCCGTAGTAATTTTTAGGTGCGCGGTATCCATTCGTTAAAACGAACGGAAATTCAAGTGAGGCTTTTGCGGTGTATTCATTGGTTAAAACGAACAGATTTTGTTTTACCGTTTGTTTTAACAAACGGAAAGAGAAAGAAAGTCAATTTTTACTTCCCACTTTTCCACCAAGTGAAGCGAGATCCTCGAAGAAATTCGGATAAGACTTCGTCACACACTCTGAACCTGAAATTGTCACTGGCGAGTTCGCTTTCAATGCTGTCACTGCCAATGCCATTGCAATGCGATGATCATGATGTGATTCGGTCGAACCTCCCATTACTTCACCTCCTTCGACAAACAGCACATCTTCCTCCTGCCAGATGCGCACGCCAAGTTTTCTAAATTCATTGAGCAATACGAAACCTCTGTCACTTTCTTTAGACTTCAATCGATGCACTCCCGAGATCCGGCTGATACCCTTACAATGTGCGGCCAGTGCGGCAAGTGGAGGAAACAAATCAGGACAGTGCGTGCAGTCAAATTCAAATGCGCGTAACTCATTGTGCGAGGTTATTACCTGATCATCATCGACCTGAATCGTTGCACCGCACAATTCGAGTGCTTCGAGGATTCTGCCGTCGGCTTGCGATACAGGATCGGGTAAGCCTGTGATCCTCACTTCACCTGACAATGCTGCGCCAACTAACAGGAAGGCCATTCCACTCCAATCGCCCTGAATCCTCAGAGTAGCAGGTTGATAGTGTTGCCCGCCAGGAATATGAAATGTCTCGTAACTCTCATGAAAGATTGAAACGCCAAATTCCTTTATCGTGGACAAGGTGAGATCGATATACGGTTTGCTCTTGAGATGATGGACTGAAATAGTTGAATCCTGTTGCAACAAGGGTAAGGCCATGAGGAGACCTGTCAGGAATTGCGAACCTCCAGTTCCATCGATCAAAGCAGTATTGCGGCTATAAGGTCCTTTGATATGAACTGGTGGTAATCCCCGATTGCTTGAAAATGTTACTCCAAGTTGATGAAAAGTATCTGCCATGAAATCTACCGGGCGTGCTGATAAGGTGCCATGTGCACTCAGTATCATTTCTGTGTCATAGAGTGCAGCGATGGCAGAAAACATGCGTAGACATAGGCCGGATTCTCCGCAATGCCAGGTGTTTGCATGCAAGGAGTCTCCGCCTGTGATATTCACTGCATCTTCTGAAGGTATCACTTGGGCACCCATCGCCTCTGCCACCTTTATCGCGCTCTGCACATCGTCACTTGATCCAATACATGATAACATCGTTGCGTCATGCCCAAGTGCGGCCAATGCGATTGCGCGTTGGGCATGACTTTTTGAAGGACTGGCTGCAAGACTGCCTGATAGGGTAGAAGGTGTGACCGTGACAAACATGGCATTACAACAATACGGATTTGCAGAGATCTTATTTAGACAATCCCCAAAGGTTAGTGCCTCAATTTGACAAGCTTGGCGATTTTGATATTTCCGCGAACCACACGAATTTTCACGAAAGAAGAAATACACGAAGGGCTTCGTGTCATTGGATTTTCGCCCGGGTGTCCTTTCGTGTCGTTCGTGAATAACAAACAGATTGAGTCACTGCTCCACAAAGTCACACAGTGCGGAGCGGATTCACCTTTACGTTCATACACGTACTTTCACCCCTCGTCAATCATGAAACATCTCATTTTATCTGGAGTCTTTACCACTTTATGGTTGTCAGTATTTGCCCAGATTCGCGCTGAATACAACGGTGTTGAAGCAATCAAAGAAATCCATGATGGATGGTTGATCGTGCGACTACCGGGATTGGAAAAGAAAATTGCAGCATTGGATTCATTATTGTCTCTCAATACTCTCTCGGGAAAGGCCAGAAACAATCTTGAACGTGAAAAAGCGATCACTTTGGAACAGCAAAGTTTCATTCACACCTGGTACCCCGTTGTTTTCGACAGTGTGTACACCTTTTCACGTTACGCTTTTATTTATACCCATGAGACAGCCGGATTTCAAAACGGCAATACTCCTGCGAGATCAGGAGATGGAGCTCCACTTGATTCGATCTATCGTGAAGATTATTTTTTTGCTACACTCAATGGCGTAGTTGGTGATCCATTTCACTTCACAAGCAAAGATCATCGTATTGTATCATACCCTTTTCCTAACAATATCAGTAAGCCAGGCAGTGTTGCGATACCATTGTTTGCACCGGTGGTACCACTTTGGGTGGCTTCGTTTGTCTTTCACGAGGGTACGAAACGGAGGGTGTATCGGCATGTTGTACGACTAAACCGTAAGTTGAGTTCTTTCTATCGGAGGAAGTACGAGAAGGTATAGTCGATGCTAAGAATCCCATACCGATACAACTATTTCGAGCTGCACAATTCTCATCTGATGTCTTTTTGTTCAATAGAGTCTCGCTTTGCTTTCACTTTCAATGAATCCGGTATTTTTCTGGTCTCCGGTTTCTCCGGTCTCTCCGGCTTAGGTGGTTTGATGACTGGCTCTATTGCATCCTCCCTCGCTCCGGCGCGAATGAGAGAGTCCACCTGAACGACTGCCTCTATACGCGCCTGCTCCAGACATTTGCTCCACTCACGTTGGCGAAATTCTGAAATACGGATCTGTATTCCCTCAGTCACAATCTTCTCGCGATACGCTGCACTATCCTTGTCATGATCGAGACAGGACTGCGTTGCTATCACCACTAAAGCCACGGATATGTAAGGCAGCCATTTCATCTGCCTAGCAATTTTCGCATTTCTTCTCTCCGCGCAGACAACACGGAGTCACGTAAAGTCGCTATCAAAGAATCCATTTGCATCCTGCAGAGTGAATCCATCTCGGGTCTGAGTGTATTGATTTCACGTGCAGCGAGTGTATCAATCATTCGTCGGGTATCGCGATCGATGTGAACACGCCTTTCTCCGCAACTATTGCAGATGAAACAGGATAGCATTGTAAGGAAACAAAGGGAACGCATGAGACTCATTCCGTCGACAGATTCTTTTTTCGTAATTCAAAATGTTGCCCGAGATAGACTTTCCGGACAATTTCATCCTTGGCAAGGACCTCTGCAGTACCGGATCGCAGAATACGTCCTTCAAACATCAGGTAGGCACGATCTGTGATTGAGAGCGTCTCCTGCACGTTGTGATCGGTGATGAGGACGCCGATATTCTTATCCTTCAATTTTGAGACGATAGATTGTATATCCTCCACAGCAATGGGATCTATACCTGCGAACGGTTCGTCCAGGAGCATGAATTTTGGATCTGTCGCAAGTGAGCGTGCGATTTCAGTGCGGCGACGTTCTCCACCACTCAGGCTGTCACCGATATTTTTACGCACTTTTTTCAGACCAAACTCTGCGATCAGCGTTTCGCACTTGACCTTTTGATCTGATTTGCTGAGAGTTGTCATTTCAAGAACAGCACGAATATTGTCTTCGACGCTGAGTTTACGGAAGACCGATGGTTCCTGCGGAAGATAACCAATACCTCGTCTTGCTCGCCGGTACATAGGAAGATGCGTGATCTCCTCTTCATTCAGGAATACCTTTCCTTCGTTTGGTTTGATAAAACCCACGACGATATAAAAGGTCGTTGTTTTACCAGCGCCATTGGGACCGAGCAGACCAACGATTTCTCCCTGGTGTACTTCTATGGAGACATCATCTACGACACGACGGCGGCCATAGTATTTGTACAGATGCTCAGTGACTAGTTTTATTTCTCTTCCCATATGGAGGTTACTTCAAGATCCCACCCTGCCCGTAGCGGTTCTAATGCCTGGATGAAAACGCGCTCCGGCTGTCTCTGTTGTGCCAGGTTGCCTGTATCCCATCGTCCGTTCGCATTTGCATCTTCAATGATACGAATCTGATACGTCTGAGGTTGCAGCCTGTCAAATTCTATTTTCGGTTGAGTTTGAGCACGGATGATCCGCTCACCAATGACACCTGTTTGAGGATGTATGAGTTCGACCAGATATTGCAAGCCGTCATGCAAACCCAGAATTTCAGCATAGATCTGACCATAGCTGTTTCGGGGGCTTATCTGGAAATTGATTTTTACTGTATCGTTGACAGATCCGAACACGTCGGAAATTGATCCCGGCAATACGGTAAGATGATAGCGCTCCTGTTCCAACCATTGATGCCGGATACGTATCTGCCGGCTGTCCATTGTGTCGATCCATATTTTAAGATTCTCTACTGCAATCAAGTCTGAGAGAAAACAGAGTATCCCATCCCCACGGACGGTATCAAGTGGTATCCTGCTTTGTATTACTAGTGCTTCCGCCGGATGCAGAAATCGTTTTACCGGAACAAACGTGTTTTGTTCCTTCGAGCCTCCCCGATATCCATGGATCAAAACCGTATCGATAGTATAAGTACCATCGTCGACAACGATCGGAAATGAGTCTTGCGAGGGATTCCATACCGAGATGGTATCCTTGTAAAGACCCCAGGTGGGATCTCTGTGAGTTGTGTCCAGGGAGGATAAAGACAAGCCTTTACTTTGACCTGAAAGAATGATTTTGGTAATACCCGGGTTACGTCTGTCCACATCGAGAATGCTGAGTTTTGGCTCTTCTGCGAAAAGGACAAGACGATGTCTCATATCCGAAGTGTCAGGAAGAAACACAGACTGTCCGAGAAACCCGATTTGTTCACCTACCTGATCGTAGCGATAGTTGAGATTCAGATCGGTGAGGGCGTAGACGTTGAACGTATCATTGCGAACATTTTCGATTGTCCACAGGCCCGTGTCATTTGATTTCGTGAAGTACGCAGGCAGGACATTAGTGATCGCCGTATCAGAGAGATTGTCATGCAAAATGATCAGCACTTGCTTTGCAGGTTCACCAGTCGCAGCTGTGATTACAGTTCCGCTTATCCGGAGAGAATCAATAAATGTTCCGGTAGAGAACACGTATTTATATTGATCCAGGATATTGCCCTCATTGATATCCACAATGGAAGCACCGAAGTTGATCAGGTATGTTGTTTGCGCGCGTAATACCTCGTTCTCATGAAAGCGGATGATGACGGATTTTCCTTTGAGGGTAATCTCAGGTCGGTATACCAGTGGAGGAGAGATGACGATCTGGAGATTCTGCTCTTTCAACTGTACCCACTCGTCAAAAGTGAGGACGATTTCGCGCTGATTGAACTGTGTGAGATAGTTCGGCGTACTTTCTTCCAAAACCAATTTTGGAGGAGTTGTATCCTTTGGTCCGCCTGTCGGTGGGATCGGATTGGCGCAGGCGATCCACAACAGGACACTGAGCTGGAAAATGATAAAGGGATGTGCGAGTGCGACGAACCCGCTGTGCGTATACTTCATGCTTCTGTAAAAACAGGGGCGAAGATACGGGATGTGAATTGGTGGGGGGAAGATCCAGGAGCATTATCTTTGATAGTATCATATGATAGTATCAAATAACCCGCCCTATGCGATTACGCCGGTTATTCTGCGGCTGGTCTCTTCTATTTCCGAAAAAATAGGACAGGTCAATGCCAATCTGATGACGAAACCCTCTCCACAGCTGCGAAAGCAGAATAAGATCAAGACAATCCATTCTTCTTTAAAGATAGAGGGCAATACCCTGACCGAAGACCAGGTGACGGCGTTGATTGAAAATAAAAGGGTGATTGGACCTACAAAGGATGTTCAGGAGGTATTGAATGCGATCAATGTCTATGACCGGATCGACGAGTTTGACCCTGTCACATCATCTTCTTTCCTCAAGGCGCACAAGTTTTTGATGGAGAGGTTGATCAGGAACCCTGGAAAATACAGGACCCAGGATGTTGGGATTGTTCAGGGTTCAAGAGTCGCACACATTGCTCCATCCTTTGAAAACGTAACAACCCTGATGAACGAGTTATTCAAATATTTGAAAAACACTGACGAACTCCCGCTGATTAAAAGTTGCGTTTTCCATTATGAGATGGAGTTCATTCATCCTTTCGCTGATGGCAATGGAAGGATGGGCCGGTTATGGCAGACAGTGATTCTCAGGAAAGAACATCCTGTATTTGATTTTTTGCCGTTTGAGACATTGATCAGTAAATCACAACGGGAGTATTATGCAGCGCTGGCAAGGAGTGACAAAGCGGGTAATTCAACTCCCTTTATTGAATATCTTTTGGGAGTCATTGAGTTATCACTGATCGGGTTATTGAATTTTAACAATAGGATTTGGACCGAAAAAGACAGACTGGAGTACTTCTTATCCCTGGGAAAGCAGATATTCTCGAGAAAGGACTATATGAATGTGTTTAAAGATATTTCATCGGCTACTGCGAGCAGAGATCTGAAAAAGGGTATTGAAATGCGCTTGTTCAAAAAATCCGGAGAGAAGAACAAAACGATTTACCGGTTGCGCTGAACAAATGGCTCAGACAGAAAGATTGTTATTTCGCCCGGTGCATCGGATGATATTGCAATACTGTCGCTTTCAGATAGTCGGTATTCAGATGTGTATAGATTTCTGTAGTCACAATAGAGCTATGTCCAAGCATTTCCTGTACCGCTCTCAAGTCAGCCCCACCTTCTACAAGATGGGTTGCAAATGAATGTCGAAATGTATGCGGACTGATATGCTTGGTAATCCCGGCTTTACGGGCGAGATCTTTGACAATCTGAAATACCATTACACGCGTGAGCGGACTTCCGCGTCTGTTGAGAAAGACAAAGTCCCCACTACCCTTGCGAATATTGAGCATCCGTGCGCGATCTCCTTCGAGGTACAGGCCAATTTGTTTAATCGCTTCTCTGCCGATCGGGACAAGTCGCTCTTTGTTGTTTTTACCCAGGACCTTAATCATACCTATGTCTGCGTAGAGATTGGAGATTTTCAGATGGATGAGTTCGCTGACACGGAGTCCGGACGCGTAGAGAGTCTCAATCATCGCCCGGTTGCGAGTGCCTTGCGGATGACTCAGATCTATCACACCGAGAAGACGTTCTATCTCTTCAAAGCTCAAGACATCGGGTAGTTTTTGATCTAGTCTTGGACCTTCGATCAATTCCATCGGATCATGATCGATAAGATCTTCAACCAACAGATACTTGTAAAAGGCACGCAGCCCCGACAGAATACGAGATTGGGACCTGGCGCTTAAACCCAGTGTATTCAGCCATGCAAGAAAACCCTCAATCGTCTGATGCATCACAGCGAGCGGGCCAATGTGGTCGACATACTGCTGGCAATAATCATGCAGACTTCTCACGTCGCGGAGATATGCCTCTACAGAATGCACGGATAGCGATCGCTCCAGGCGCAGATAAGCGCTAAATCCCATAATCGCCGAGTGCCAGTCCATTTTTCTATAGTTAACTCTCTTTCAATCACAATGTTACGAATTAATAAAAACATTAATGTTTTTACTGTTCTACATTTAGACTCGCATCTTCCGCGAAACTGGGATAACCTTGCAGGTTTAGCGAGAGCTGAGAGTCAGGAATATCCTGCAAGGTTTAGCCGATCCGAGGGATCGCTAACCTGACAGGTTTAGAATGACTGGGTAGACAGCTAACCTTGCAGGTTTAGCGTGAGCAGTGAGTCAGGGATATCCTGCAAGGTTTAGCCGAGCCTGGGTCAGCTAACCTGCCAGGTTTAGGTAGGGAGGACTTTCATTTTGTCGCTGACCTTTCAGTCTTAATTTTGTGCAACAAAAAATCAACACAGCATGAGTTTTCGCATCGAAAAGGACAGCATGGGAGATGTCCGTGTTCCCGCAGACAAATATTGGGGAGCGCAGACTCAACGCTCCTCGGACAACTTCAGGATTGGCGGACACAGGATGCCGATGGAAGTCATCCATGCATTTGCAATCCTCAAGAAGGCTGCGGCCATGACAAATGCCGAACTGGGAGTTCTGCCGCATTTTAAAGCCGAGCTTATCAGCAAAGTCTGCATGGAAATACTCAAAGGAAAACTCGATGACCAGTTTCCACTCGTTGTCTGGCAAACAGGATCAGGTACGCAGACAAATATGAATGTGAACGAAGTCATTGCAAATCGGGCACATGAAATCAAAGGTGGCAAACTGAACGACCCGAAGAAAATGTTTCATCCGAATGATGATGTGAATAAATCTCAATCTTCGAATGATACGTTTCCGACTGCGATGAACATCGCTGCCTATGTCATGGTCGTTGAGCATACGTTGCCGGGCATCACACGTCTTCGGGATACATTCAATGAAAAAGCGAAAAGCTTTAAGAGGGTCGTCAAAATCGGCCGCACACATTTGATGGATGCGACACCGGTTACATTGGGCCAGGAGTTATCCGGATTTGTATCGCAATTGGATCATGGTATCGCTACAATTCAAAATAGTCTCAAGCATCTGTCGGAACTCGCTCTTGGTGGGACTGCAGTAGGCACAGGATTGAATACGCCTCAGGGTTACACCAAGCTTGTGGCGCAAAAGATCGCTGAGATCACAGGACATCCGTTTAAAACTGCGCCGAATAAATTCGAAGCAATGGCATCTCATGATGCGATCGTAGAAGCACATGCTGCGTTAAAGACTATTGCCGTGTCTTTGATGAAAATCGGAAACGATATCCGATTGTTGGCATCAGGTCCCCGCAGTGGGATCGGTGAAATTCTGATCCCTGAAAATGAACCCGGTTCTTCGATCATGCCTGGAAAAGTAAATCCAACACAATCCGAAGCGCTCACGATGTCGATGGCACAGGTCATGGGCAATGATGTCACGATCTCCATCGCCGGAAGCATGGGACATTTTCAATTGAATGTGTTCAAGCCTGTGATCATTTACAACTTCCTCGAATCAGCGCGACTGATCGGCGATGCCTGTAATAGCTTTGAAGAAAACTGTATCAGAGGTCTTGAACCAAACTATGCGCGCATCAAGCAAAACCTTGATAACTCTCTCATGCTTGTCACCGCGTTGAATACGAAGATCGGTTATGATAAAGCAGCTGAAATCGCCAAGAAAGCTTATAAAGAGCATACAACATTGAAGGAAGCGGCAATTGCACTTGGCTATGTGACAGCAGAACAATTCGATGCCTGGGTGCGTGCGCAGGATATGGTTTGAAGAAATGCGTAATGATTAATGATTAAATGATTAATTGATTAATTAACGCTTACACAGTTACACATTTAAACAGTTAAACAGTTACACATTCCGTTTGCAACCAACATCCCAACATAACACCTCACGATTCCAAAAGCTCCTTTGGCGTGTCATTATTCCTGTTTGTGCATTGGCCGTAACTGTATGGATGGGATATGATATGATTCAGCGCACAGAACAGGAGTTGTTGTGGGGATGGCGACCATTCTTCCTGATGATTTCGATCTGGATCGCTGTGCTCTCGCTCGCTAAAGGTTTTGCAAAATTTCCTGCACAAAGTGACAAGCACTTAGCTCTTTCCTCCTTATCTGGAATTCTATTAAGTGCAGGATTCCCTCCTTCTCCGTTGACACCACTCATGTTTGTGGGGTTTGTACCCCTGCTGATTCTTGAGGATTCATTACGTTCCGAGTATGGTCGGGCCATAGGTTGGAAAGTATTCAAGTATGCTTTTAATGCCTTTTTTATCTGGAATGTGTGTACGACCTGGTGGGTGATCAATACCTCTTTTCTTCCAGGGATTTTTGCCAATACCATGAATGCCATTTTTATGGCAACAGTATTTATGCTGTTTCATTATGCATGTGTAGTGCTTCCACGCAAAGTGCATGCTCTTGTCCTGGTGTCATTTTGGATTGCCTTTGAGTATCTCCATATGAATTGGGAATTGTCATGGCCATGGCTCAATTTGGGAAATTCCCTTGCTCAATATCCAATAGCGATACAGTGGTACGAATACACAGGTGTCTTTGGCGGTTCATTGTGGTTGCTTTTTGGCAATCAATGGATATCCTCATGGTACAGACAAGGACGTAAGATCAACAGAATGTTATTACGGATTGCAATTTGGATCCTTGTACCGATCGCATGGAGTATTGGTCGTTATTATACGATTGACTTGCCGGAAGGAAATGTCGATGTGGTGGTCGTGCAACCGAATTTTGAACCGCATTATGAAAAATTCAGGATCAATCAACAAGACCAGTTGAAGCGATTTCTTGCGTTATCCCGTGAAGCATTGACCGATTCGACAGACTATCTGGTATTTCCTGAGACAAGTCTTGGATTTATTCTCTTGAATGATATCGAAGCGGATTATCGCATCAAGGAACTGCAGAAACTCATAGATAGCTTTCCATCTTTAAAGATTGTTACAGGGCTTGAATCTTACCGGGTGCATCGTGAGATGAGCGATCTCAAGACGATCAGAGCAGTTCCGGATCGTATGGGTGATACGGTGCTGATAGATGTACAAAACTCCGCTATACAAATTGCAAAAGATCGGCCGATCGACGTGTACTTTAAATCGAAGCTCGTACCGGGAGCGGAGTTTTTGCCATTCAGGGATTTTCTTCCGTTCCTTAAACCCCTCGTTGACATGTTGCAGGGAAGTATCGCCGGATTAACAGGACAAAAGACACGCGGCGTATTTCGTTCACATGCCGGGAATGCGGCGCCGGTAATCTGTTATGAATCCGTCTATGGCTCCTATGTCGGAGGATATGTCCGCAATGGAGCTGACATGATCTTCATTGTCACCAATGACGGCTGGTGGGATAAGACACCAGGACATGTTCAGCATTTGCAGATAGGTGCATTGCGCGCGATCGAACATCGGCGTCCGATCGCACGGTCTGCAAATACCGGCACCTCTTGCTTTGTGAATGTCCGCGGAGATATCCTGCAACCGACGAAGTATGAAGAGACGATTGCGATTAAAGGAAAGGTTTCTCCCGCGCATGACATTACATTTTATACACGCTGGGGTGATATGATTGCGCGGATTGCGGTGTTTTTGTCGGTATTGATTGTGGCGAGGGTGATTACGTTGTCGGTTGTGAGGAGGAGGAGGAGTTCTTGATTTGTTCGGACTCACCCCTAACCCCTCTCTCGCGAGAGAGGGGGAATCAAGTATGAAGTAGAAACCCTAACCTTGAACGAAGTTTGCAACTTCGCTACAACTTCATACTTAGTACTCTGCATTTCAAATTTGTAAGAAGTTTGCAACTTCACATTCTACTTCAAACCATGAAACCCTCAAACCCGTGCGAGCCTACACAGTCCATAACCAGAATATTCCGTACTTCCTGACATGGACAATCGTTGACTGGATTGATATTTTTACACGTCAGCGCTATCGTGATATTGTTATTGAAAGTCTGAAGTACTGTATCGCGCGGAAGGGTCTTGTTCTTCATGCCTACGTAATTATGTCAAACCATATGCATCTCATAGTAAACGCCTCACAAGGATTTGCCTTATCGGAT
>DATDQA010000160.1:0-18884 GCA_035292505.1 Saprospiraceae bacterium | reverse complement strand
GGTGAAACTTGCTGCTCTCATGACTGATCCAACTATCCAGGCGGTGAAAGACCGTCACACTGTGAAGGAGCCTATCCTTCTTTCCATGCCGGTGGATGTGTAAGAGGAACGCTGCCTCGCAGCAGATGCGGAATGCCCTTTGATTGTGTAATGTGTAGTGTGTAGTGTGTAATTTTTAAAGCTTAACACTAACGATACACATTAACCATTAAACATTGAGTCCACTCCGAAAAGTCAATTTTTGCCACAAAGGCACTAAGACACTAAGAAGTCAATTCAGAACATATTGATAACCATGACAAAAGTCCTTTGTGGCTTTGTGACTTCGTGGCCATTTCAAGGATTTAGCCGTTTTCAGAGTTGACTCAACATTAAACATTACACGTTAAACATTACAGTCATCAATTATTACCATTTACATAATAATCCTTTGCTCCTTTCGCAGCCACGGCATCGTTGATACGGTTCAGGGCATGTACATATGCCGCTGTCCGGTAGGAAATCTTTTTATCCTGTGCAATGGCCCAGATATTGTTCGTCTCCTCCACCATTTTAACCTTCAGACGGTAATTCACTTCGTCCAGCGTCCAGTAATAGCCTTGTTTGTTCTGTACCCATTCGAAATAGCTTACCGTCACACCGCCAGCGTTGACCAGGATATCCGGAAAGATATGTACGCCTTTCCGATGCAGTATCTCATCGGCTTCTGGAGCTGTCGGACCATTTGCTACCTCGAAAATCACCCTGGCTTTGATCCTATTGGCATTTACGCTGGTGATCTGGTTTTCAAGAGCCGCAGGGATGAGGAAATCAACGTCCAACTCGAGCAATTCCTCGTTGGTCAGGACTTCATGCTGGACGATATTACAGACACTACCTTCACAATACACTGCCTTTAATGTACGTGTCGAATCTTTGAATTTGCGCACACTTGGAATGTCCAATCCTTCTTTTTTATAGATCGCTCCTTTGGAATCACTGACGGCGACGACATTGTATCCTGCATTATATAATAATTCGGCGAGGATTGCGCCTGCATTACCAAAACCCTGGATAGCGATTCTTGTCTCTTCCGGCGGACGCTTCCATTTGAGTTTGGGGATCGCTGTCTCGATGACAGATAACGCACCCATGGCCGTAGCCGTCTCCCTGCCAAGACTACCACCCATCGTCAGAGGTTTGCCGGTGATCACTGCCGGTGTGTACTGTCGTTTGATGATACTGTACTGATCCATCATCCAACCCATGATCATCTGATTCGTATAGACATCAGGTGCCGGGATGTCGACATCGGGACCAATGAAATCAGCGATTGCATTGATATAACCGCGACTGAGGCGTTCGAGCTCAAAGTTGGACAGCTCTTTAGGATTGACGGTGATACCTCCTTTCGCACCTCCGTAAGGAAGATTCAGCACTGCACATTTGAAGGTCATCCAATACGCAAGCGACTGCACTTCATCAATAGAGACATTCGGATGATATCTGATTCCTCCTTTTGTAGGACCACGTGTATCATCATAGCGTACGCGGTATCCGGCGAATATTCTTAAATCACCATTGTCCATTCTTACGGGAATGGATACTTTCAGACTTGATTTAGGTAGCTTGAGGCGTTCAATTGCATCAGTGGATATCGTTGAGTGTTTCAACGCCTCCTCCAACCGCTGGCTGGCTTCAGCAAATAATGATTCTGACATAGGATTGCTTTTTTTCTAAAAATGAATAAATGATGTGTCCTGCATTAAGCCCTGGTGGATTCCGTAATACATGATAAATCTACCTTGCTGCTGACCAATGGCTACCGTCATTCTGGCTCAACCGGGTGAAAAACCTTACCGAAGACAGGGTTTTATTGGATGAGCAAAATGCAATCTATGATGATCAGGCTAAACCTCAGCGTTGCGACAGACCTAAATCAAGCTTCTCCATTTAATAAGTCCATGTTGGATGAGCAGAGTGAAGCGTTGGGTGATACATACAGGGTTATTGCATATGATCTGTGTGGACATGGAGTTTCAGAAACCGGTAGAGATGAGCTATCGATCGCTCTCTTTGCAAACGATCTGATTGGCCTCATGGAAGCTTTGGAAATACCCAAGGCGACTGTCTGGCCTTTCAATGGGTGGATATTTTGCGTTACGCGCCATCATAGATCATCCGGAACGTATTTCCGCTTTGATCCTGAGCGATACACAATGTGTGGCTGATACACCGGAAGGTCGCGTAAGCGTAACTTCAATAGAAAACATTAAAAAGCAGGGTGTCGAAGAGTATGCTGCGCAGAGCATCGGGAATTTATTGGCTCCTGACACTCTCACGACAAAACCAGCCAATGTGACGAGAATCAGGGACATGACTCTTGGCACTTCCGACAGGCAGGCCCACACTTTTCGGAGGAACTCAAATTTGCATTGTCAAATGTTTCTGATGAAATATTTCTTTCGCAAGTTCAACGGCCATGATTCATCAGTCAGGATACAAGGTCGGGAGGTAGCCCGTCAGATGGGGATAACCAGAACAAAAGTCAATCCCTCACAACGATATCTTATAAGGCCAAAATCATTATTTTTACTGTGTTCCAAATGTTGGTCTTGTCAATCAAAATGTGCAGCTTTTATTCACCATTTTCATCTTTACCTGTTATGAATACTGCGACAAGACGTGATCCTTATACAGTATTACTAAACTAAACAAATATGAAAAAACAGACAATGACTACAAAAATGATTTCGCTGTTGCTAGCGGGATTAATTTTAATGGCAAGTTGCGTAAGCACAACAATGATTCAATCAAACCCAAGCGGTGCAAAAGTTTATCTTAATGATGAGCCTGTTGGAACAACGCCTTACACTCACCGAGACACAAGAATAGTCGGAAGCACGACCATAGTTAAATTGGAAAAAGAAGGTTTTGACCCATTAAACACTTCCTTTTCAAGAGATGAGGAAGTTGATGTAGGTGCAATTATAGGTGGTATTTTTGTTTTAGTTCCATTTCTGTGGACAATGAAATATAAACCTACCCATAGTTATGAATTGTTACCAATTTCAGGTGCCGAACAATCTACCCTTAAAACACAACCACAGCAAAATGAGAATAAATCAAAGGCTGCCAGACTTCGTGAGTTGAAACAACTCCTTGATGAAAAAATCATTACTCAGGAAGAATATGAAAAAGAAAAGAAGAAAATTTTAGAAGAAGACGAAAAATAGGTGTTGCATAAAAGCACCGTACTCAAAAGACGGGATGCTCTTCAATCTTTTAGAGGGATGCAAGTTTGTCAGAAAACGGTAACATAACGTATTTTAAGGCATGAAAGGCATCCATTTTTTATTAGCAATTACATTGGCAGGATGTAATACCGGCGAGCGGCAAAATAAGCCAACTACTTATCCTGATACTGTTAAGGTTTATACTGAACCAACACAAAAATCAGAAGGTGAAAAACCTGTTGCTCCCTTACCAGAAACAAAAACGTATTCCAATGAACGCTTCAAGGAAGTCACTGTAGAAAAAATCGGGGCACATACATTTCTTGTACAAGGTATGGGACAAATCTTTGAAGCAAGTTTTAGCTGGGTAATTGAGGATGGCCACGAAGAGTTGAAAAAAGGCTTTCAAATGACGGATGCCGGCGCTCCTGAATGGGGTAAATTTAGTTTTACTATCGACATGCCAAAAAAACGCACGAATTCAACCCTGATTCTAATCTTATTTGAATCCAGTCCCAAAGATGGGAGTCGACAATATGAATTACCTGTGGTGCTTTATTAAATTAAAATTTAAACCTTTAGGGGGTCAGACACGGTGCCCCTCGTTGAAGCTTCGGCGACTTGGCGACGGCCATTGCCTTGCTTCTGCGTCGTCCGCGAGCGCCAAAGCTACTCTGCGGACTGCGTCCGACGAAGGCGACTCCGTCCGCCGAAGACGGAGGCGCTAGCCGACTTCGGTGCAAACGCATGCGCCGGACGGGGGCAGTACAGCATTTTTCGGAGTAGACTCAATACTTAAATAAATTAAAATAAAATCATTATGAAAAACTCTCCAGGAGACAGCTTAACATCTGAGAAGACGAACGTTAAAACGGTTGTTGATCAATTTGTACAATTCTGGGAAACGCATGACATGGAATTGCTGACGAAAATCATGGCACATGATGCAGACATGGTCAGTTACGGATCGGATGCTTCAGAACATTTTGTCGGGTGGGAGGCGTTTAAAGATGCCGTGGTGCAAATGTTGCCATCCTTTCAAGACACAAAAATAACGGTCAGCGACCAGGTCATCAAAATTGGTCCTTCCGCTGATATTGCCTGGTTTTCCGAAGTGTGGAATTGGCATTTGAAAATGGAAGGCAACCCTGTTCAAATAGATGGCCAGCGATTAACCGGGGTTTTAGAAAAACGAGACGGCAATTGGGTATTTGTCCAATTTCATAATTCTGTTCCTGTTGCATAGTTAGTTCGGTTGGAAGAAGAATGTCCATTAACAGTTATGCGTTCAACAGCCGCTAGTATTGAAACTAAAATTTTACTGACAGAATGACTTGACTGAAGTGTCGCGCATAACATATAAATGCCTGGAATTGAAGAGCTTTACACAAAGTGGATAGCAAGAAAATTGATTGAAAAAGAAGAATCACGCAAATTCTATAGCTACTCTGACCGGACAATCCTCAGGAGGATGCAATACACTCACCGGAGAATAACAGACGTATGGCCGGCGATGATCATCAAACCTACACTATGCTTGCTGGCTTTTTTTATTTCTCAGGCCGCATGGAGTACAGATGTGGTGCACGACATACCCCGGTTGCCGGCACCTATTGAGTTTGATGGTAAAATCAAGGAGGGTGAATGGGACGCGATTGATACACTTACGTTAGTAAGCCATTGGCCTTCCTTTTCCGACAAGCCAAATACGCGGACCTGGTTGCGTGTAGCTTACGATGATAAGTTCTTTTATTTCTCTGCAGTCTGTTTTGATAAACCAAATGAGATACAGGGACCATTTTTTGAACGCGACAACTGGGGAATGTCCATGGATCAGGTGGCCATCATACTCGACACTTACGACGACAATGAAAACGGTTTGATTTTTGTCGTGACGCCCACCGGTTCGCGCATAGATGTAAGCCTGAAAAATGATGCCCAGGGCGCTTCGCCTATAGATCTGTCCTGGAACTCATACTGGGAGGCTCATGTCTCGACGGACGATAACGGCTGGACAGTCGAAGCTCGTATTCCGTTCAGCAGTTTGCGCTTTCAGTCGTCAGATGGGAATGTCACAATGGGACTGATTGCATACCGCTACATAGCCCGCGAACGGCAAATGGACATCTTTCCGAACATTCCACCGCAATGGGGTTTCTGGAGTTTTATAAAGCCCTCGCAGGCCCAGGAGGTTTCGTTTTCCAATGTTCGCAACAAGCGGCCATGGTTCACATCCCCTTATCTCCTTGCCAGAGCCGGATATCATCATCTAAAACTGGAAGATTCACCTTATCCTGAAAAAATAAATGACAACGAGATCACTGTAGGATTGGACGTACAGCACGCAGTGACAGACAATCTGAATCTCGACGTCACTGTGAATACAGACTTCGCACAGGTAGAGGCAGATGATCAGGTCGTCAACCTCAGTCGTTTCTCGTTCTTTTTTCCGGAGAAGCGAAGGTTTTTTTTGGAGCGATCCAGTATTATGGACTTCGACTTTGAGGGTAACAACAGGCTTTTTTATAGCAGGCGCATTGGCATCAACGAAGGACGGATTGTTCCTCTCTGGGGTGGTATCAGGCTCATCGGCAGAGTAAACAACTACGATATAGGACTACTGACAATGCAGTCTCGCGAAAAAGACGGCGTCCCTTCCGAAAACTTTGCTGTGCTCAGGCTGCGAAGAAAGATCTCTCAGGGTAATTCCTATATCGGTGGAATCTTCACTTCACGCACAGATTGGAAAGGAGCAAATAATTTTGGGTATGGTCTTGATGGCATCATCAATTTGTTTGGCAGCGATTATCTGAAAGTGAATGTCGCCGGTACCTATAATTCCGTTGACACGATCGCATATCCTGATTTTTTGAGTGATCGCAAACGGGTGTACATAATGTGGGAAAAGCGTTCGCAGGTTGGGTTCAATTATTCATTGAACTATTCGCAGGTTGATAAAAACTATGCTCCCGGACTCGGCTTCGAGATAAGGAACAACTTCAGATCAATAGGTGACCGGGTATCGTATGGATGGTTTCCGGCAAATTCGAAGTCGTTGCGATATGTCAAGTTTGATTTATTCGCAACCGCATATTTCTCAAGGACATCGCATCACCTTGAAAGCTTTGCGACCTCACCTTCCTTGAATCTGGAATGGAAAAAAAATAGCTCTATGACATTGACGTTGACACGGTTTTACGACAACGTATCCGATTCTTTCAAACTTTCCGATGACAATCAAATTGCGCCGGGTGAATATGTAAACAAAGAAATCAAGCTTGCTTTTCAAACACCGTCCGTGCATTTTCTCAATGCAATGATGGAAGTCACAGCCGGTACCTTTTACGGAGGCGACCGGTTTTCCGGGAGCATCACCCCTGTTTATACCGTCTCAAAATATCTTACACTGAGCGGGTTCTATCAATACAATTATATTTCTTTTCCTGATGCCCCAGTGTATGTAGCCCACGTGGGCAGACTCAAAGTAGCTACATCACTGAATGTGAAATTAAGCATCAATGCCTTTGTCCAGGTCAATTCTATTTCGAAGGTGAGCGTGATTAATTTCAGACTGCGTTACAATCCTAAGGACGGAAACGATCTTTACTTCGTCTATAACGAAACGTTGAACAACCTGGGAAACGATGACCCGTATTTGCCTTGGTCAGATTATCGTGCCTTCATCGTGAAGTATGTCCATACGTTTCATTTGGGGAATTAATCGGTCTGGTATCATCATGGCCAGTTCTCCAAACTGAGACACTCCCTGGTAGCGAAAGACTTTTCAGTGGACCTCAATATTAAAAACACTGATATTTTCGTTTTTGACCGTGTATGTCCAAAGAACATTTTCGCCTCTAATCCATGAAATCCAGAGACACATTAATGACGATCACCTTCAAACGTACACGTGATGATCATCAGAAAGTATCAGGATTCTGACAAAGAAAGAGTACTCGAGCTACTCAGGCTTAACACTCCGGAATATTTTTCTCCCACTGAAGAAAAAGACCTGATCTCTTATTTGGACAACCACAGCGACAACTACTACGTCGTGGAGCTTGATAATAGCATATTTTGTTGCGGTGGCCTTAATTCATCAGACGATCCGGAAATAGTTAAAATATCCTGGGATATCGTGCATCCGCAAAGTCAGAGAAAGGGTATCGGAAGTGTATTACTCAAATTCCGCATTCAGAAAATCAAGGAAATGGAAGGCGTCAGGACAATTTCAGTCAGGACATCACAGCTTGCATATCCATTTTATGCAAGATTTGGTTTTGAAACAACAGAAATCGTCAAGGACTTTTGGGCTGAGGGATTTGACCTTTACAGAATGGAATGTGATCTCAATTCCATTTGAGTTGGAGAAAAATGCCAAGTTCTGACTAAGACAGTTCTTCAGAAAGAGGTGTTACATTTATTTAACGCTCATGAAATTTCCACAGAATGACAAAACAAGAGATTCAGGAAAGAGAACGGAAGCTGATAGAAATGACAAGTGCATTTTGCGCTGCGAAATTGGACAGTGATTATGACATGTTGTGTCAGAAACTCATCAAAAAGCTCGGTCGTAAAAGAGATGTCCCATTTCAGAGGGGTAAGCCAGAGATTTGGGCTGCCGCCGTCGTACATACAATCGGGACATTGAATTTTCTGTTTGACAAGTCATTTGAACCCTACGTCTCCATGGAAGATCTGAATGTGTATTTTGGCACTAATAGTTCAACTGTTTCCAACAAGGCACACGAGATAAGGGAGCTGCTGAATCTATGGCATTACAATTCCGAGTTTTCGACACAACGGATGACACAGAGTAATCCATTTAACAATCTAGTTATGGTCGATGGGTATATGCTTCCATTGAACACACTACCTGAAAGTCTCCAGGAGATGGTGAGAGAGGCAAGAGCAAGTGGTAAGGATATTACATTTCACACAAGTTAAAGGAAGCACCTCTGCCTTGCTGGATAGTCTTCATTACTGAAGGCATCGAGAATATACCCGATGGATGGATAGTTAAGGAAACATATCGGATACTTGGTCCAAATACATTTGAGGAGTCGTCTGAGTTGGCTGAACCGGGTAAAGATTTCTTTCAGTATTCGCGTGTGAAGCTTATCCGAAATCGGTAAATCCAGATAACAAATCGAGATTGTCCATTTGGGTTTAGGATGCTTCCCACGTTTTACTACCTTCCGCGCCATTATGCCAAAGCCCAATAAGGAAATCTCTTGATGCAACAGCAAGAAGAAGGACTCAAACGCGCAGTAGGTCTCTGGGGCTTCAGCGCGAATATGATCAATATCATTGTCGGCGCCGGCATCTTTGTACTCCCGGCTATCATCGCAGAAGGTCTTGGTGCAGCGGCGATTCTCGCCTATCTCTATTGCGGTTTCCTGGTGATTACTATCGCGCTCTGCTTTGCAGAAGTGGGCAGCAGCGTGACGCAATCCGGTGGCTCTTACTCCTATATCGAAGTCGCCTTTGGCAAGTATGCGGGCTTCCTCGCAACGAATCTTTTTGTGATCGGCGCTTGTATTACTGCCGATGCAGCCGTTGCGAATGCACTTGCAGATTCACTGGCGTACCTCCTCCCAATCTTTAAAAATCAGGTCGTACGCTCCATCTTCTTCCTCTTCCTTTTCTCAGGACTTGCCTGGCTGAACATCCGGGGTGTGAAAGAAGGTATTGGTATGGTGAAACTTACCGCCATTGCTAAACTCACACCATTGCTCCTGTTACTTCTCCTTGGATGGATGCATATTTCGGTAGAAAATCTCGCGTGGACTGTCAATCCGACATTTAAAGATCTTGGTGCGGCGGCACTTGTACTCTTCTTCGCCTTTCAAGGTGTAGAAACGGGAATGAACATCGGCGGGGAAGTCAAGTCACCGCAAAAAACGATACCCCGCGGAATTTTCATCAGCGTCCTCTGCATCCTTGTCTTGTATATCCTGATTCAGATCACCGCACAAGGTATTCTTGGACCATCGTTGCCTACATTTAAAGAGGCGCCTCTGGCAGAAACCGCCAAGCACGTCTTTGGTGCAGCGGGTGTCACCATTATTATTGTAGGCGCCGCCATCTCGATCTTTGGTATGCTATCCGGTGAGATCCTCAACATCCCGCGCATTATTTTCAGAGCTTCATTCGATGACGTGATCCCACCGAAAGCGTTATCCCGGGTACATCAGAAGTACTTCACTCCGTATGTCGCCATCATCGCGTATGCCACACTGGATTTCCTTCTCGCCACTATCGGTGAGTTCAAGCAATTGGCGATCCTCTCCAGCGCCTCCGTACTTCTTATCTATCTGGGTGTTGCGCTGTCTGTGATCAAACTCAGGGTAAAGAAGCAAACACAACCAGGTGCCTTCAGAATACCAGGAGGATATCTTGTACCGATCCTTGCGATTCTCACCGTACTCTGGCTCTTGTCCAGTTTGTCCCGCAACGAGCAGATCGGAGGGTTGATTTTCGTTGGTGTATTGACGGCGATATATTTTGGGATGGGTTTCTTCAGGAAGAAGAAAGAAGGAGTATAGGGCTAATCTTATAGTCCTCAGTTTCGAAGCGTAGTGGAGAATCCAGTAGCGAGTGAAGTGTAACGCAGCGAGTGTCGGGACCGCAGTACTCAGTCCCCGGATTGACTGGCGACTGAAGACTGCCGGCTGAAGACTGGCGACTGAGAGCTGTGGACTACTAACTACCGGACCTGAAGGCCTGCTTGCATTACTCTACCTTTATCCATTTCAGTATGACGACCGTATCAGACAGTTGCAAGCGGATAATGAACATTCCTGTCTTCTGCTGTTGCAAGTTATAGATCACTTGATTTTCACCTTTCTCAGACTCAATCCTGTCTACTGAAATGATATGTCCTGCCAAATCGGTAATCTGTATACCTACGACCGCCTGATATGCATTATTCCAACTTAATTGAAATTCGTCTTTGCCAGGATTGGGCTGTATTATGATATCCGAAATCAGTGATAAATCCGCTTGTTGTGAAACTTCATCGGGTGATCCTTGTTGCATTTCCTCATCCAGCAAATGCATGGATAGAGAAACCGGACTTATTCCGGCCTCATACACTGGTACAGTCACACCGGCAGAACGAAGAGGAGGTGTGTCTGTCATCAATTCTATACAACAGATGCTTGGAATGATTGGTATACCTTTGCAATTGCAATTCTCAGTGATCACGTCGAGAATTGTATGCGTATTCATATCGTCGCAAGGTGCACCAGGCTGTAGATTCCCACAACCACAAATACCAGGATCTATGCTGCCGGGATCATCCGGACAATCGTCACAGGCATTTCCGGTGTCGTCGTGATCACTATCTTCCTGATCCATATTCGGAATATTGGGGCAGTTATCAAGAATATCCTGGACGCTGTCACCATCCGAATCATAATTCAGTTCATATACCCTGACGTGACCAGAATTGACGCCGGCAGTACCATCATTCTGCATTGCTCCAATAGAAATACGATTTCCATCACCAGACAAAGAGAGATGCCATCCTGATTGGTCTGATTCTGCTTCACCATCAATATCCTTTCCTACCTGTATCCATGAAGTTCCATCCCAATCAAAAATGCGTGCATGACCGGCATCACTCCCACCGCCATCATTGTCTCTTGCACCTACAACTATGCGATTTCCATCCGATGACATTGATATCGAGATGCCACAAAGGTCACCTTCTCCTTCTCCAAAAATCACCTGGCCCATTTGAGTCCAGGCTGATCCATTCCATTCAAATGCATTTGCAAATCCGGTAAACGGTGGACTCTGATGATCTCCTGCGATAACCCGATTTCCGTCTGCCGACAACGATACGGAATAACCGAATACAAATCCATCAGGATTTGCCGTAATGGAAGATCCAAGTAGCGTCCACGACGACCCGTTCCATTCAAATATCCGCACATGACCCTGATTATCTGAAGGAAAATTCACACCGGGGGCTCCAACTGCAATACGGTGGCCGTCCTCTGAGAAAGAAAGAGCCCAGCCTTCAAAGTTCTGGTTTGCTACACCTTCGATGCTTTCGCCAACTTGTACCCATGATTCTCCGTCCCAATCAAAAATACGCACATGACCTGGCCTGATTGACTGGTTCGCTGTCAGGCGTGCGGCTATAGCGCCAACAGCCAGTCGGCTTCCATCTGATGAAAGAGAAACGGCAAATCCCGATTGATCTCCCGCGCCCTGCCCGTCGATATCAATCCCAAGCTGCTTCCATATCGTACCATCCCATTCATAGACACGTGCATGCCCAGAATTCATACCATTCTGGTCATTGCCAAAAGCTCCGATGGCAACACGCTGACCATCCCCTGACAATGCAATGCTTTTTCCGGAATTATCTCCTGCTGCCTCGCCGTCGATATCTGTTCCGAGCTGCACCCAGCTTGAACCGTTCCAATCGAATAGCCGCACATGCCCCGTACCATTATTGTTTGCATCGGAACTTATAGCTACACGGTTACCATCATAAGACATCGAAACACGACGACCGAACCTGTCGCCTGCTGTTTCACCATCAATGTCTTCTCCGAGTTGTATCTGTGCCGTTAGTGTTCCAATATTTATAAGAGATAAATACAGGATGAGAATATTGAGTCTTTTCATGTTATGCGGTATTTATCGAGACAAAGGGTTAAGAAATACAACTCAAACTTACTGAATTATAAGTGGCTATCCTCGCTCTGCTTGAGGGATATACTACAGCAGTTATTTCTCGAGGGATAATCAGAAAGTTGAGTGATAGTATAGAAGGAAAAAGGCCTTAGAAAATATCAAATTGAAGAACGGAGATATATAAACCAGCCCTCTTTCACTACTCCTTCGTCATACTTTGCATCAGACTCACAAATGCAACAATTTGTTTGAGTTGTTCTTTCGAAATCTGCTCATCTGTGAATTTAGGCATATCGCCACCACCCAGCCTCACTTGCCAATGAACCAGGAAGTTTGGTACATTCTTATCATTCAATGATGGACCTTTTGCCTGCTCTCCTCCCGGATGACATTTGTTACAATGACGCATAAACAATTTCATCCCTTCAAACTCCTCCACTGTGAGTGTCACAGGTCCGGTGGTAGTAGGGTTTGTATTCGCATCGTGAACTACATACTGTTTTTGCTTTTCGTCTTCTTTATTGTTTTTACAAGCTCCATAGATCAACAGGCTTAAACACATAAGTAGGAAGAGAGCAATTCGCGGTGTCTTCATGTTTGTTCTTTTTATCAGGTACTCCATCAATAACCTATTCATGAGTCAAAAATGCACATGTGTCGGTCCCAAAGATGGGATGACAGGCGCCAAATGCGATTGCCGAAGTTAGAAATTTACCGCTAAGGTCTATACGGAGAGAGGCGGCGTACACGGTACGAGGTGGTGCCAGGTGGAAGGTATTGGGCAGATAGCAGAGAGTAAAGGGATTGAAACACACTACATTAAAATCACGCAGTCAGGCAAGTCTATATGAAGCTTGTGTGAGAAAATTTCCTACATTAGACAATCACAAACAAAACCCAGTCCATGCGGACACTGCGGATTAGCCACTTCGTGACCTGTTATTTGATTTATTGCATTTGTATCGGGAGCGTTCTATCATTTAATAAAAAACAACCTACTCCCGACTCTGCTGTCGCTGAGCCTAAGTTTACCCCGACGAATGGAGGGGAAGCGCTCCGCATCGGTATCGTCGGTCTCGTACATACACATGTGCATGGGATCCTCGGCCGAGAAGACTATGGTGATATCGAGATCGTCGGTATCGTAGAATCCAATCGCGCACTCGCACAACGCTATAGCGAACAACATGGCTACCCGATGGACCTTGTCTATAACACGATAGAAGAAATGGTCGCAGCAACCAAGCCCGAGGCGGTCACTTGTTTCAACACAACCTATGATCATCTCGCTGTCGTAAAATATTGTGCGCCGCGTGGTATCCATGTGATGGTAGAGAAGCCGATGGCTGTCAATCTCGATCACGCAGAACAAATGGTGGCGCTTGCAAAAAAGCACAACATCTATCTCCTTACAAACTATGAGACAACATGGTATCCCAGCACCGCGGAGGCTTATAGACTGGTACATGAAGAGAAGGCGATCGGCGATATCCGGAAGATTATCTTTTATACCGGTCATCCCGGCCCAAAGGAGATTGGCTGCAATGAAGAATTCCTCGCATGGCTCACGGATCCTGTCTTGAATGGCGGCGGTGCTCTCATGGATTTCGGTTGCTATGGTGCGAATCTTGCAACATGGCTGATGAAAGGTGCTGAACCTACGTCTATCTCCTGTGACACACAGCATATCAAGCCAACCATCTATCCCAAGGTCGAAGATGACGCGACGATCGTACTCAACTATCCCAAAACCCAGGTCATCATCATGGCTTCATGGAACTGGCCTCACAATCGGAAGGAGATGGAGATCTATGGTACGCAAGGATATGTCCTTTGCAGGAATGGGACGGATATGGCGGTGATGAGAGATGAGAAAGAAGGACCCATCACCTATCAACTATCTCCCATCACCCATATCCCGGATCCATTCGCGTACTTAACTTTTGTAATAAAAGAAGGCTATAAAGTGGAGCCGTGGAGTCCGTCGTCTATGGAGAATAATTTGGTGGTGATGAAGGTGTTGGAGGGGGCAAAGAATGCGATTAACGGATAAATTGTCCTGATATTATAGCATTTCCATAGTTTATCATTCGTGCTGCACAGTCTTGTTAAATGGGTTAATTAATTTATTGCTAACTGTTCCCGATTTCTCATAATCCTCTCTCCCACCGGTAAATCACCGATTTCCCCTACAAGCTCAACAAAGTTTTCATTTGCAGAGTAATCTTGTTTTCAAGGCTTTTAGAAACCCTAACTTAGCCTTCAGATGTTCTCACCTCTGGCCCACCAGATTTAAAACTAATGCTTTATGAAACAGAATAAAGAGAACAACGCAATACACAACATCGGATTCCTACGAGTCCTTATGGTGCTGTTTCTCTGCATCACCGGATGCCAAAACAAAGATCCTCAACCGGATCCGGAATTATTGAAGATCAAGCTGTTAAGGGGTGATATTATCACATGCGGAGGCGACGAATTTGGAGAAGTGCGTTTCAGCCTTTCCTGCAAACCTTCGGTGAGGGAAGCCTTCGATCTCGCTGTTTCATTGTTGCATTCTTTTGAATATGACGAAGCGGAAAAAGCGTTTGTCAAAGTGATGGATGCCGATCCGGATTGTGCGATGGCGTATTGGGGAGTAGCAATGAGTATCTATCATACGTTATGGGCTCCTCCCAGTGAAGAAGAGATGAAACGCGCGGTCAGGATTCTATACATCGCAGAGTCCATTCCTAAGTCTGAGAGAGAACAAGAATACCTGGACGCCATCGGATTGTACTATCATGATTGGGAAACGCTGAATCCCAAGGCCAGGGCTTTGAAGATGGAGAAGAAGATGGAAGAGATTTACACTCAATACCCGGATGACACAGAAGCGGCTATCCTTTATGCCCTGGCCTTAAATTCTACTGCGGATCCGACTGATAAGACTTATGCCAATCAAAAGAAAGCAGGTCAAATCCTGGAATCTCTGTTTCCAGGTCAGCCGAATCATCCAGGGATTGCGCACTATATCATTCACACTTATGATTATCCTGCTCTGGCAGAGAGAGCACTCATTACCGCAAGAAAATATGCCGAAATCGCTCCTGCCTCTGCTCATGCACAGCACATGCCGTCACATATCTTCATCCGATTGGGACTATGGGACGAATCGATCAAATCCAATCAGGAGGCAAAATCTTCTGCACTCTGTTATGCAGAAGCTGCCGGATTTGAAGGACATTGGGATGAGGAATTGCATTGTGTGGATTACCTGGCATATGCATATTTACAAAAAGGTGATAAGCACAAGGCAATTGAACAGAATGTGTATTTGCAAAGCATGCAGAAAATAACTCCTGTCAATTTCAAAGTTGCATATGCTCTGGCAGCTACTCCTGCACGGATCGCATTAGAGAACAGAGATTGGAACAGCGCAGCACATCTTGAACTCTCCTCCATTACTATTCCCTGGGAGCAATTTCCCTGGCAAAAATCCATTGTGCATTTTACACGAGCACTCGGAGCTGCACATCTCGGAGATACTCTTCAAAGCAGAAAGGAAATCGAGATCCTCAGATCGCTTCATCAGAATCTTCTGGATAAAGAAAATCTCTATGAAGCAAATCAGGTATTGATACAACTGAAAGCTTCACAGGCATGGCTCAATTTTGCCCAGGGAAAACATCCGGAAGCCATTGCCCTGATGCAGGAATCGGCCGACATGGAAGACAATACTACGAAGCATTCTGTCACACCTTGTGAGGTATTGCCGGCAAGAGAGTTGTTGGGAGATATGTTGTTAGCTATGCACAAACCGGCGATGGCATTAGCGGCATATCGCTTGGATCTTGAAGATCATCCAAATAGATTCAATGGTCTCTATGGAGCAGCCATTGCTTCAAAGGAGCTGGGGAATCATCACGAAGCCAGAGAATACTTTGAAAAACTGATGACCTTGTCAGGAACTGTGGAGAGCACGAGACCAGAACTCCTGGAAGCAAGAGAACTGCTGGAAAACATGTAAAACCCGTGAAATCCTATTGAGCCCCAATTCAAGAAAAACGCGCACTTAATGAGCTTCACCCTTGCGATCTCCAAGAAACGCATACCCTTCACAAAAAATATCTGGCTCTACATCTTTACTGCGGCATTTGGATTTGTATGGGTAAACTCATTTGTCGGCACCACTGACCTGACGAATTGGTTTATTGAAAATACATTGACATTTATTTCTGTGCTCTTTCTCATTTTCACTTATCGCAAGCACCAGTTTAGTGATCTGAGTTATTTACCGATCTGTTTATTCCTGTGTCTCCATGTATACGGATCCAAATACACCTATGCGGAAAACCCATTGGGATATTGGCTCCAGGATGCGTTCCACTGGTCGCGAAATCATTATGATCGCATCGTCCATTTTGGCTTTGGCTTTCTCCTTGCCTACCCTATACGTGAGATGTTCTTAAAGTGGCTTAAATATCCCCGTTGGGTCGCCTGGTTATTACCAATTGAAATCGCACTTTCTATCAGTGCCGCCTACGAATTAGTTGAATGGGCCGTTGCAGATATATTTTTTAAACCTCAGGGCCACGCTTATCTGGGGACACAGGGTGATATCTGGGATGCCCAGAAGGATATTTTCCTTGGATTCCTTGGGGCAATCTTTGCGATGACGATCGTGTTGTTGATAAAGAAAGCGTTTAAAAATTTATGAGCAGGAATGGTGCATGAGCAAGAAAGGTTCACCACGAAGAATACGAAGAACATGAAGGGAAAAAGATGTGAAGGATGTCCTGATATTCTGTGGAGCTATCCTGGCGATGATGCTTGTGTCGGCGATAACGGAAGCGTTTAAAATTCATGAAGAGGAAGAATATGAAGCGGCTACTTGACCGCGTGCTTTGCCTGCTGAAGCCTGACTGCCCCAAAGGGATGCCTTTGGCACCGTCAGGCAGGCTTCGCGAAAGCGATGCCGCCATCCGCGAGCGCCGAAGGCTGCTCTGCGGACTGTGTCCGATAAAGGCGACTTCGTCCGCCGTATGCTTGCGCCGAAGCTTTAGCGTAGGAGCACAGCGTCACCGACGGAGCGCGAAGCAAGGCCGAACTTAAAAAAAAAGTTCATGGCCTGCAATAATTTACAAAGTCCTGCATTTATTAGTTAAACCTGCATGATATTTATTGATAATCTCGGTGCGACATAAATAATGTCGCTGTATTGGGTTGGTCTCCGTATGTTGCACCCAGACTTATCTCACCCTTAGCTTATCTCACCCTTAGCTGGTCATTGAATCAACCGGTGTTTTCACTGGTTGTAGGTGTATTAATGAAAAACTGAAGTTCGACGCTTGAGACCCACCTCTCTACAGAGATTCTAACATTTTAATTCACAATCAAAAAACAAACATCATGAATTCAGGAAAAGGAAAAGTAGTGCTGGCCGTATTAGCAGGTGCTACTGTCGGTGCTGCATTGGGAGTCTTATTCGCTCCCGATAAGGGCTCCGCTACACGGAAGAAAATCGCTGACACAAGCCATGAGTATACCACGCGCCTGGGCAGCAAAGTCAACGGGTTTGTCGATTCTATTACACCAAGATTTCATAGCATGAAAGAAGTTGTCACGGACGATGGTGTAAGTGCACAGTCTAATGCCAAAAGTCGCAGTCGGAGCTGACAACCCGATATCTCGACAAATGAATGAACGAAACGACAGCATTTATTTCAGTATTGGTGCTGTTGCACTGTAGTCATACGCCGGCAAGTTGACCATGAACATCCCAGTCAGAATAGACAACTGTCCTTTCAACGGCAGTTGTTTGTTCTGATGAGATCCTATGGAAGTTGCGAATTATAACATCAGAAAACACAGAATGAACTCAAATGATTAACTAACTTAACTAAAAACTTTGAATCATGAAAAAATTAACATTTTCTCTTTTACTCGGATTGGTAGCTTTGACCGGTTTTAGTACTACCTGGACAGTTACCAACTCAGGATTCAATTTTTCCCCTGCTACGATCACCATCGCATCAGGTGACACAGTGATGTTTAATATCGACAATATTCACACTGTGTTAGAAGTGAGTGAGGCAACATGGAATGCGAATGACAACACACCGCTTCCGGGTGGATTTGGCTTGCCCTTTGGAGGAGGTATGTTACTTCCGGACGATCTGCCTGAAGGCACGCACTTTTATGTTTGCGAGCCCCATGCTTCGATGGGGATGAAAGGAAGGATCATCGTTGAGGGAAGCAGCGCTACCGATGAAACTCTCTTACGATCAGACATTGCTCTTTTCCCCAATCCTACGAAAGGAAAATTTCAGGTGTTGATGGGCGACACAGAGTTCGCACAGAATTTCGATTTGGAAATTTATGATTCACAAGGAAAAATAGTATTCTCCACCTCGAAATTTGATCCCCAGGTTATACACGAAATAGACCTTTCGGATTTTGAGAATGGGATGTATTTTATAAAACTTTATGGAGATACCGAGATCTATTGCAGTAAAATTGTAGTCCAATAAGGAGAATGAAATATTTCAATTCAATGTTAAGGGTTCAATGTTGGAGAATACCTGCTGCCTGTCCGATCTGCAATCGCTCTGGCGGACTTTAGGGAAGGTAGCGCGTGCGCCTAAGCTGCTAGCACGCCGGACGAAGTCAATTCGGATGGCGTTCAGTCAAGGAAGAATAAGGTCAAAGTTGTCCTCTCCTAAAAGGCACATCCGTTAACACTCGCAGCCTGCCTGCCCCAAATAGATCCCTATGGCACCGGCCTAGGCAGGGCTTTATTGGGCATTAGTCAGTTTATTTCTTTTACTAACGAACGCTGCAAGGTCATCACACCCACTTCGGAGTGGACTCAGGTTTAATGTTGAAATGGCGCGCTCCTTAAACGTGAAAATATTAAACATTGAAGACTGAACCTTAAACCCCCTATTATCTTTGCCCCCGCTTGAACAAAAATCGCATAAGCCGGTTCTATGCATTCGAATTTGACACATTCGCCCGATCAACTTCCACAGC
>DATDQA010000159.1:0-12197 GCA_035292505.1 Saprospiraceae bacterium | reverse complement strand
CAAGACCGAAATCCCTTCTCCGAAATCCGAAATATTTATTTTACCGGCGCATACTCACCTTCTACTTCCAGAATAGTCCTGAAAGCGATGACATCGGTTCCAAACTTCAGCGTATGATCGAGCTGCAATGCAGGTGCGTGTTCAGAAAGGTAGCGGTCGAGTATCTGCATAGAAGGACTTTGGTATTGTATTGCATATGTGACACCTTCGTCTTCGAGAGGAAACTTCAGTCGCAGGAATGTTGCTCTGATGAAAGAACCTTTTGCACAGACTTCGGGGACATGGACATCGCGCATCCATTTGACCCATTCCGCTTCGCGGGATTCATCGATTTTGCAGGTGACGTTGTAGATGATCATGGTAAGAATCGGTAAAGCCGGTAAAATCGGGAAAACCGGGGAAACCGGAAGAAATATAGTAAGCCGGAAGGCAGTCCATAGTCTTCAGTCCACAGTCTAGGTCTTGCATATTGAATTACCGGAAGATTGCAAGACGCTTGAATTGCACTTACTAAGTTGTCAGCATGTACCTTGGGTCATTAATAAATACTACTGATGGCAAATGTGACGTACTTATTGGGTGCTGGAGCAAGCGCTAATGCACTTCCAGTTGTAACCACCATGGAAAGACGAATGGTGATATTTTTGGAATGGCTTGTAAGGAATGGAATAATACCAGATGCAAGAATTTCAGCGCTTGAAAAGCTATTGAAAAGCATTGCCGGCCATTTGTCAATAGACACTTATGCAAAAAAGTTGTTCTTAACGGAGAATCATCAACAGTTAAACCGACTGCGCAGATTTCTTAGTGCCTATCTAATACTTGAACAATCAGACGAAATATTACAATACTCCACTTGGTATTTGGGGGGCAAACCTCCTGGGAATAAGGATAGTTTTTCAGAGATGGGTGTACAGTTAGATTTAAGATATGATGCATTCATGGCTGCATTACTGGAAAAATCAAAAAACGAACTCATCTTGCCAAAGAATGTGCGTATAATTTCTTGGAACTACGATCATCAGATCGAGAATGCATACTTGGGATTTTGTGAGAGTTACGATATTTCAAATGCACAGCGTTGTTTGAATATGTTTCCGAACCCTGGTGAACTCGATGCTTTGCCAAGTGAGCAATACGGAATAGTTCGACTAAACGGTTGTGGTGTTTTAGAAATGACTCAGCATGAGAAGATGTATCAGATAAGAGCAATTAACGAATTCAACGGGCTCACTAAGGAGAAAATCAAGTATATATTGGAAGGAGATCATGAAGCAGCCTGGACTCCAATGATTTCTTTTGCATGGGAAAAGAACAGATATATTTTTCACAAAGCTGCTGAGATTGCCCGAACTGCAGCTACAGAGATCATCCGACAAACAGATATTCTGGTTATCATTGGATATAGCTTTCCCCTTTTCAATCGAGAAATAGACTGCGAGATATTAAAACCACTCGACCTCGCAAAAGAAGGCAAGGTGTTTATTCAAGTTCTGGAAAAGGACTATCTGAGCTGCCGAAGTAGATTAATAAGTATTTATCCAAATCTAAATGATGACGATGTTGCACATGTTCAATCGGTTGATCAATTTTTTGTACCCTTTGAATTAAATAGAGTCGTGAATAAGAGAGGAACCGCGCGTTCACTTTGATTTTCCGGCTTCCCCGGTTTAACCGGCTTCCCCGATTTCACCCTTCTTCAGAACTCATACGTCAGTCCATTCACAGACTTATAGATCACATTCGGAACACCATCGGGTGGCGCCGCATCATAACTCACCTGAAACTTAATATCCAACGACAAATTTCCGGTGATGGCGAGTGTCAGCACATTTTCATTATACAGGCGGTAATCTGTAAAATCTCGCAACAAGGGTTGTATATATGTGGTGCTGATAAAACTTACATTTTCCACAGGAACAAGAGTAAAAGAGAAATAACTGCTCAGTCGGTGATCCTGATGTATCAAGACAGGATCAGTGAGTTCTTCATATTCGAACATATACGCAATGCCCCAATAAAACTTCGCTGTTTCATAAGGTGTAAGCTTAAACCGCGGGCCTGTACCAGCCAGATAACGCATGTTGATCTTCGTGAGGTTGTTGTACTGAATCTGCGTAAACACTTCCCAACGGATCACTTTGCTTACTTTGGTATTGTACCGCAGATGCGCAAACGCATTGTTTGCAAATTCCTCACCGCCTGCGTTCACAAGATTGAAGTCCGTCAGTAAAAGAATAACCGACTTCAGGCCTTTGTGCTGTAAGCCAGTGTTCACACCAAACGTGAGGTAACTAACGGTAGATCGGGCGGTAGTAAAATTTATCCCCGCATCACCAAACCATCCTACCGAATCTGTGGATGAAATGCGCTGACGTTCTACGTTCACAATCTGGGCACGGGATGGGGCCCAAAGACATAGCAGAATACCAACGAACGCTGCACATACAGTCTTCATTGATGATCCTTGTCGCAAGAATGATGCCATTTAGCAGTCCTTCAGTCATCAGTGGACTGGTAGACTGGGGACTGGTGGACTGCGGATTGGTGGACTGCGGACTGCGGACTGGTGGACTGCGGACTTGCAGACTGTGGACAGACTGGAGACTGCGGACTATACTTTCGGCACACTATTGAAGATTGCAATGAAGATCAAAGCCACGCGCATCGCATAGCTTACATCTTCATCCAATTCGTCAATGACTACCCAATCGCGGGGATCGCCTTCCCAATAAGTATAGAGGCTGAAGAAACCAGAGTCATCTTCGCGTACAATCCATTCATCACGGATATTTCCATAGCGGCTTTGCCAGTTGACCCTGTGCTTACTATCAGAGAGTCGCCATTGACGAAAGTCGTTATTCCAGGTTGTGCGGGCTGTGACGGTGACACCGAGACATTTGATCTCCCAGAGATTGGGATCATCTGCCCATTTCTGCTTGATCTGCGCCGTAGTATCGCCAAGACGAAAATCCCATTCCGTCCAGTCTTCGCGAATGCCCGTCTGACCGGTAGGCAGGCTCCATCGCAATCTTAATTCTCCGGTACGCCAATCATCCGCAGTGTACACTTCCCATTCACGAAAGCTGTCTTTCCATCTCGTGCCGATGCCGATAATATCTTGAGAAAAACCAGAAGACCCGGTAAGAATGAGTATAAATAAAACAAGGATAATCTTCCACATGAAGCAAAAATAAGAAGATAAGAACCGAGTTGTAATGGCTTTTAACAGAGGATTAATACATAATTACATAATGAACCACATGCGCTTCACAAACTAAAAAAGGAACAACCCAACGTACTGTCAGTTCTTCTTACATTTCTTCACATCATATCACTCTCCGAGGACAATCCCCACTGTGAAGTAGATAGATTCGTACCTCGGTTTGTTGTCAAAGAAATTCTCATCAAAAGTTTCCGTAAAAGCCCAACTGTACCCGAGTTCCGCAGTCAGGAAAAGCACGTCAATTCCAACCCCTGCGTCAATATTGAAAATCCCCTTTTTGAAGTCTTCTTTATCGAAGTAGGGATTATCATCACCGTTGAGTCCGAGCTGAAAATCATAACTGGGACCTCCCATGACGCGGAGTCTGAAAGCGCTATCGATGAGTTTCAAGCCGAGCAACGCTTTGAGTTTGGCACCATAGCGCGTGATTTCATATTCATCAGTGCCAAAATTGTACCCAATTTTACTACCGATCACAAAGAGTCCGGGTTGTACATATACCTTCGTCCCCAATCTCAGATCGACCCCCGCAAGAACTCCTGCTTTTGAATGTGTTTTGGGATTAACTCCAATATCACTCAGCTCTACATCGACATCGGTATAATTGACTCCGATCTGCGGATTGATTTGAAATTGTGCAACAAGGGGTGCTGTCGCGATACACAGGATAACAACGAGAGACCACATTACCTTTTTCATAGCATGAATTTTAATACGTATTAAAGTCAAAATACAAACTTCAATGGTGGGTATCTGCATTCCATTAACGAAGGAAATACATCTTGTCTTGCCTTCACAGACCTGAAATTTCAGAATATTTCGTGCAATATGCTCAAGTAACGCCTGTCCTGAGTTAGTCTATGTCCTATGCTCTCTACCGTCTGCTCATTGCTCTCTGCCTCTGACCGTCACCCAGGAGAATAATAGAAATGTAAACACCAGACCGGTTAAGACGATTGGAGGAAGAAAGGCGAACGCAACCATCACTCCAAACCCGATTCCAAATATGATAACGTTGACGACAATCACGCCTCTGAAGATATCCGCCGGTACTTTATTCACGAGATATAAATTCAACAGACCGCCAAGCAGATATACGAGTGTGACACAAGTACTCAATGCCGTCACAATCTCTGTCATGCTCCGATGAAACCCGGCACCCATATCCATGGCATAGTTGGACATGAGGTCAAGCAATTGTTTCTCTGTGTCATTAGCTGGAACGGGTGCAACAAACAAAGAAATAGAATGGATGGCTGCTGTGATCAACTGAAAGATCGTCGCGACTTTCAGCCAGATGGCATATTTTTTCATGATCAGATTGTGTTTTGCAAAGTATCCGTTATCCGTTACATTAAGAACAGAACAAATGCGATGATCAACACAACGATGAATAACAAGACAAGGTAGATATTGAGCATTATTCGATTTCGTTTTCCTCCGGCAACTTTTAGCCGCGGAACGCTGAGTTCAGTCTTATCATTTACAGCGATCCCCTTCTCATTCCGGAAGTACTTGCTCATTGTACTCTTCAGGAGCGACCGATTGCTACGCATACTCGATTGTCCAAATTCTTCGAAGCCCATTTGTGAAATTTAAGAGTATAAGATATGCATTTAACCTAATTCTGCGAAAATCTGGCTGTTCGCTATTCGCTATGCCGTTAGCTCCGAGAGTCTCGGAGCGATAGACTTTCCTGAACCGGCAACCGTCTGAGTCTGAAAAGCCAGCGTATGCTATTAGAATGGCTGAAATCAAGTTCTCCATGATCGGAAAAATGACTTTGGCTTGTCTTTTATTTCGATGGATTGTGATTTGCAGACATCAAAACGGGACAGGCATTTTGATCGCTGCATCATCACGTATCACTAAAAACACATACCGGTCATTCAATTTTAATTCTCTTCTAACCCACACTTTAGTAAATTTCGCCCAGCTTAAAATCTCAAATCTCTCAACTATGAAAAAAGTCCTCCTTACCCTCCTACCCATTTTGATTCTTAGCTATCTCTCTGCACAGCGCACCATTTCCGGGACTGTCACCACTGAAAATGGAGAGCCGCTGGTCGGCGTGAATATTTTTGAAAAAGGCACCAACAATGGCACCGTGACAGATTTCGATGGCACCTTTACACTCAATGTGCGTAATGATGATGCCGTCCTGGTCTTTAGTTATATCGGCTACGAAAATTCTGAAGTGCGGGTTGGTGGACAAACCGATCTGAGTGTTGTCATGACGCAAGGCGTCACCCTCGGCGAAGTGCAGGTCGTAGGCTCGCGGAGTTATAGGCGCTCTTCTACAGATTCTCCCGTTGCGATCGACGTGATCGATGTGGCAGAGTTGGCCTCGACCACCGGTAAGGCGGAGATCAATCAGATTCTGCAATATTCAGCGCCTTCCTTCAATGCCACAAAACAATCCGGATCAGACGGAGCAGATCATATCGATCCGGCATCACTGCGCGGCCTGGGACCAGATCAGACACTTGTCCTGATCAATGGCAAGCGCAGGCATCAGTCTTCGCTCGTCAATGTCTTTGGTACGCGAGGCCGTGGTAATACCGGCACCGATCTGAATGCACTTCCTGCCGCAGCCATCAAGCGCATCGAAGTGTTGCGTGATGGTGCTTCTGCACAATATGGTTCTGATGCTATCGCCGGTGTGATCAATATCGTGCTCAATGATCAGACTGAAGGCGTGACAGGAGGTCTGACATATGGAGCCTATAGCACTGCTGTCGGTGCGGACTATGAAGAGCAGGCCGGAGATGTCCTGTTTAATGTCGATGGTAAAAATCGTCTTGACAGTGAAGAAAAGAGCTTCGATGGCAACACCGTTAAGGTAGATCTTAACTACGGCCTGGGTATCGGGGCAAACGGCGGTTTCGCCAATTTCACAACCGAGTATTTATCCAAAGACAGGACGCTCAGGCCTGGTTGGACATGGCGTAAGGGTTACGGAAGTGGGGCAGTGGATGGATTCAATTTTATGATCAACTCTGCAGTACCCCTCAGCGATCAGACAGAAGTGTATGCCTTTGGCGGCAGGAACTTCCGTGATACGGATGCGTATGCTTTTTCACGTGAGAGCTTTGCAAGTGGTGACTATCGCACAGTAGAAAGTCTTCATCCAAACGGTTTTACACCTCATATCACATCGAATATTACTGACGTCTCGGCATCCGCTGGTCTGAGGCATACAATGGATAATGGCTGGAAAGTCGATTTCAATAATACCTATGGTAAGAACAACTTCCATTATTTTATCACCGGAACCAACAATGCGTCATTGGGAGATGCTTCACCTACGGACTTTGATGCAGGTGGTCATAGCCTGTCTCAAAACACAACGGGACTTGACTTCAGCAAGTATTATGAAGACATTGCTTCGGGATTTAACCTGGCTTTTGGTCTTGAATACCGGACAGAAAATTTTGAAATCTTCGCCGGTGAAGAGGCATCGTATGCAGCATATGATTCCAATGGCGTCGCTGTCACTAATCCTGCAACACAATCTGTAGCGACTGATCCAAATGGAGATCCTCTGGCCGCTGGTGCACAGGGATTTCCCGGTTACAGTCCTGCGAATGTCGTAGACAGGAACAGGACCAATCTCGGCGTATATCTCGATGCAGAAATCAACGCCACAAATGCATTTCTCATTGGAGGGGCAGTGCGGTATGAAACATATAGTGACTTCGGTGATCAATTCATTTTCAAGCTCGCAAGCCGGTATCTATTCAGTAAGAGTTTTTCTGTACGTGGATCTGTTTCATCAGGCTTCAGAGCTCCGTCGCTTGCCCAAATTCATTACAACCTCATCTTCAACAATTTCGTCGCAGGAGAGTCCCTTCCTTCTTTGCTGGCATCAAATACAAGTACTGTAACAAGAGCATTTGGGATAGGCCCGTTGAAAGAAGAGACCGCCTTTAATGCTGGTCTTGGATTTACATTCGCGATTGGTGGTTTCAGCGCGACAATAGATGGCTATTCCATATCTGTGAAAGATCGCATTGTGCTCACAGATAATTTTGATGCTTCAGGACTTGGACTTGGCGTGGAAGTCGCTCAGTTTTTCGCGAATGGTGTGGATACCAAGACGCAGGGTGTGGATATCGTGTTGAACTACAGGTATCGTTTCGGAAGCAGCAGTATCAACGCAGGTCTCGCCGGTAATATTAATGATCTCACCATCGAAGAGATTCACAATGGCAATCTCAATGAATTTACTTTCTTCGGTCCATTTTCACGGGCGTATCTCGAGGCTGCGGCACCTGATTATAAATTCGGATTGAATCTGGGTTATTCTGCACCCCGGTTTGATGTGTCAGTGAGTCTCACACAGTTCAGTGAAGTGATCATCCAGGATTTCCAATGGGTAGATACACCGGCGACGAACCAGGCAGAAGCAGATGCATTGTATGCCGTTGCAACGGATACATATGAAGCAGCAATGACACTTGATATGAGTGTGGGTTATGCCATTACAGAGAAACTCAAGCTTACCATCGGATCGAACAATCTGTTGAATACCTATCCCACTCCGCAGTTTGATGGATGGACGGATCAGGGTGGATTCTCGGATTCTGTGCAAATGGGATCAGATGGAGCGTACTTTTTCGGACATTTGGGTTTCAGGTTTTAATTTTATTCGTTGTCCATAATTCAGTAGTGTCTCATTTTGATTGTTTTCCCTGCCTGTTCGGTGCCATAGGCATCCCTTTAGGGCAGACAGGCACGAACGACACGCCCGCCTGACGTCGCTTCAGCGGAGCAAAGCCGGACGGGCAGGAATTTGCACTAAAGAAAAGAAGGACACGAAACGATTCGTGCTGATGGATTTTTCGCTTTTTTTGTGTGGTTAGTGGACAATACAAAGGAAGGCTCAAGTTTCAAGTCTGTCAAACTGAGACACTACCCACAATTCTGAAAAATCAAAAGGCGATCAGAATTTCGTTAAGTGGTCAAAGGGCAGGGAATTAATCGCATCTTATGGAAAGCAGTGATATCAAACGCATCTTTATTATCCTGGTCGACATCAGCGGATACACCCGGTTCGTCAAGTACCACAAGACGTCTCTCCTTCATGCCGAGAAGATTGTCGCACTATTGATGGAGTCAATCCTGGAGCAGGTAGAAGTTCCGGTGATTGCGCACGAGATTCTTGGAGATGCCATCAGTCTCTATGCTGTGGATGAGGGGATACCCGGACAAGCGGACAAGATCTATGCACAGTTGGACAAGTACTTTCCTGCCTTCCGCGAAAGGGAGGCAAACCTGATCAGTGAATGCAAGCTCTGTCCATGCGATTCATGCCAACAGGTAGGTAAACTCAAACTCAAAGCGATCCTGCATGTCGGTGAGGCCGCATTTACAAGAGTGCTGAATACCAGGAAGATTTCTGGTGAAGACGTCATCATCAGTCACAGGCTATTAAAAAACTCAGTCCCGTCGAAGGAGTATATCCTGATGACGAAGGCATTTGCAGACCGCTGTCATGCATTGGACACCTCTGGCCTGACACGACACACAGAGCAGTGTGAGGGAATCGGTGAGGTTGATGTGCTCGTCCGGAATTTCGAAGATGGTGATGTATCCCCTGCAAAACTTTCCTTCAGGCAAAAACTGACAGGCTTTATGGTTATAGAAGGACATATGGTAAAACGTCTGTTTGCACCGAGTAAGATGAAGTTTCGGAATCTGCCGGAATGAATTTAAAAAATGGGCAGCAGGACAGAAGGGACTTACGTAGTCCCGGCCTTCTCCTTCTGTCGTTCCACCATCAACCCTTCCGCCCTTTTTATTGAATCACCACCGGAAACAGAACCTCTATATCCGTCTCCCCTCCTGCATTTGTGATATCACCATTCGCAACTCCAGCAGCGGACTTGTCTGGCTTATGTCTCAGGATGACTTTGAAAGTTCCATTGGCGGCATCACCGGTAAAGAATGAATTGACGATGCCAATAGGATTGCCATTGCTATCCATATCGTCGTAAGTATGGGTCATCTGCACTCCACTGAGTTGAAAGAAAAACTGATGGTCCTCATCCTCATCAAGGATTTCCTCTGTAATATCGGCTACAGGTATCGTTGATTCATCAAGAAAGCTCAGTATTGTGTGATACTCCGTTTGCGCGGCAAGAGTGTCTCCTGTGATCACCGGCGGATTTCCTCCATCACCATCCAGATCGCGGAATTGAAGTGTGATCACAGCACCTCCCCCCTGAGGGGTGAAGACAACATTCAATGTTGTAATGAGTTCTTCAGGATTCTCCGGTGCTGGGTCATCATTCTTGCAGGAATTTATGAGGGCAATAGCGAAAACGAGAGAGGTTATTATTGATTTATTTTTCATGATTGAATGCCTTTAATTGAAAATAACGATTTGACTATCCTTTCTTAAAATAGATACTGCAGACGCAATTCAATACTGCGACCGGTATCGTCTGCATAATACCGGAGCCGGTTCAGATATTCTCTGTACGACACATTGAGCAGATTGCGTACAGCAAAATGCAGATGCATCCGCTCCCTGATGACATCCATACCCACACCTGCATGCACAAGCAGGTATCCATCCGGAGGCGGAGCATAATCGACACCTTCTGGTGCACGCGACTGTTCCCAGACATATTCGACAGACAGATCTGCATCGAGTGCCGGCTTCTCAGAATTCCAGAGTATCATATGACGCATTCTGTCAGAGGGGATACCGATCAGGTCTTCTTCTGCAGATCTGTTCTTCGCACGCACCATCGAGAATTCCGAACGCCATTGCCAATGCTGTGCCAATGCAAACTGCAATGCACCTTCTGCACCATAGAGTCTGATATCATCCTGCACATACTGAAAGACCGGAAACGCGCCGCGAATAGTAAGTCGTGGCTCACCCGTTGGCAGCAGATAAATAAAATCACCGATGTATTGCAGAAAGATTGATGCATCGAGTTGCCACATTGATCTTCGGAGTTCTGTCCCCGTCACCCATTTGATCGCTTTCTCCGGGACCAAATTGGTATCGCCCTCTTCTATTGCTGCCGCACCGTGATGCAGCCCTTCACTGAAGAGTTCATTGACATGCGGTGCGCGATATGTACTGCCCAGATGAGAATAGAATGCAACATGATCTGACATTGCGTAGCGCATTCCTGCGGATGCAGAGAAGTTGTGGAATTGAAATTCCGGTTTCACAAGTCTATTCTGCGCATCGATGCGCTTAATTCCGAGAAACACATATTCATAGCGCAGCCCCGCTTCAACTTCCAAATCATCAGCAATCCATTTTTCCACCCAGGAGATTGCCGGTGCGTATTTCGTGTAGTTCGGAATGAGCGGACGTACACCTGTGCCTGGTTCGTTTTTGTTTTGTTGAAATGTCCAATGAACACTGATTTTACCCCGGAGATGACCAATACTCTGATGTGCAAGACTTACAAGGCCTGTATGTGTCTGCAATTGCAGATTAAGAGCCGGTATATCATCACGACCGCCGCGACGGATATCGAATTCTTCGCGTGCATTCCATTGGATAGCATACAAGGCATTGAGTATGCCGAGTTTTTCCAGATGCGTCTGACCTGCGATACGTAAGGTATGATGCAAAACCTGTTGTTTAGGATTTTGAATGTCGTAAGAGAAATCTTCAATGATCAATGGCCGATCACGCGTCAACGCATCCTGCAGATCTGTCAGATTACCGATATGGGCACTGCGCAGAATGCCGAGCTCTGATTGAAAGAGTTGATAAGACAAGCGCAGATTCCGCAGGCCTTTCTGATATCCGATGTCCACTCCACCACTCATTTCAGCCAGGCCAGTATTCGTCAACAGATACTCTGCCGCGTGTGCATCTCCTGCACGACGGACACCGGCATTGAATCGCAATCCGTATCCACGTCCTAGCCCTTGAGTAAGTGAAGCAGCCAAAGCAACTTGTCTTCCATTATCCACACCTGTCAATCGTATATCTCCATTCCTTGAACGGTCTGTTGGCAGATCGGCTGATTCTATCAGGATCACGCCTGCTACTGCATCGGCACCGTATTGTACAGCAGCAGCACCTTTCACGACAGAAATTTTCGCCGCACCATTCGGATCGATCTCCGGAGCGTGATCCAGTCCCCATTGCTGGCTCTCGAGACGCAATCCATCTTTCAAAATCAATACACGATTGCTATGCAGTCCGTGAATGACCGGCTTAAAAATGGTCGGACCTGTCTGCAATGCAGTCACTCCCGGCAACTGCTCTAATATTTCACCAAGAGATCTTCCGCTGGATCGCAATAGGGTCCTGCCATCAAGTTCTGCCCGTGATGCTGATCCGGCTTCTCTGATCCTGCGTGCACTGAGTTCTATGGTTTGCAGGAGTTCGGCATGATGCTCAAGATGCAGTGAGAGGTTCTCATGTCCGCGGACACGTATGACCTGTTCCTTGCTTTCACAACCGATATGACTGAATTGAAGTGTATACGTGCCTTCGCAAATTTCCGTGATGAGAAACCTACCGGAGCTATCAGATACAACGCCGCGCTCAAGCTCACCGATATAAATTGTCGCATACCCTAATGAAGCATTATCATGCTCATCGAGCACAATACCAGAGATAGACCAGGGACATTGCTGATTGACTTGTGCATGAAGAAAGATTGCAGAGCACCACAATGCCATGCAGAGATGAAAGCGCATATCGTAAAATGCGTTTTATGAAATAATAAATACAGGTGCAGATGGGTCAGATTAATCCTGCAGGAGGGCCGCGCAGATACTCCGATCCCGGTTGAGTTTGCAGAAACGGATGATGCAAGGTAACCAGTTCTGGTGTATTGCAATCAACGGTGCTTACTTGTCGGGTATTGAAATCAAAGAAAAAAGTAACTGTCGTCAGATAATCACAGAGATTGCAATTGTAGACATCCGCATGAAGGTGTACGTCAGATGCTGTAGCTGTACAATGCAAATGCTGATGGTA
>DATDQA010000158.1:0-6624 GCA_035292505.1 Saprospiraceae bacterium | reverse complement strand
AGCTGCAAGGCCGGCTTTTTGGAGTGAGCTCAGCGTTGAACATTCCTCACGCATTCTCATTTATCCGACGCCCTTCGGCCTGAAATGCAAAAGCCCCCGCGCAGGCGGGGCTCTTTTGCGTGTTGCGGTGAGGGCGGGATTCGAACCCGCGGTACATGTTTCCACGTACGACGGTTTAGCAAACCGTTGGTTTCAGCCTCTCACCCACCTCACCTAACCGAGACTTTTCAGCATATGCCAAAGACCCGGTGAGCGACCGAGGCGCAAATATAGAGATATCACACTATCAGATTGAGTGAAGGGATTGATCCCTGTAGTTCGTCTTTTTACCGTAACACTGGCGGGATTTTCCCGGCGAGGTAGATGCGAATGAAATCGTCTCCTGGCAATTTGCAAACCGGAGGGATGGGATTTAAAGCATCCGTCAGCAGCCTTGGCGAAGGCGGGATTCACATCCGGATCTATCTAAAACCTCGACGTCACCCACCTCCAGACATCAAGACCATTCGCAAAGAGGACAAGGCCAAGTACCAGGGCAAAGCCAATGATCGTAGAATATTCCATGAATTTGTCACCAGGCTTCCTTCCTGTCACAGCCTCATATATGAGAAACATCACATGCCCACCATCCAGGGCTGGTATGGGTAATAGATTCATAAATGCAAGGATCAGGGAGAGATATGCAGTATTCCGCCAGAAAATCTCCCAGTCCCAGGATTCAGGAAATAGCTGAGCAATAGTGCCAAAGCCACCCAGACTTTCGGTTGCTTTGATTTTACCCTTAAAGATCTGGCCGAATGCCTTCAGTTGAGTCACGAGGAAAACCCAACCATGACTGACACCTGCAGGAAGCGCCTGGAGCAGTGTATATTCCCTGCGTTCAAAATCGAAGTAGTAATCAAGCCTTTCGAAGCCAACACCGATTATTCCTTCAGCAGTAGGGGTGATGCGCGCATTGTAAAATGCTTGTCCACGTTGATAGCCAATTTCAACCTCCTTCTCTTTCGATCCTTTCAGTTTCTTCACAAAATCCTGATAATAAGGAGTCGGTCCGCCGGCAAATGCAATAAGCCGGTCGCCCTTTTGCAAACCAGCAGCCTGCGCAGGAGAATTCGGCAGAACTTCTTTTATCACAAATGGAATTCTCGGTTCGAGAATACTTGCACGTTGTGATTTATAGCTCGACAATACACCCACGTATTTCGGATCCACAGGGACGGTCATCGTCGCTCCTTCCCGCTTCACGGTGATATCCTTTGCATTATCGATGACAATACCGCGCACGAGTGTAGCGGGATTAAATTGTTCAAAAGTCTTTTCACCGACTTTAAGGATATGGTCACCATCCCGCAAGCCGATTTGATACCCAAGAGAATCGACGGCGATACCATACTCTAGATTTTTGGCAGGTAAAAACTGCTCACCATAGGCAAAGAGCATGAGTCCGAAGATGAGGAAGCCAAGAATGAAATTCACGGTGACTCCACCCAACATGATAATGAGTCGTTGCCATGTTTTCTTGCTGCGGAATTCCCAAGGCTGCGGAGGTTGCTTCATCTGTTCCATGTCCAGGCTTTCATCCACCATTCCTGCGATTTTGACATAGCCACCAAGTGGCAACCACCCAATCCCGTAAACCGTATCACCGATTTTTTTCCTGACAAGAGAAAACCACGGATCAAAGAATAAATAGAACTTTTCGATGCGCGTCTTAAACAATTTTGCTGGAATGAAATGTCCTAACTCGTGGAGTACAACAAGAATTGACAGGCTCACAAGGAGTTGGACAATGATCGACAAAACATTCATGAGCGAGTGCGTTTGCTGTATTTTGTTGTTAATGGCTCAATGAGTTCAAAGAAACACCGCAGGTGATCGTTTGTTGCCGGTATAAGCCGCGCAAAGGTAATATATCCACGAAAGCACGACCTCAGCGCTCTCGACACTGAACTCTCAGGTGCGCGATATTTTCCTGGTGCCAATCCTGGATCCCCGGCCAGAATGGGTAGCGTCTCCGATATTTTGCTTCAGAGAATGGATTGTCATGCATGACCAGGGCTTCAATGTCGTCAAGGTATTCCAGTGCGTGATCCCTACGCTGATAGATCCCTGGCACTGAGGTTTCAATTGTGCCATGACCGGGTACAAGAAACTTGATTGCATGTTGCAGTAGGATGTGGTCTACCCGATACATGGTCTGGCGATATTCGGTCAACAAACCATTAATCAGTGGAAACTCAATATCACTCAGATAATCTCCGGCTACCCAGACTCCCTGCGGCTCGAAAATGCTGAACATACCCTGATCTGTATGGCCTGGAGCCAGATAGAATGTCAGCGTTGTATCATTGAAATGAACTGTCTGACTATCATGGGTGATGACAATATCCACCTCCGGATAAACAATCGGATACGACCTGTTGATGTAATGGCTTTTATCAAAATGTTGCGCTTGAGTAACGTCACGCTCCCGTTGTACATTCAACGCAAACGCTTGTGAAGCAATGACAGTTGCTTGTGAAAAAGCACCAGCGCCCACAATGTGATCGTAATCCGAATGCGTAAAAATAAGATACACCTTATGCTGGCTTCTCATCTGCTCTACAAAATCTTTGATGGCGTTTACTTCATGCGGCAACCAATTTGGATCCACGACGAAGATTTCATTGTCCGTCACAATCACGGTGCTTGTTGTTTGATACAACACACTCGTGAAGACCCAGACTCCATCCGTTAAAAAGAATGGTTCCATGGGGTAAACATACGACAGAACCAAGGTGAGATTTGTTTTAGTTTTGTCCCACACATCACATGGATACATCGCACTTCGATTTATTGTTCTTTACAGATCGGGTCTCGAAGGGCCGGGCGAGCCTGACGGCAGAGGAGATGCATCATGCCATGACGGTGATGCGAAGAAAAGTGGGTGATATTCTGACGTTCACGGATGGGGAGGGCATGCTGTACACTGGCAGGATTGCAGAGGTCGGTAAAAAAGAGGCATGGCTGGATATCATTGATTCGTCAGAGCAAAAAACTGCGGCATTTCAGTTGAGCATTGCCGTGGCGCCGACCAAGAGTTTTGATCGGATGGAATGGTGTATTGAAAAACTGACGGAGATCGGAGTCCATGAGTTCATTCCGATGCTCTGTGAACGTTCAGAGCGTGTACGGTGGAATGCTCCTCGTGTACGAAAGATCATGCTGAGCGCAATGAAACAATCGAAGCGGGCATATCTGCCACAATGCGGAATGCCACAGCGATTCAGCGATATAATCCTGAGTGCTTCCCCTGGGAAGGTCAGGTACATTGCCATGCAGGGTGAAAAAAGCGTCGCCGCGGCAAGGCACTATAAACCGGGAACAGACGTTTTGATCCTGATCGGTCCTGAGGGTGATTTTACCGCGAAAGAAATCGCAATGGCGACTGAGGCAGGATTCGTACCCTTGAGTCTTGGCGAGTATAGATTAAGGACAGAGACCGCTGCAGTTGTCGCGGCAACCACGATCAATGCATTAAATCAAACATGACATGCTGGTTACAATTCTCACATCAATCTTCATTGCGTTACAACCGATAGGACACACTGCTACCCTGAAGCTTGCGCTTCTGAAATACAATGGTGGCGGTGACTGGTATGCAAATCCGACATCACTCACAAATCTTTCGAAATTCTGTAATGCAGAGCAAGGCATGAATATCGATCCTGAATACGCTACAGTAGAAGTCGGCAGCGCAGACCTCTTCAATTATCCGTTTGTCCATATGACCGGACATGGCAATGTAGTCTTCTCTGATGCGGAGGCGGACAATTTGCGCACTTATTTGATCGCCGGTGGATTTCTGCACATCGATGATAACTATGGCATGGACCCTTTCGTCCGTATCGCGATGAAGAAGGTATTTCCCGAGACAGATTTTGTTGAACTTCCCTGGGAACACCCGATCTATCATCAGCGCTTTGATTTTGAGAATGGACTACCCAAGATTCATAAACACGATGGCAAACCACCGCAGGGTTTTGGTATTCTTTGGCAAGGACGTCTTGTGTGTTTTTACAGCTATGAATGCGATCTGGGTGATGGTTGGGAAGATCCCGAAGTGCATAAGGACCCTGAACCCGTGCGCAGACTTGCCTTGCAAATGGGCGCAAACCTTGTCTCCTATGTCTTTAAGGGCGATGATAAGTTCTGAAGGTGCTTACCAAATCTTATAATTTTGGCATTCTGAAGTGAAGTCAAAATGTACAAGTTGCATTTGGGTTTCACCTTAGACTTTTACATTTTGCATTTTACATTTTGACTTCCTTCCTAATCCCAGAGAAGCTTCCCGGGATTCCGGAAGTATTTCCTGACATTCATCCAAAAGGCAATGATAAGGTAAATGACGAGTGGTGAACCCATTGTAATGAAACTGGTATAGATGAAGTAGAGTCTGATCTTTGAGGCCTGGATTCCCAGTCTATCACCAATTGCCTGACACACGCCAAAGGCAGATTTTTCTATCACAGCGCGTAAGTATTCGATCATATTCTGTGGAAACATATTTCAAAAATAGAAACATTTGCATTTGTACCACGAATAAATAGCTATTGTGTAGTTGCCATAAACTGCATTTTTTCCAGGGAAGCCTTCGAAGTGTCCAGAATCATATCCTGGAGAGTGATGTCTTTTAAGAGGGCATCAAGGGTGCTCTGTACTGTCTTCCACAGTGATTTCACTGAACAATCTACCGAATGTGTACAGAAGCGTTGAACACCCGTATGAGTGGAACAGAATTCTTCATCAAACATACTTCCATCCAGTGCGTGCAGTACGGAACTGATCCGGATCTCTTCTGGAGACCGGGCAAGAACATATCCGCCTTTTTGTCCTCGTGTGCTATGAATGAACCCTGACAGACGCAGAAGTCTTGTGAGTTTGCCCGTATAAGGTTCGCTCAGGCCTTCGGTAACACTGAGCTGAGGAATGCTCATGCCGTCCTCTCCTGCACAGGCGATGCGCAATAAAATGCGCAAGCCGTATTCCTCTGTTGCTGAAATTTTCATAGACTAAAACATATTTAAAACCAATCGGGCTTCATCGCTCATGCGTTCTTTATTCCATGGAGGATCCCAGACAACCTGCAGATCTACATCTGTCACTCCTTCTGTCTCCATCACCCGCTGATAGACCTCAACAGGCAGGGACTCGGCCACAGGACATGCCGGAGATGTCAGAGTCATCCGTACCATTACCTTCCCTGCATCATCAACATCAAGTCCATAGACAAGTCCAAGCTCCCAGATGTCCACCGGGATCTCGGGATCGTAGATTGTCTTGAGGACTTCCATCACTTTTTCTTTTATGGTCATACCCGTTCTGTGAATACCTGTGCTGACATCTTCATCCTGTCAATCATATGCGCGAGGCCATTCGAGCGGGTAGGAGAGAGATGTTCACGTAATCCGATCCGATCAATAAAATATAAATCTGCATGTGCGATATCCTGCGCGTCCTGACCCGACAACACACGCACCAGCAATGCAATCAATCCTTTGGTGATGATAGCATCGCTGTCTGCGGTGAAGTACAACTTGCCATCACGCATTTCTGCATTCAACCAGACCTGACTCTGGCATCCTTTGATGCGATAGGTGTCCGTCTTATACCGGTGGTCGATCAACGGAAGTTTTTTCCCCAGATCGATCAGGTACTCATACTTACCGGCCCAGTCATCGAAAAGCCCAAACTCTTCGATCGTCGTCTGTTGTAATGTGTCTATCGTCGGCATTATCCTCTTAGCATTTTGATCGCACGACGTACCCCTTGTCCAAGGAATTCAATTTCGTCGAGCGTATTATAGATCCCGAAGGACGCACGTGTGGTACCCGGAATTCCAAATCGTTTCATCAAGGGTTCTGTGCAATGATGGCCAGTGCGTACTGCAATACCTTGTTGATCCAGCAAAGTGCCGATATCATGAGGATGCATCTCATCAATGACAAAGGACAATACACTTGCTTTATTCTCCGCTTCGCCAATGATGCGTAAGCCTTCAATTTCTCTGAGCGTATGAGTTGCAGCTACAAGAAGACGATGTTCATGAGCAAGCGCTTCCTCCCGCGGCAAATCTTCCAGGAAGGAAATGGTCGTGTGCAAACCTATCGCGTCGGCGATATTTGGTGTACCGGCTTCAAACTTATATGGAAGGTCGTTGTATTCTGTCTTCTCAAACGTCACCTCGCGGATCATTTCACCACCACCCTGGTAGGGAGGTAGTCTTTCTAACCATTCTTCTTTTCCATAAAGAATTCCGATGCCGGTCGGTCCATACATTTTGTGCGATGAACACACGTAAAAATCCACATCCAACGCCTGTACATCAATAGCTATATGTGGTGCCGCCTGCGCACCGTCCAGCAAGACAGGAATATCCCGTGCATGAGCACGCTGGATAATCTCATGTACCGGATTGATTGTACCTAGAGTATTGGAGACATGCACCATGCTGACAATACGCGTACGTTCTGTCAGAAGGCTTTCGAAAAGATCCATTCTCAATTCACCGCTATCCGTAATTGGCAGCACCCGCAGATGTGCACCTGTTTGCTCACAGGCAATCTGCCATGGCACGATATTGGA
>DATDQA010000157.1:0-8335 GCA_035292505.1 Saprospiraceae bacterium | reverse complement strand
TTGATCTGCATAAAGCTCAAAAGCTGATATTGTCTTTTCTATCTGAATATCAATACTCGTATTGAAAAATCGGAGAAGGACAATGCCATTCTGCGCCTTCTTTAAACGGAATGTCAGATCACCAAAATCCTTATCTGACGTAAGCACGATGTATTGGTTTTGAGAAGCAATTGTCAGAACATCTTGATCAGACATCCCTGATTTGATTTCCAACACTGCATGCACTTGTAAGCCACTTGCACGCAAAGCCTTGACAATGCGAAAATCTACACTCTCATCAGCAAGAATTATAATCATTTCTTTCAAACTGCTTACTTGAAGTTTAGGGTTGCAAGGAGTTCAATAATTCTCTCCTGAATTCATAATCATAGAACAAATGTCAAGAGAATTAATTTTATGCACTATTGGTCATATTAAAATATTTTTGTTATGACCTACATCCCTCTGTCTTATGTGATGTATTCTGCTGGTCGATGGACCTAGATATTTACAGGGGTTTATTCGCACTTTCTCATCGGACCGAGCATAACCACAGCCAACAGCCCGTCTTTTCGTCAATTGAAAGTTACAGTCCTCTGAGCCTGAGAAGTGTCTTAGAACCTGAAGAATCTTCGTTTGACTTTCTTTAAAAATCGAAAGCTATCTGGCATTTGCGTAGATGATCTCATTCTTGACCGAATCCAGTGCATAGGCAATACATGCTAATATCGCCTCGCGGGTAATATGGGGATACGCAAGTAGAATCTCCTCAGTTGATTCTCCTAAGCTCAATTTCTCCAGAATCATCTCTACAGGAACTCTCGTGCCTTTAACTACCGGCTTCCCGTACATGATCTGAGGATCGCTTACTATATGTTCTTTCCAATTTATCATGAACTCAAAATTAATGGATTATTCGCCTTTCGCAAACTTCACAATCTTCTCATCGAGTGGCAACACCTTTGAACCAAAGTAAGCCACCCAATTCCCGTTTTCATCGATGAGAAACTTGTTGAAGTTCCATTTCACTTCAGCATCACTTACGCCATTTTCACTCTGATGCGTGAGCCAACTATACACTGGATTCACGTCATCACCTTTGATGACGATTTTGTCCATGATCGGGAATGTCACACCGTAATTCTGCTGACAGAAGGTCGCAATCTCTGCATTTGTTCCAGGTTCTTGTCCGCCAAAGTCATTTGAGGGAAAACCGATGACTGTGAAGTGATCTCCACCGTAGGTTTTGTATAGCTCCTGTAGATCTGCATATTGAGGCGTGTTTCCGCATTCACTCGCGGTATTGACGACCAATACACGCGTTCCCTCAAGCAGGGCAAAATCAAAGTCCTCTCCGGATAATGTCTTTACTTTGAAATCATAAAAGGTCATCATATCCTGATTTCCGGTAGTTCCTGGGGCTTCTGTTCCGGTTGATTGTGCCCAAATTGACGTCCCTGCATACAACAGTACACATAGAGCGCAGATCGATACGAATATATACTTTCTCATGCTATCTTTTTTCAACTTCTGTACACTTGTTGTCCTGCGTATAACACTACACCTCGATTCTGGTTCATCCAAACTTTCTCCCTGTGTGGCCCTATCTCCATTGATTGGCTCAGGATCGAATTCCTTGGGAAAAATACGAAAGTCCGGCCGCTATCTTTAACTCTGTGGTATATTCGATGCATCTGATAATCAAAAACCAGGAATATGCAGGTTTATTTTCTGCCCGGTGCTCTGATCTGTCTTGCTGCATGCATGATATTTTCTGCAGACGCACAATCTTTGAATGAACGCCTTGGGTATCCGCCAGAAACAAAGCTCCTGATCATTCACTCCGATGACCTCGCCGTTGCGCACAGCGAGAATCAGGCATCCTTCGAAGCCATAGAGAATGGTTCCGTGAGTTCAGCTTCGGTAATGGTGCCGTGCCCTTGGTTGCTGGAAGTAGCGGAGTATGCCAAAGCACATCCAGATCATGATTTCGGTCTTCACCTCACGTTGACCAGTGAATGGAAACATTATAAATGGGGACCCGTATCCTCACGTAGTGATGTTGCCAGTCTGGTGAATGAGCACGGCCATCTGTATCCGGATTGTTCAATTATGGCCGCTGTCGCCACTACGGAAGATGTCGACCGCGAATTACGTGCCCAAATCGAGCAGGCAATTGCAGTCGGCCTTGACCCTACCCATCTCGACAGCCATATGGGATGCCTGTTTTTTGCAAAGCCCGGTTTCTTTGCGAGCTATATGAAACTTGGCCGCGAGTATCGCGTCCCGACCATGGTGAGCAGCGATTTCTTGAGACTACTTCCTGAGGATGCCCGGAAGCACATCACGACGACTGATATCGTTGTCGATAAGATCATTACGGCAAATCCTGAAAACTTCAAGGCAGGCTTTCCAACATACTACACTGAATTGTTGAACTCCCTGACGTCCGGAGTCACTGTACTATTGATCCATACGGCTTATGACGATCATGAGATGCAGGGCATCACAATAGATCATCCCGATTGGGGCGCAGCATGGCGTCAACAGGATTTTGATTTTTTTACGAGTGATGCCTGCAAACAACTTTTGCTTAAAAATGAGATTCGGCTTATTACATGGAGGGAGATCAGGGATAAATTGCTCAGGTGAGCCACTGAAAGCATGCGAGCGTGGAAATTCAACTCCTCTCCCCTGAATGCTTTGTCGCTGTCTTCCAGATCTGTCTGCTGCTTTGTTTGTATGAAATACTTCATCTGTATAGCCGGCAAATCCGACTTGTTTTTATTATCCGCACGTACTACCTTAAAGTACGTCTCAACCTTCTTCATTTTTGTACCATTAGCGATTTCCGTGCTCCTCTTCTCATGCACATGTCAGGCACAACATGCACAGATTGCTTTTGAACATTATACCACAGAGCAAGGACTATCTGCCCCGGTTACCCATATTGTACAGGACAAGTCCGGTTTTCTCTGGTTTGGGAGCACGGATGGATTGAATCGATTTGACGGCAAGAACTTCATTGTGTATCGGAATATACCCGGTGACACGACTACACTTCCAAACAATATCATCAACTCGCTTCATGTAGATAATAGGGGCAGGGTCTGGGTTGCAACGAATGGAGGCTTGTCTTACTATGATTATGCCGATGATCAATTTCATCCAATAACGTATGATGTGACTCTCGAAAAGCTGGATCAACATCGCGCGCACGCCGTGTGTGGAGGTCAGGACAGCAGCATCTGGTTTGCTACAAAAACAATATTGCATCAATGGAAAGACGCTTACCCAATTATAAGTATTCAATTACCTCCAGTTGAAGATCTGACAATTAAGTATCTCTATGTCGATTCCGAAAACCGCATCTATGCAGGCACAAATGCGGGTTTATATGTATACATCCAGGAAAACGGCAAGTTTCTTCACGGATCTATTACTTCTTCCTTTTCTGTTCAGAAGAATCTGATGGTGACAGTTCACCCGATTATCCCCTATCAACATGACACGCTGATGATAGGCTCCTGGTATGCCGGTCTGCAAAAAGTATTTATTGCCGGCGACTCCATCATACACAGACCCTATTCAGATATGATCGAGACAGATCCCAGAAGACACATCGTCTCAGGTATCGCGCCCGGAACAGGATCTCAATGGTGGATTGGCACGTTCGGAAATGGTATCTCGTGGTTTGATGTACATACCAATCAATTCATTGATCATTTTCATCACGATCCTGCCAATTCGCAAAGTCTCGGCGGCGACTATGTCAACGATATCTTCACCGATGATGCAGACATCGTCTGGATCGGAACCACCGAAGGCCTCGACAAGTTTGATCCCCTCACGCAGCAATTTAAATCTATCTCAATTCCAGTCCCCCCAAATCAGTTTGCCGTATACCGGTTGGCGAATACGATTGTAGAAGACATGCATGATCCCGACTTCCTCTGGTTATGTGTATCCGGTGTCGGTTTGTTCCATTATCACACCTCTACCCAGGATTTTGACCTGTACCAGTTAGATAGTGACAGCGCGGAATTAGCCAACAATCTTTATTCTTTCTACTATGACCAGCAGGGAAGAGCCTGGGTAGGTGCCCGATCCGGGGTATTTCTCTTCGACACACAGAACAGGAAGTTTAAAGCCCCTCCTTTTAAAGACAACCAAAATGTGTATGGCGTCCATGACATTTTACAGGATCAACATGGTCATTTTTGGTTCGCCACAAATTTCAATGGGATCAGCAAATACGATGAAAAGGAAGGCACGTTAGTTGCGTATACACAAAATGCAAATGATCCACTCTCTATTCCTGACAATAAGATCTTCTGCACGCTGCAGGCTTCCGATGGTAAGATCTGGGTCGGTACGCAAAACCGCGGCTTGTTCTCTCTCGATCCGGAAACACATGCTTTTGCATTTTTTGAACACGACAAATCAGAACCAAATTCAATTCCTGATAACGGAGTCTTCGATCTCTATGAAGACACACATCAACATCTATGGATAGCCACTGAGAATGGTTTTGCGGACATGGATCTCAGCACATACCGGATTACCACGTACACTACCATTGACGGACTCTGCAACAATACCGTGTTATCGATCACACCCGATCACCGGGATCATCTTTGGTTAGCTACCAATAACGGCTTAAGCTATTTTGACCCGTCTACCCGGAAATTCAGGAACTTTTATACCAATGATGGCTTACCCGCCAACCGGATTGACGGTGAAGTATTTTTCAGTAGCGATAGCACCTTGTATTTCGGTACCACTGGTATGTTGAGTTTCTGTAAACCGGAAGATATGAAACTGAATACGCGTATTCCTCCGGTGGTGATAACGGACTTCAGCATTTTGGGTAAAAAGGTACCCGTCATGAGAAATGCTGAAGGACTTGAACCGATCCACCTGTCTTATAAAGAGAATATGATCACGTTCAGTTTTGCAGCCTTGAATTTCTCCAATGCTTTTCTCAATCAATATGCCTACAAACTCGATGGATTTGATCCGGCCTGGATTTATTGTGGTAATGAACAGTCTGCAACATATACAAATCTCAATGGTGGCATGTACACCTTTCACGTAAAAGGCGCTAATAACGATGGGACATGGAATGAAGAAGGCACATCCGTGGTGCTCTATGTGTATCCCCCTTTTTGGAAAACCTGGTGGTTTTTTACCTTTTGTATCGTGAGTCTTGCCGGCATCCTATATGCCCTGTATCGATTGCGGATCAATCAATTGATGCGCCTGCAGCATATCCGGACACGTATTGCCCGCGATCTCCATGACGACATCGGGTCCACATTGAGCAGTATCAACATGATCAGTAGCATGGCGGATAGAAGAAAGGAAACCGGAAAGAAGAGCGCGGAACTCTTCGCGACGATTTCATCGGCTTCCAGTCAGGCGTTGGAACTCATGCAGGACATCGTGTGGTCTATCAATCCAAAGAACGACAAGATCGAAATGATCCTGATCCGAATGAGACAATATGCTTCCGAGATCCTTGAAGCGGCTGAGATTTCTTTTCACATAGAAACGGATGAGGAAAGCAGGCACGCCCTTCTGCCTCTTGAAATCAGAAAAGATTTCTACCTCATCTTCAAGGAGGCGGTCAACAATATCGCCAAATACTCAAACGCGCAAAACGCAATCATCCGGATGAAACTCGATCGTCATGTCCTGTATCTCACGATTAAAGACAATGGGAAAGGCTTCGATCCGCATCGCGTGGTTCATGGCAATGGCTTAAAGAATATGAAAGCCAGGGCCAGTCAACTGCACGGTGAATTGACCATAACCTCCTCCCCGAATGAAGGGACTACAATTCAATTGCATATTCCCTTAACCCCATAATGATGGGATTGCCGGAAACTTCTGCCACAGCTATATTTGACATTTCCGCAAACTGGCCAGAATGACAGGTATCGTCCTTTACGAAGACAACATCTTTCTCAGAAACAGCATTGCTGATCTCGTCAATGCTACTAAAGCATTTCAATTGAAAGGAGCGTATGAAAACTGTGATCATGTCTCACTTGATATGGAAACCCTTCGGCCCGATGTTGTCCTGATGGATATTGAAATGGCTGGCACGAATGGCCTGAAAGGTCTGCAAATCATCAAACATAAATTTCCCCATATCCATGTCATCATGCTCACCGTGTTTGAAGACAACGATTCTGTCTTCGAAGCCATTTGTGCGGGAGCTTCCGGTTATCTGTTGAAAAAAACTTCCCACGATAAAATAATCGAAGCCATCCATGACGTGCTGAACGGGGGAGCTCCTATCACCTCTTCCATCGCCCGCAAAGTGCTGGAGCTCTTTCCGAAAGCCCCGGCTAAAAGCGAAGAAGTCAATAAGCTCGCTCCACGAGAACAAGAAGTTCTGCAGCTATTGGTCTCCGGTCACAGTTATAAAATGATCGCGGAAAAATGCGGCATTACGCTGGAAACAGTACGCTCTCATATCAAGCGTATCTACGAAAAATTGCAGGTGCATTCTGCTACCGAAGCCGCAGCAAAAACCTTTCATTCGCGTGGAAGGTAACGCTCCTTATGCCCCCAGATACTTGATTGTCATTGTCTTCCGCCTTTAATCGTTAGTCCACTCCGAAAAGTGCTTCACTACCCCCTGACCCCCTAAAGGTGGAACCGCCGCCCGCATAATACATTGAAATTCAATGTGCGTGGACTTCCCCTTAAGGGGATCGAGGGGTGCGGGAGGACAAAAGATGACTTTTCGGAGTAGACTCACCGTTAGTCTTTCACCCTGCGTTTAGCTCTCCGTATCCCGAGCTTGCTTCGCCTTCTTTGCTCCGCTGAAGCCTGACTGCCCCAAAGGGATGCCTTTGGCACCGTCATAGGCAGGCTTCGGGTGCCTGCGCCATAGCCGGCGACGGAGCGCAGAGCGAAGTCGAAGGATGCCTTTTACCGTTAACCAGCTAGCCGTTTATCTTTTTGACTGCCCTCTGATCTGAAACAGAAAAATGCACGCATCACGCCTTGAATGATTTTTTTCAAAACACTATATTTGAGCTCTCAACATCAATCATTAATTAATCATTTTCTTATTTCATCATTTACTCATTTCATCATGAAAAAATTACTCGCCGTTCTTCTCCCCACGATGCTATTTTGCGCAGTGTTGCAGGCGCAAATCACCACGCCAATGCCGAGTCCTACTGCTGAATTCAAACAAAAGGTTGGCCTCACGGATATCTCATTGAACTATTCGCGGCCCGGCGTAAAAGGCAGGAAGATCTTTGCAACCGACGGACTTGTCCCTTTTGGAAAGATCTGGCGTACGGGTGCGAATGCCGCGACGACCATTGAATTCAGCGAAGACGTGATGTTCGGAGATAAAGACGTACCAAAGGGCAAATACGCGCTCTATACGATCCCGGGTGAAACATCCTGGTCTGTAATGCTTTATAGCGATACTGAGCTGGGAGGTGATGTCGATAATTATGACGCCGCTAAAGAAGTGGCGCGTGTGAGCGCAACACCTCAGTTACTAGGCTTTAGCCTGGAGACATTCACGATGGATGTAGGGAATATCACAGATAATTCTGCCTCGCTGGTACTCGCCTGGGAAATGACGTATGTCCCTGTCGGGATCAAGGTGTTCACGGAAAAACAGGTGTCAACCCAGATCGAAAACTTCGCAAAGAATCCATTGTCACAGGTCGCATCTAACTATTTGAATGCAGGCTGGTATTATTACAACAAAGGTGAAAACCTCGCTGTGGCAGCAGACTATATGAAGAAAGGTGTGGAATACAGCACCAGCCCTTTCAAATTCTTCTGGATGAACCGTGCGGCCGAAGTCCTTGCGAAAACCGGTGACATCAAAGGTGCGCTTGAAATGGCTAAAGCAGCTCATGAAAATGGCATGAATGCACCCACCGGCGATGCTAAAGCCTTTTATGAAAATACGGTGAAGGCACAACTCGATGAGAATATCAGGAAGTGGAACATGTAATCCGTCAGCAGGAAATTTCAAAAAAAGGGCATGCCATCTGGATGCCCTTTTGTTTTATATCCTGGTCTCTCGCGATGCATCTTCATCGGGTTTTAACCTGTTGGATCTTGTGACCGTCATTGAACCACGTCTATCCTCAAGCACCTTATGCACGGTTTGTCAGCAAAGGCAGACCTCAACCAAAGTTTGATCACCCACTGGGTGAACTCTTGAGTGGTAACTGTGCATTCCCAATTCAGTTTCTTTGTCGTTACACCATCACATCTCTTCCAAAATTCGTCAAAGCAAATTCATACCTTAATACCTCAAACAAAACAGATGTCTGCAATAAAACGCCTTCCCTCCATCGGACTCCTC
>DATDQA010000156.1:0-12775 GCA_035292505.1 Saprospiraceae bacterium | reverse complement strand
CCGAACTCAAGAAGAGTTTTAATGACAAAGGAGAAGCACTCAGCCCCGTACTTCCAAATGAAGTCAGAAATTTCCTGATTGATATTGACGGCACGATCTGTGACGATATCCCGAATGAAGAACCGCACAGAATGGTCACTGTGGTACCGTACCCCGATGCGATCGAAATGATCAATAAATGGTACGACGAAGGACATGTCATTACCTTTTTCTCCTCCCGTACGGAGTTACACAAAGAAATCACGGAAGAGTGGCTTGCCAGACACGGATTTAAGTATCACTATCTCTTACTCAACAAGCCCCGAGGCGGGAATTATCACTGGGTAGACAATCACATCGTGCGTGCAACGCGGTTCAAAGGCCGGTTTACGGATTTTGTATCAATGCAAAAGACGATTGAGGTATTCAAGTAACTTTCTGACGCAATGCTTCCCGGAGGGCTGAACGCATATCCGGAAACGCGAGTTGAAATCCTGTCCTGACTATTTTATCAGGTCGCACATCCGCACTTTCGAATAAGATTGAAGCCATTTCTCCAAATCTAAGTTTCAGCAAAGCGGACGGTACACTAAAGATGATACCTCTTCGACCTGAAACATCTTTGAGCGTACGCATCAATTCACGTTGTGCAATACTTGCCGGAGAAGTCGCATGATAGATACCGGAGATAGTTGAAGTCCGGATACAATGCAGGATCATGTGAGTAAGGTCATCGATATAAATCCAACTTAATAGTTGTGTGCCTCTACCGAAATACGGATAAATTCCAAACCGCATTGACGTGATGAGCTTATCCAGGAAACCCCCTTGCGCTGATATCACCACTCCGATCCTGAGAATCACATTGCGTATTTGCCCCATTTCATGATGCGCTTGTTCCCAGGATTTTACCAGTTCCGCTACAAATCCATTTGCTGTGATCCCTGAGTCATCAAAAATCGGATGTGTACCCTGATCACCATATATACCGATGCCGGATGCTCCGATGTAACATATTGGTGGTGTCACTGCCTGGCTCATGAGAATGTGTAAATATTGTGCGGGCACTATTCGGCTGCTTTGTAACAATTTTTTGTAGCGCGGAGTCCATCTCTTTTCAGCCAATGAACGTCCGCAGAGATTGATCACTGCTGTGGCGCCATCAATGACATTTTTTTCAATCCGTTGTTTTTCCGGGTCCCAGGAAACTTCTCCAGGTCGTGTCTCCTTGCGCCTGGTGAGAATGTACACGTTATAACCTTGCTCACTGAGGAGTTCACGGCATGCCGAGCCGATAAGTCCGCTTCCCCCGGCTATCACGACATGAGTTTTCATACCCGGTTCCGTAAACAGTTACTGATCGATTGTATCTTCACCGTGAAAGATCATCAATAATTCGTTACAGCCCAATGAGAATTTCATCTGCACTCTGTTTTCTCCTGCTGCTCATAATTAGCATTACGATGAGCTGTAAATCCGATCGTGTAGTATCTGATGCAGAGAGTATTATCACAGTCAGGCTGCCGAGTGAGCCTGATATGTTGAACCCTGCACGCTCAAGTAGCAGTTATGCGACTCAGATCGAATCTCATATTATGTATCCGCTCGCAGAATTAGATCCACAGACATATACCTTGATGCCATTATTGATTGAAACCCTAGCGAATACCGAGCCTATTACCCAAGGTCTTGATTCAGGAGGTACTGTATTCCATTATAAGATTCGGGATGAAGCGTCTTGGGATGATGGTATTCCTGTCACCGGATATGATTATGCATTCACCATTAAAATGGCATTGAATCCTAAAGTAGATAACGAAGTTTGGCGTGGTTTCCTCACAGTTGTTACAAATGTGCAGGTAGATCCTGTCGAGCCAAAGAAATTCGATGTGATCATTGCAGAACCCTATTTCCTGGCAGAGGTGGTCGCGTGTAATTTCAACATCTACCCTGCGCATATCTATGACTCAACCGGATATCTGAAAGACATTCCTGTCCGATTGCTTACTAATCCAGTTCATGCAGATTCCCTTGCGAAGAGGGACCCGCGATTGCTGCAATTTGCAGAGTCGTTCATGCAGGTCCGGTTTGCAAATGAAGTTGTCTCAGGAAGTGGCCCCTATCGTCTTGCTTCATGGCTGACGGGGCAACGCATCATCCTGGAAAGGAAGTCTGACTGGTGGGGTGACAAGGTGCAAAACAAACCAACTTTGATGAATGCCTATCCTCAAAGGATCATCTACGAAATCGTGCCAGATGAAAATACAGCTTTGACAATGGTCAAGGATGGCAGTATTGATGTCATCGCCGAGGTATCACCAAGCGCCTTTATTGGTCTCCGGTCAGATTCTGCATTCCAGGATAGATTGCAATTCCTCACTCCTAAAATCCCACAGTATTATTGTCTCGAACTCAACAACAAAAACTCAATCCTGCGCGAAAGGAACGTGCGCAAAGCATTGTCTCATGTAGTTGATTACCAGGGAATCATCGACAATGTCGCTCAAGGTATGGCGCAACGGACAATTGGTCCGTTTCACCCCGACGTGGAGTATTACAATCATACTATCGTCGAAGTACCTTTCGATCTTGCAAAAGCGAAAGCCCTCCTTGCCGAAGCCGGCTGGTCTGATACAAATGGGAATGGAGTCCTGGACAAAGTGATCGAAGGTAAGCGGACTGAATTGAATCTTGATATCACGGTATCACAACGCCCGGAAGGACAAGCAATCGCACTCCTTCTAAAAGAGAACGCGGCAAAAGTGGGGATTGAGATTGATATTGTCACAAAAGATGGCGCTTTGATTAATCAGGATGCCCGTAACCGAACTTTCGAAATCCTTCCTAGCCGTCCGCGTTCAGATGTCACCTTAGTTGACCCATTCCAAAACTGGCATAGCAACAGTGATGCCCCCGGTGGAAACAATCGTTGCGGATTTCGCAATGCTGAGGCTGATTCACTCATGACCGTCATCCGTGCAACTGAAAGTGCAACAGAAAGAAATACATCATACAAGGCGTTGCAACGTGTGCTTGCCGAAGAACAACCCGTGATCTTCCTCTATGTCCCCCTTGAGCGACTGATCGTAACTAAACAATTTGAAATGCAACCCTCATCGCGAAGACCAGGCTACTTTGAAAACTTGTTTGTCCGTGCAGATCTGTAAAGCGCGATCTTAGCCACATCATGCTCAGGTACCTGGCGAAGCGGCTCATCTATGCGGTACTCGTAGTTTTCGCAGTATCGCTCCTCGCGTTCTTCATGAGTACAATCGCACCGGGTGATCTTGTAGATGCACATCTGACGCTGGATGGAGCCCAGATTGCGTATAAACAAAAATCATTTTCCGAACGCACTGCAGAATATACCCGGTCTGCGGAGCGTCTTGGTATGCTTGTTCCCCAGTTTTATTTTTCTGTCCAGCCGATCTGTTTTCCGGATACACTCTATCGCGTCGTGCGTAAAGAAGAGAGACAAATCCTGAAGCAACTACTTTTCCGGCATGGAGATTGGCCACTGATTGAACTGTATCGCAAACAGACGCTTGGGTTCATCCGGCATCTTGAACCTCTACGTGACGATCTCTCGAAGCCCTGGGCTGCACAGGTGAGTAGTGAAATCGAGTTCCTGCTGACGACCGCAGATACCGGCCGTATCCATTATTTGCTTCAATCGATATCGAATCTCGTTCCTGCTGATGCATTCATTATCAGTGATCAGGCACAACATCTTATCACTACATATTCAGCCATTCAAAACAAAAGAACTGGTTTCTGGAAGCTGATGCCTTCATTTACCTGGCATGGAAGAAGAAGCCAATACCACCAGTGGATCACAAAAACGCTGAGCGGCGATCTGGGCAGAAGCCTGATCGACGGTAGACCGGTGAAAACAAAAATCACTGAAGCACTACGATGGACATTGAATGTGAATATCATCGCCATCCTCCTGGCATTTGGTATTGCGATACCACTCGGTGTCGCTACTGCACGTCATGCCGGTGACTGGACGGATAAATTCATCTCCTCAATCTTATTTGCCTTGTATGCCATGCCTTCTTTCTGGCTTGCAATGCTCTGCATTGTTTTCCTGACTACGTCGGAATATGGCACCTGGTTAGATTTGTTTCCTACAGGCGGAGTAGGCTCATTTACAACAAGTATGTCATTTTGGGATCGTCTTGGTATCAGGGTCAGTCATCTTGCATTACCTGTGTTTTGTATCATGGCCGGCTCTCTTGCATATCTCACAAGACAGATGCGTGGTAGCATGTTGCGCGAACTGAGACAGGACTACATACGGATGGCCCGTGCAAAAGGGCTGAGCGAAGATGCGGTGCATTGGAAACATGCCTTTCGCAATGCTCTCTTTCCGATGATAACAATGGTTGGCTCTGCGTTTCCTGCCGCCATTTCCGGTGCAGTCATCCTGGAAGTCATCTTCAGTATTCCCGGGATGGGTCGATTGATGTATATGAGCATTCTCTCCAGAGATTGGCCGGTAGTCTATGCCATGGTTTTGTTTGCTGCGTGTCTCACTATCATCGGTTACCTGGTCTCAGATCTTTTGTATCGATGGGCAGATCCAAGAGTTGAATTACAAACACGAATGGCATGAAGAAAGAGAATACCGGCACCGGCCCTTTGTATGTGAAAGCCTGGAAGGATAAACGCTCCAGAGTCGCCAGATGGGGATTAATTCTTCTTGTTGGGATTGCAGTCTTTGCTGATTTTATTGCGAATGATAAACCACTGTATTGCAAAATTGAGGGAGTTCATCGCTTTCCTGCTCTCCGGGAGATGTTCTCCGGCGTTGGGCTTACCTCATGGTCACTGGAGCAGGAATCTACTGACTGGAGAACTCAACAATATCAGCGCGTCCTGTTTGCCCCGATACCATACTCACCAAACGATATCGATCTGAGGAATGGAAATTTTAAAAGTCCTCTGGACAAACAACATGTTTCCGGATTGAGATTCAGACACTGGCTTGGGACAGATCACCTTGGCAGGGATGTTCTAGCAGGATTGATACATGGAACGCGTATCACGATGATGGTGGGAGTATGTTCAATGCTGCTTGCCGCATTGTTGGGCATTCCGATAGGCGCACTGGCGGGTTTTCTGGGAGATGACCGATTGAGAATGCGATTTCCGCAACTCGTCGTATGCCTGGTCTGCGGAATGCTATTTTTTTATTTTATCGTGGTAGCTATCAATGCAGAGGGGATAGCAGTCACCCATGCTGTGTTTCTGGCAGTTTTTTCAATCCTCGTTGCACTCATCATCAACTTGCTATTACGGCGCTGGCAACCGGGAGCGAAAGGAATATCTATTCCTGTTGATACACTTACATTGAGGATGATAGAAATGATCCGGAGTATCCCTGTCTTTTTTCTGTTGTTTGCGATACTTGGAATGCTACGCACACCGAAGCTGATCTATGTGATGCTTCTCATTGCATTATTGTATAGTCCATCGATCATGCGTTTTGTGCGTGCTGAAGCACTTAAGTTGCGTAAGCAGACATTTATTCAATCGGCTACTGTGCTCGGGTTGTCGGATCTCCAAATCATATGGCGGCATATTATTCCAAACGCAATTGGTCCTGCTTTGATCACCATTGTGTTTGGCATTGGATCCGCAGTTCTTGTAGAATCAGGGCTTTCATTCCTCGGCATCGGCATCTCGTCGGAAACGGTGAGTTGGGGCAAGATGCTCAATCTCGCCCGGGGCAATTTCTCTGCATGGTGGATGGCCCTTCTTCCCGGGATAGCAATTTTTTTGACAATCGCCACTTTCAACCGCCTGGGTGATGTCCTTGAGAGCCGTATCTCAGGAAGGTAGTATCAGGACTTCTTCGCTTTCTTAGAGGCCTTTGGAGGCAATAAACCGGACCTGATTTTACCAGATTTAGGAATGCCGTTTTCATCTGTTTTGGAATGAAGATCTTCAGCGGGACAACCGGATTTTCGGCTGCACGAAGACTGGGTAACCGTGGTCATGAGCAAGACAGCCATTACCAGTACCGGAGCAAAAAACCGGGAAAATTTGTATTCCATATGTATGAAAAGTTAATATGAAGCCCTTTTTGGACGTAAAAATGTCTAAAAACCGCATAAAATCAGGCTTTTTTAGTTGTTTTTTTAAGTATGACGCTTGGTATTAATATGTATTCCGGTTAATTTTGCCGCATTAATTTTTTTCCATTCTCTAATCTAAAATTCTGAAAAATGAACAAACAAGAACTGATCGAAAGTATTGCAGCCCAGACAGGACTGAGCAAAGCAGATGCCGGTAGAGCTCTTGATGCCACCTTTGATGCCATTACAGGATCATTAACGAAGGGTGACCGTGTAGCAGTACCTGGTTTCGGTACTTTCGCTACCTCTCGCAGAGCCGCACGCACTGGAAGAAATCCTCAAACGGGTGAAACCATCAAAATCAAAGCAAGAACTGCAGTATCTTTCAAATCCGCAAGCAAACTGAAAGAAGCTGTCAACTGATTCACAGCAATCAGTGATTCTTTCAATATCTAAAGACACGTGAAGGCAATCTCTGATTCGGGATTGCCTTCACTGTTATTTTTGAAATCACGTTATGACCAACCTCGAGAATCTGCAAAAGATTTGTCCCCAAATACGCCGTGACATCATACGGATGACCTACTTTGCCCAAAGTGGACATCCGGGCGGATCACTTGGATGTACGGAGTTTCTTACGGCTCTATATTTCCATGTCATGCATCATGATCGTGCCTTCAATATGACAGGTCGCGGTGAAGACATGTTTTTCCTTTCCAACGGACATATTTCACCATTATGGTATAGTATTCTATCCCGCAGCGGTTATTTCCCTATCAGTGAACTTGGCACCTTCCGTAAAATCAATTCAAGATTACAAGGTCATCCTGCGACACACGAAGGTCTGCCCGGTGTGCGGGTCGCATCAGGATCATTGGGCCAAGGACTTTCTGTTGCGATTGGTGCTGCCCTCGCCAAAAGGTTAGATAAGGATCAGCATTTGGTTTATGTCCTTACGGGAGACGGAGAACTTCAGGAAGGTCAGATTTGGGAAGCCGCGATGTTTGCCGCACATCATAAAGTCGATAATCTCATTGCGACAGTAGATTGGAACGGACAACAAATTGATGGCCCTAATGACAAAGTGATTTCACTCGGTGATCTCCATGCGAAATGGAGTGCATTCGGTTGGCATGTTCTCGAGATGAATGGTAATCATCTCAGCGAAGTGCTGACCGTTCTTGAGAACGCAAAAAAAGAAACCGGAAAAGGCAAAGCTGTCGTCATCCTGATGCATACCATTATGGGTTGCGGTGTGGATTTTATGGAAGGAGATTATAACTGGCATGGTGTCGCACCTTCACAAGAACAGGCCCGCAAAGCACTTGCTCAACTCGAAGAAACGCTCGGGGATTTCCCTTACACAGAAACAATCTGACAACATGCTATCCAGATATCAGAGTACAGGCAAGAAAGCAACACGCGATGGATTTGGTGATGCATTGTATGAGCTTGGTCAGCGCAATCCTGATGTGGTAGCTTTGAGTGCAGACTTATCCGGATCTCTGAAGATGCAGAAATTCATCGGCGCATTTCCCGAACGATTCTTCCAGGTAGGAGTAGCAGAAGCCAATATGATGGGTATCGCCGCAGGTCTGGCTACCGCGGGAAAGATTCCTTTCACTGCGACTTTCGCAAATTTCTCTACCGGCAGGGTATACGACCAGATAAGACAGTCCATTGCCTATTCGGATAAGAATGTAAAAGTGTGTGCCTCTCATGCGGGTCTCACTCTTGGTGAAGACGGTGCCACACATCAGATACTGGAAGACATGGGCATGATCAAAATGCTGCCGGGTTTCGTCGTCATCAATCCTTGTGACTACAATCAGACGAAAGCCGCAGTGCATGCCATTGTGAAGCATCATGGCCCGGTATATCTCAGATTTGGTCGTCCTTCATGGCCGATTTTCATGCCGGAAGATGAACCCTTTGAAATTGGAAAGGCGATACTGATGCACCCGGGTACGGATGTCACGCTCATCGCGACTGGTCATATGGTTTGGTATGCTTTACAGACAGTACAGCAAATGGAAACAGAGGGTATCAGCATAGAATTGATCAATATCCATACAATTAAACCTCTGGATGAAGATGCTATTGTGACTTCGGTACAGAAAACAGGTTGTGTCGTGACTGCCGAAGAGCATCAACGCAATGGCGGCCTCGGTGAGAGTGTAGCGGGGGTCCTTGGACGTCGACATCCTGCCCTGATAGAAATGGTCGCTGTGAATGATACCTTCGGCGAGAGTGGAAATCCTACAGAACTTCTTGATAAATATGGACTGGGTGTGAAAAACATTATTGCAGCAATCCAAGCCATCCTACAACGCAAGAAAAGTTCTGGATTGCATCAGACAGCAAATGGTCAGCCGCTCATAGCCAAAAGCTAAATACGGAGACAATATTCAATAGCTATATATTTCTTGCACATGCTTTACAAGCTTCTGAAATCTCGGATCAGACCGCAGGTTTACTAACATTGGATCCCTGCCGAGACTCCAGGCAAAATAACTTTCCCCCCCGGAAAGAATGGCGCGCTCAAGATGTGCTATCGCGCTATCATGTTTAGCTACGGATTCGAATGCCACAGCAAGCATATAGTCTGGTACAAATCCCCGCTGGCTTCGTGCAACCAGCGTATCCAGCACTACCTGCGCAGCAGCCGGATTGTTTAACTTACTATAACAATAACTGTACACCCAATTGGTCGACCTGCCTATCGTTCTTTTATCAAGTGTTTCAATGGCTTTTTTATACTCACCGTTTCCGGCATGCAGATATGCAAGAGTCCAGAGAATGAAATTATCGTTCGGATGCAATGACAGAAACTCCTCCATTCTTTCTATACCCTTCTCATAGTTGCCTGTCATATAATATGCATTTCCAAGGGAGCCTTTGTAACGCGTGAATAATGGATCCAATTGGATGACATTCTCCAAAAGCTCAAATCCTTGTTCGAATCTCCCGCGATACATCTCAACCCATGCAAGTCTCTCGTATCCAAATGCATAACTAGGACTTAAATCTATTGCACGTCTTAGATTTTTTTCAGCAGCGCGAAGATCACTCGAATACAGGTCCACTGCGCCAAGAGCACCATATGCTTCACCCAGGTCCTTATCGATCTTCAAGGCCATCTTTGCCGCCTTCGTTGCCAGGGGTATGGCATCACCATCCGTTGCACGGTGCCAGAACACAAATTCCAAATAGGCATCTGCAAGTCCCACCCATGCTCTGCTGAAGCTTGAATCGGCTTGAATTGCCATTTCGAAAAAGGATTTCGCTTGTTCTATCTCTATAAGGGATCCACTACTCCGCAGCAGCGCCTCCTGGCCTCTTTGATAGTTCACATATGCCTCTTCGTTGACATTAAGTTTATTGTTAAACCGGCTTTTCAAGGCTGGACTCAAGCTGACTTTGAGTTTTTCCGAAACAGCCAGAGCAATGTCCCTCTGCACATTCAATACATCTTCAATTTCGCGATCAAACTCCTCGGCCCACAATACATTCTCTTGCCTGGGGTCAATTAATTTCACCGTGACGCGGAGACTCGTCCCGTATTTTCGCAGGCTTCCTTCCAGAATACTCATGACGCCAAGTTCTTTTGCAATATCCCGCAGAGTCTTGCCTTCATTTTCGTAATCTTTATACTTCATGCTGGAAGTCCTTGCGATGACCTTCAACCCGCTGATTTGTGCGAGTTGGGTAAGAATATCTTCTGCCAGGCCGGTGCTGAGAAATTCTTCGTCGGGATTATTACTCAGATTTTCAAATGGAAGCACCGCAATCGAACTAGTGTATTGCGCAGATTCCGGCGATGTTCTGGCATCCTTGGGATACAAATACAGGGCAAGTAACGCGATGACGGCCAGAGCAACTCCAATACCCGTCAGATACAATGTTCCTCGTTTTTTCTTTACCTGTTCCTTCAACTTTCCTTCAATAGCCCCGGTGTCCGGCGTTCGGATTTCGGAATTTATGAGGGCGAACACCTCTATTGGCTCATTGACATTTTTGAATTCGTATGATCCTATTGATCGGATCTGAAACTCCGTGCGGTTTCTCACTTTCTCATAGACATCCCGGGAGAAAAGTACAGTACCACCCTGCCCAATCGATTCTATCCGTGATGCAAGGTTTACACCATCACCAAATATCTTACCTTCTTCTGTATATATCTCGCCAATATGAATACCCGTCCGTACCGGTACCATGGGATCATGAAGCAATTCTTTCTGAAGCTCCAACGCACACTGCAGCGCATCCGTCGCGCTATTAAAAATGCTCATGCTTCCATCACCATAATACTGATAAATTTCTCCACCATGATAGGGAACACATTTCTGCAGTATTTCATGATGTCTCCTGACTGCCCCCATGGCGAGCTTTTCATCCCGCTGCATCATAGAGGTATACCCGACAATATCCGTAAACAGGATTGCCGCCAGGCGCCGATTTGATTCTCTACTTTCCATACCGCGTTTAAGATGTGTTCAAAATTAGTGGAAAAACTGATTAAAACTTCCCTTATCACATCATTATGGGGTGCGGTACTTGCCTGAAACTCCGGTTTGAAGGATTCATTTCCTCCATTTCCTCCACTTCCCTCTATTTCCTCTATTTCCTCCATTTCCTCTATTTCCCCTCTTCCCCTACCTTCGTCGCCCTAACTACAAAAGTCTATTACAATGAAATTCGCCACAAAAGCGGTACACGCGGGAGTGACCCCGGATCCGAGCACCGGTGCTATCATGACACCGATTTATCAGACGTCGACCTACGTCCAGGCGGCTCCGGGAGATCACAAAGGCTTTGAATATGCACGCACGCAGAATCCGACCCGACATGCACTAGAAGCAAGCATCGCATCATTAGAAAATGGCACACATGGACTTTGTTTTGGCAGCGGTATGGCGGCAATGGACGCCATTGTGCGTCTGCTCGATTCCGGAGACGAAGTCATCGCCTGCAATGATTTATATGGTGGCTCCTATCGGCTCCTCACAAAAGTGTATGCCCGGTTGGGGATATCGAGTAAGTTCATCGATATGACTGATCCGGCTACGTTAAGCGCTTCCATCACACCCCAAACAAAACTCATCTGGCTGGAGACTCCCACAAATCCTCTTCTTCGCCTGATTGATCTGGCAGCGGTGGCGGATATCGCCAAACAACATAGCATCCTCACGTGTGTCGACAATACATTTGCCACACCTTTTATTCAGAGACCACTTGAACACGGCATAGATATGGTAGCACATTCCGCAACAAAATACCTCGCAGGGCATTCGGATGTCGTCCTTGGTGCTGTCGTGACCAGCAGCGAGATGATTGCCGGAAAGCTACGTTTTCTGCAAAACGCTGCAGGTGCAGTCCCAGGTCCGCAAGATTGTTTTCTCACATTACGAGGAATTAAGACACTGCATTTGAGGATGGAGCGCGCCTGTGCAAATGCCCATTCTATTGCGGAATTTTTACGCGGACATCATCACGTCGGAAGAGTGATCTATCCGGGTCTGAAGCAATATCCACAGCGGGAATTGGCAGAACGTCAGATGAGTATGCCTGGTGCAATGATCTCCTTTGATCTGAAGGACGATAGCATGCAGGCTGCATTTCATGTGCTGAGTAATACGAAGCTCTTTGCACTGGCCGAATCGCTCGGTGGCGTAGAGTCCCTGATAGGACATCCCACGAGTATGACGCATGCTTCGATTCCTAAAGAAGATCGTTTACGAAATGGATTGACCGACAGTCTCATCCGGCTCAGTATTGGAATAGAAGATCACCATGATCTTATGGCAGATCTCGAGCATGCGCTCTCCGGCGTGTGAAAGTACTTTAGTACATTGTGGACACCTACACCACATTGCTATGCCACACTTACCACAGAGCATAAAGAATCTGCCACTGGATGACCGGCCAAGAGAACGTGCAGTCAGACAAGGTATCAGCGCCTTATCGGACTCCGAGCTCATTGCCATTCTCATTGGCTCGGGTTCACAAGAGATCAATGCAGTGACTCTTGCACGACAGATCATGCAGTCTGCAGGAAACGATCTGCACCTGCTTGCAAAAATGTCTATCCAGGAGCTTCAGAAGCATAAAGGAGTGGGAATTGCGAAAGCCGTGACGATCGCCGCTTCGATGGAGCTTGGTCGGCGGCGATGGTCCCGTGATGTAGTGAAGCGATCGGATATCCGAAGTTCCGGCGAAGCCTACGATCTTATCATGCCACATCTCATTGATAAGAAACAAGAGGAATTCTGGATGATCCTGCTCAACCAGGCCTGCAAGGTGTTGCATTACCAGATTGTGTCGACAGGAGGTGTTGCACATGTGCCTGTGGATATTAAGACGATTCTTAAAGCTGCAGTGGAACACGGAGCAACACAGATTATCCTTGCCCACAATCATCCCTCAGGAAGAACAGTTGCGTCACAGGCGGACATTACACTTACCGAACGCCTTGTCAATGCTGCAAAACTCATGGACATCCGGGTTATCGATCATATCATTATCGGCGAGAACGGATACTTTAGTTTCGCGGATGAGAATATGATTTAATGGCGGAACGGCTGAAGGGCAGAATGGAAGAATGGGTAAAACACACTTGCTTTCCGCCCTTCCGCCCTTCTGCCGTTCCGCCTTTTTTTACATTTGTTCCAGATTAGATTTTAAACCGATTTTCACATTTTGGATCAGGAAAA
>DATDQA010000155.1:0-7395 GCA_035292505.1 Saprospiraceae bacterium | reverse complement strand
GCACCAATGAGATTAAATGAAACAATCGTCAATGCGAGACCCGCAATTGCATAACTCAGCCACTTTTCGATGTTCATGAGTCTGAAGAGCGCTGCATTCTGCTCATACCGGTCCTGCACCTGGAACGCTTCACCGGCTATTTCTGCGATTGCATTCTTCACAACATCTGAAGAAGCACCGGCTTTTACATCTGCTTCCATAAAAGAAGCTTCATCAGGTTTGTTGAGTAATTGACGGATGAAGTCAAGAGAACAAAAGACATATTGATAGTCATAATCCTGTTTGATAGAAAAGGTACCCACAGGATAGGCAAGTTGTTTTTTGAATGGTTGATCTGCGGGCCCGCGCTGTTGTCTCGGCATGTAGACCGCAACAGTAGAAAACGGATCATCCGTATCGATATTCAGCCTGTGTGCAATTCCACCACCAAGAATAAGATATTCATAACCCTGTTGATGCAATACAAATGCGCCATTCACCAATGCACTATCTATAGTTGTAGTGCGATTGTAGTGATCATCGACACCTTTGAGCGTGCAGAAATCCTGATTACCGTCATATTCGAGGAGTGCGGTTTCTTCTATCGCAAGAGAGAGACTGCCTACCCCAGGAACGGCACGGATCTTCTCCAATATCACAGAATCAACAGTAAAGGTTTTGCCTTGCACTGGTATGATCTTGATATCTGCATGCATTGAATTCATCAACCCTGCAAGCAACGATTCAAAACCGTTAAAGACTGAGAGGACAAGGATCAGGGCAGCCGTACCTACCCCAATACCCAGCATGGCGATGCCCGTGATGATATTGATCGCATTTGTTCTTTTCCTGCTGAACAAATAGCGACGGGCGAACAAGAGAGGAAAATTCATGGTTACTCTTTTAACAGAAACAACTCTTGTTTTTGTTTATATGCAGCAGCCGCTATGGTGAGTGGATCTCACGCATTGGCCTCGTCAATACTGCCGGAAGAAGTTTATAATGAGCTTCTAAATAGGCAATCACTTCCTCCACAACATCATAAAGCTCCTGATACACAATCAATGGATCATCACCATGAATTCCGGTAATGACGTCAGGACATTTTCCAATGCATACTCCATCCTCATTATTCCATTCCACCCATTTGTGATACCTGTCAATTGTTTTCATTTCTGAGATTGTTCTATGGCTGACTTTATTTTACTTTTCCTGATAAGGCTTAGCATCCGCACCTTCTCTTGAGTAATTGTCATACAGGAACTTCTGATGAGATCCTTTCCCCCATCAATTTCATAAAATCCCGCCCGTTTCAAATCGCTAATAAGCTCGCGTACTTTCCTGGGTATCATGTAAGACTTCGGGATGAAAATACAGGATAAATTCCGGTTCTTTATTGACTAAACGAAGATCGGAAACACACAGACAGACAGAGGGACACGAGTCTTTCAATCTCAAAACATATAACGGACAAATATCACCATGGAAAATACACATGCCATCGACCCCAAAGAGAAGTTACGGGCTCTCCTGAAAGACAAAGCGCAAAGAAATCTTGCCAGGTATTTCGAGACCCTGTCATCACAAGAAGTAGTGTATGCCATGAGCCATCTCACCAGACAGGAACAAAAACAACTGATGGCAATGTTGTCACCGGAAGATGCAGCAGATGTGATCGAAGAGATACCAGAATCACAGGCGGCGGATTTGTTACTGGAAATGGAAACGTCAGATGCCGCTGCCATACTTCAGGAGATGGAGAGTGATGATCAGGCCGATGTGATGATGGAAATAGAAATCGCTGATGCAGAGGAGATCCTGGCGGAATTATCACCTGAGGATGCGGATGATGTGCGCAAGCGGACAGCTTATGAATGGGACACTGCGGGTGGTCTTATGATCACCGAGTATCTGGCATTCCCCGCAGATCATTCGGTAGAGCATGTCATCCATTATTTCAGGACACATCGGGACGAGTTTGCAGATTTGGATATCAAATATGTCTATGTGGTTTCGCGATCCGGTATCCTGGAGGGCATACTGCAGATGCAATCCTTGTTGATGGCTTCTCCGGACATCGAACTATCGGAGATTACACTCAGGGATATTCTCACAGTCCGCGAACAGATGACGCTCGATGAACTCGGTGACTTTTTTGACACCCATGATTTTTATGGCGTACCTGTCGTGAACGAAGGTGGGCATATGCTCGGAGTCGTCTTGCGTAAGAATGTATTGGAAGCCTATGCGGAGCAAGTTTCCATTGAACACATGGAGAGCCAGGGGATTGTCGGTGGAGAAGAGTTAAGGACGATGCCACTGTTTTTGAGATCCCGGCGGAGGTTATCCTGGCTTTCGGTAAATATTCTATTGAATATCCTGGCTGCGAGCGTAATTGCATTTCATCAGGAGACCTTGAGTTCCGTGATAGCTCTTGCCGTATTTCTACCCATCATTTCCGACATGAGTGGATGCTCCGGCAATCAGGCCGTGGCTGTGAGTATGCGTGAACTCTCCCTTGGAATCGTGCGTGCGAGTGAAGTCATGCGTGTCTGGATGCAGGAGATCGCAGTGGGTATGATCAATGGATTGGTGCTTGGTCTGTTGATTGGCTTTGCAGCATGGCTATGGAAGGGGAGTGTTTACCTTGGATTGGTTGTAGGTGGTGCTCTTGCGATTAATACTGTAGTGGCTGTTTCGCTTGGGGGTACGATACCACTCATTCTCAAACGTGCCGGAGTGGATCCGGCGCTGGCTTCCGGTCCTATACTTACGACGGTCACCGATATGATGGGCTTTTTCCTCGCCCTCACATTTGCCTCAATCATGCTCAGTACGACAGGCGTAATTCATTAAAGCTGAGGTTTTTGGAAAATCGCCCCGTCCGAACGACTGTCTGAGCGGCAGGGTTTAAGGCTTTGGGAAAATGTGTATTAAGACGAATTTTTATAGGTACCCTCCTGTTTTTTCCGTGAGTGCCGTCCGGTAAAGCGTACTCGGTGTTTTTACCTGTCGCTCGTTACCGCATTTTGCGTTGCTTCCCTCCCGATTATTCCCCTGATACCCATTGGAGTTTGTTAAAGTCCAAACCATAAACTATGTATAACCGAACGACTAATTCCGCGTCAATCCTGATTCCTTTTTCGTGGCTTCGAACGGCAAATCTCCCAAATGAGCTTATGAGGTAAAGAATTGAACACCCGCTGTGGGATGCGGATCTTAAATGGCTTCCATGGTGTGGAAGCGAACCGTTTAAACCGTTTAAACCGTTCGAACGGCTAATTCTGCGTCAATCCTGATTCCTTTTTCGTGGCTTCGAGCGGCTAATCCCCCAAATGACCTTATGCGGTAAAGAATTGAACACCCGCTGTGGGATGCGGATCTTAAATGGCTTCCATGGTGTGGATGCGAACCGTTTGAACCGTTTAAACCGTTCGAACGGCTAATTCTGCGTCAATCCTGATTCCCTTTTCTTCCATGGTGTGGATGTGAACCGTTTGAACCGTTTAAACCGTTCGAACGGCTAATTCCGCGTCAATCCTGATTCCCTTTTCGTGGCTTCGAACAGCAAATCTCCCAAATGACCTTATAAGGTAAAGAATTGAAAACCCGCTGTGGGATGCAGATCTTAAATGGCTTCCATGGTGTGGATGCGAACCGTTTGAACCGTTTAAACCGTTTATAAGTTGGCCCGATTTTTGCTCATTACACATTACGACAATACATTATATGTCTGGAAGACCTGTATTAGCTGCAATAGTATGGTTGATACGGACGTTTCCGGATCTTCTAAGTACTACATGTATTTGATCATCTAAAAAACTGATACAATGAAAATCTTTCAGGTGTTATTTACAGGATTCCTCCTGATCCTCACCACGAGTTGTGGTAAAGACAATGCGAAACCAGATAAAGACAAAGAGTTTGAATTATTCATTGACTTCTGGAATACACAGGGTACAAATCCACAGATCCGGTTCGATGCACAAAATTCATCTCCGGAAATCAAGATCGACTTTTCAAAAACATTTGCCGGTGTGGCGGTTCCCCCCAAGTACACAAATGTCATTATTGACAATGTGCGCCTGATCGATGAAAACAATATCAACTATCATATCAATCAGATCGATGCGTATGAGTGGCGCACGGATATCAATGACTGGAAAATCGACGTGGAGTTTGTCATGCAATTTGACCAGGTACAGGATCTCGCCGTAATCCTGGTGCTGGATGCCAGTGCTTCACTCGGAGATGATTTTACCAATGTCAAAGCTTTCGCGTATGATTTTATCACAAAAGTGTTTGAAGTGATCCCTTCAGCGAAAATTGGTATCGTAGATTTTTCTGATGAAATCAATTCTTTCGGACTAACGGATAATTCTACGGCTTTGTCCAGCTATATGCAGAGTATTAAACAAGGTCCTTTTACGACACTCTACGAAGCGATGAATCTTGGTATCCAGATGTTGCATAATACAGAGGCAGAAAGCAAAGCTCTTCTCACCTTTACGGACGGCACCGACAATAATTCAGATCCCCAATACACTCCGGCATTTCTGCTGGAACAACTGAATGGCGGCTCGGGAAATCTACCAATCAGCAGTTTTACAATCGGCCTTGATGGGAATGGAGGAGTGGACAAACCTGTACTTGATGTCCTGGCAGTCAACGGAGGTGCTTCGGCATTTCCAGGAAATATCAACGAACTCGAGAGTGTATTCAACGACTTCTCTCAGGGAATTTCGACAGTATATCAATTGACCTATGTGCGCAATCAACAGGTGATCCCGGATACGAATCCGGCCAGATTGCGATTTGTCCTGAAGGCCAGTCCGAAGAGATCATAGATTGACAGATTGGACAACTTTTAGGAAGTTGTCAAATCTCATATAGCACTCAAGATCAAGTAGCCAGGAACAGTATTACGAAAGAGTCACTTGAGCGACGGACCACCATGTCTGCGAGCTCTTGTGGCTTTTTTGTTTTTGTTGATTCCCGTAGATCTTTCTTTCAGTTTAATACCACCCGGATCGTTGAGACAATATGCAACAAGGTTTCTTCGACCACCTTCGTCTGTGGATGTCGTATGATGATAAATCCTTCACCCTCATAACTTCCACCTGGCTTTTGTCCGATTTCCGGTAGACGGTAATCGGTAATCATTTTTCCCAGATCGTGTCGTATTCCTTCGAAACCGGTAATCTGACGGACGACACCCGATCCTTGTCCACGGAGATACGCACATCCTGCTGCATACTTTCTTTCTCCTGGGGCGGTAAACGCACCTGTAATCATCAGTCGTGCCCATGCGCCCATGCAATCAAATTCATGAGCACGGGAGATAAGAGTAGGAATCTGCGCTCCAGGTGGACGCATCCCTACCTCTGAAATGACGACTCTCCCGTCAGGACGCCGAAACCATTCCATGTGACTCATTCCGGACTGCGCACCCAGTACCTCGAGCGCGGTGTACGCCACTGTCCTGATATCATCATATTGGGGATCGTCCACTTCACGCGGCAAGACCACGCGCCATTGAATCCATGCATTTTGTTTCACTTCAAGAGGCGCCGGCAGATACCTGGTCAATGAATGCCATTGCGTCTTTCCTTTGACAGTGAAAGAATCAAATGAGAACTCATCACCGTTGATAAACTCTTCAATCATCAAAGGCTTTTGTAACCCTGCCGGATGATATCCGAGGACAGATTGCATCGCCTGATCATTATCCACCTTGTATGTGAATTCAGCTCCGGCACCTTCAGGTGGTTTGACCACAACCGGGTATCCTACAGTGCGCAAGAAATTCCATGCTTCTGCCGTGCTTGTCACCAACTTATTTTTTGCACATGGAATATCATATGAGGACAACACTGATTTCATCCGGGATTTATCGCGGAAGTTGCGCATCGTCTCCGATGACATTCCTGCGATCCCAAGTTTTTCCCGGACCGCAGCTACCTGAACCTGTACCTGTTCATTGGAGGCGAAGATGCGATCGATCTTTCCGGTTTCCCGTTGGATTTTGGTTGCAGCATCGTACAATTGATCTTCAGCAAGCGCATCACGGACTTGATAGAATCCACCTATTCCTTTTCGCAGCTCTGCAGGTAAAGCCACTTCTTTATCCTGGCTGATCAGACTCACCTGTGTATCCGGGACTGAAATGACAGCGCGGATCGTAAGGAGTGCATTCAAATTGAGGACCGGGGCTGTAAAGATGACGTTGTACACAGTGGTAGCGATGTTCTTTGAAAACTAAAGTAATGAAGATTACAAATGCGGGAACAAAACGGCCCTGGAAGATGAAGCTGTACTCGGAAGTTCACCAAAGGATCACATGGAGGCTGACTAAAAAGTCGATTCGTGATTTATGTTCGCAAAATGTTATTTCGCTTGTCTTTGAGGACTCACCCCTTCCCCTCTCTTTTGAAGAAGAGAGGGTCAATAGTGCGAAATAACATTTTGCTCAGAGTTTTTGTGATTGACTTTTTAGTCAGCATTCTTCAGTCGTCTTTGAGTTGCATCAATTGCAAAGAAGGCTGCCTCAGAACGCCATTTTCTTCCTTACGCTTCCGACTCAGATTCCGCAGCTTTTGCCTGCTGCGCATTCACTGACTCGATTTCCTTGTCGATGAAGTAGAGACTTTGAGGGCCATCACCGATGAGATTGATCTTATCCAGGATCGAGCGCATCAATGTTTCTTCTTCGCGCTGTTCGTTGACATACCACTGGAGAAAGTTATGGGTAGCATGATCATTTTCCTGGATTGCAAGTTCGACCAGGGCATTGATAGACTTTGTCACTTTTTGTTCATGTGCATATGCCGACTTAAAGACGTCGGGGACGGACTTAAACGTCGCAGGTGGTTGAGCCACCGCTGGAACAATCGCCTGTGTATTCATATCAAGGAGATAATTGAAGATCCGCATTTTATGCATCAGCTCTTCATCCGATTGCCTGTACATGAACTGGGCGCAACCTTCCAATCCCTGAAGATCAAACCACCCGGCCATCGCCAGATACAGATGAGAAGCATAGGCTTCAAGGACAAGTTGCGCATTCAGTGAAATCTGCATTTTCTTGGAGATCATAGCTTGACTGTTTGAGTTTTAGAACAGCTAAGGTAGGCCAGTTAAATGAGTTGCGAGTTGCGAATGGCGCTGGGCTGGTTATGCAGAGCTTTTATCATAGTCTCATTAGCCGTTCACCCTTGATCCCTTGATCCCTTGATCCCTTGATCCCTTGATCCGTTGATCCCTTGATCCTTGATCCCTTCTACCTACATTCGCTGCATGCAATGCGAAATCATCAGTATCGGTGATGAACTCCTCATTGGACAAGTCGTCAACACGAACGCGGCATGGTTGGGGAGAGAACTGACGGGATTAGGACTTGAAGTCCGGCAGGTAATG
>DATDQA010000154.1:0-8414 GCA_035292505.1 Saprospiraceae bacterium | reverse complement strand
ATCAATGAGATCACGTAGGATGGACAATTCCTTTTCTTGCAAAAAGCCAAGATCATGTGAAATGATTAATTGGTTCAGCAGCTCAATTAAACTTCCAAATGCCATTTCGTAGAAATGCGCTTTGTCTTTTTTACTCCAGCGAGTACTGCCTTCAGCTGTGTTGCTGCACACTGAGATTGATGCTCTCCTGAGTTGACTGGTAAGTCCATATTTCTCTTCCTTTGGGAAGTCATTTGTGATTTTGTAAATCATCCTGGCAAGTTCCCTTGATTTTTGCCACACCTTCAGAGTCTCAAATGAATAGCTCATATCAACATGTTTTAAACTTATAAACTAATAAACTCATCAACCTATAAACTTTCTTATAAACTTTTCTTCCCCTCCAGCACCTGTCCTCCCTGAAATAATGTAAGACTCTCCACTACACCTACATCATTCTTATTGAATTTGATCTGCGCATCTACGACTTTGAGATAGAACTCTGTTTCCGTTTTTGGAAATAATTCAAATTTCGCCTGTCCTGTGGCCTGGCCGTATAATTGTGCGCCATCATGTGTGACGACGATACTAAAACCGGGCATGAGCTCATAGTTTCCCAGGTAGGTTTGGAGAATGTCTTCGCTCACTTGTATTTCTGGAATTGAAGCTGCAATGCCCAACTTTTCAAGCATTGCGACGGCGTTTGTATTTCCGGGATTAAGTACCAGTGACTTTTGATAATTCTCTATCGCTGCTGCAGTTTCTCCTTTCTCCATCAACGCTTCACCAAAACTGTCCCAGACATTCGCTGAGCCTGGATATTCGATTGTATTGATTTTGAATATTGCAAGGGCCGCATCTACATTCTTAAGTTGGAGATAATAATACCCAAGTGCATTAATATCCATTTCACTGAAATCATACTTCTCTGCACCGGCTTGCTTTAGTTCAGCAAATTTCGCTTCAACACCATTGACACCTTCGCTATCGATATGTTTTCTGAGTTCACGGGCAACGTGAGGCCTGATCGTCTGCAATTCTGAATTGGAATCTAGGAGATGAAAACCAATATCATCAACACCAATGTCAGAGTTTGTAAACAACACAACGCCACGACCGGTCTCATTCACAAAACCGGCAAAGGCGCGATAGCCACCGGTACCGCCATTGTGCCATATCACGTCTCCTTCAGCTCCATCCCGAATATGCCAGGCAAGACCAACACGCATGCCGCCCTTATCATGACGGGACTGGTGTGTCACTTGCATTGGGTTGGTGAGCCTGTTCTCTGTCAATCCGAGATTGGCGGCAAGATATTTCAGCATATCAGATGTAGAGCTTCTGATAGCACCGGCACCTGCAAGTGTAGGAAGATCCCAATTCGATACTTCAATTCCCTGCGAATGCGGTGTTGCAAGATGCTTACGCATATTGTCGGAAAGGGTAATACCTGTTTCGCTCATCTTCAATGGAGATGCAATCGTAGCGAGCATCAGATCTTCATAGGACATCCCTGCCTGCAATGAAAGAATATGTCCAAGCAAGCCTTGTGCGAAGTTGGAATATTCATACTCTGATCCGATATCGCGTGTCAGAGTATACGAAGAAAGAAATGCATACATCTGCTCTACTGTATAGTCCGCGTAGGGGTTCAATGGATCTGCCGGTGTCATATTGTCCGGCATGCGAGGAAGCGATGAAGTATGATCGGAAAGATGACCAAGCGTAATCTGTGCATCAGCGCGGTATGGCACTGTAACTGTCGCAGGTAGAAATTTACTGATGGGATCATCCAGATTGAGTTTTCCTTTCTCCACCATATCCGCCAACAGGATAGCGGTGAATGTCTTAGTGATGGAGCCGATTTCAAAAATGCTATGCTCATCCACGGGTCTGCCACCGGTTTTCGTTAATCCGAAATTATAATAGTGCTCACCGTCTGCATCGAAGATTCCAATTGCAATAGCGGGGTTGATGCCCTGATCAATGCGTTGCTGGATATTTGAAACCACGTCAGCCGGGAGTGCTGTCTTCTGTGCAACGCAGAGTGCCGCAAGGACGAAGAAGAGTAGGGTAGAAACGTATTTCATTTAGAATGTTTTTATCGGGCGAAGATATGTCAACCTCCCTATCTCCCTCCTTGGCAAGGAGGGATGGGGAGGTTGCAGCAAACAATATCTTTGCCTCCCGGCAGTTTTAGTAGCTCCATTGAATATCATGATGCGTCTGATACTTACTCTACTCGCTGTAAAAATATCCCTCAGTGTCTGTGGTCAGAGTGAGTGGCGCATTGGTGAATGGAGTGCCTTCCTGCCATACCAAATCGGTAATACGGTAACCCAGGATGCCGACTATGTCTATTACGGATCGGAGAATGGGATACTGAAAATTGATAAAGGCACACGGGACGTGTCTTTTTTCTCTAAAGTCGACGGACTGAGCAATGTGGGCATTCGCCTGGTGAAATATCATTCTGCGACAGACGCGCTGATTGTCGTCTATGAAAACAGTGTCATCGATCTTGTCTTTGAGGATGAGATTATTTACCTTGATGATATTAGAAATGCCAGCGGTATTACTGGAAGCAAGGCAATCAATCAGGTTTTTACAGATGAGTCAGACAAGATCTATTTAAGCTGTGCATTCGGTTTGGTGGAATTCAATATGACGACCTTGAAATTCGGATTTACCACTTTTACTTCTTCGGCTGTCAATGCCTTTACAAAATTTGAAGGCGCATACTATGTTGCTACGGAAGGAGGCATTTATCGCTTTGATGATTTTGATGATCAACTTCCTGCCAATTTTGATGCATGGACATTGCTTGGTGACTCAGAAGGTCTGCCATCTTCAGCATACGCCAGTGAGGCAATTGCAGTCTATCAGAATGTTCTCTTTGCGGCGATAGGTGAAGATGTGTATCGTTATGATGAGAGTTTTTTTCTCTGGGATACCCGTGACGATCACTATGTGTCATTTATCTCTCCGGAGGGCAGCCATCTGATGATTGGATTCCGTTGTCCGAATGACGTCTGCAATGGCAGGGTACATTTTTATACTCTTGACACAATGACCAATGAACATGGATCTGGCTGTGCAGGTCAACCGACCTATGCAATCGAAGATGCAGCGGGTCAGATCTGGTACTCTGACGATTATCCTGAGATCAGGGTAGCATCAGCATTCAATGCCGGATGCGATCTCCTCTCTTTCAATACTCCTGCAAGTGACAAGGTGAGTGAGATGGCGCTGCATGAGGGCAGGCTTTTTGTTGCTACCGGCGGTGTATCGGATTCATACAATGCACTCGGCAGGCGCGATGGATTTCTGATTCGGGAAAATGGTGAATGGTCACGCTATAATCACATTACGAATCCCGAGCTTGGTCTAAACGATGTCCAGGATTACTTCAGGATAGTTGTTCATCCTGATGGTTCCCGTGTCTACATTGGATCATATTATGCAGGACTCCTGGAATATGATTTTGAAACATTCACTGTGTACAACCAGGATAATTCAATCCTTGGAGGAGCTGTCGGTGATGCGGCGCGTGAACGGATTGCAGGATTGGCATTTGATGAGGAAGGGAATTTATGGATGAGTAATTTTCTCGCTACAAAACCCATTGCTGTAAAAAAAGCTGATGGCACGTGGAAAAATTTCAACGTGCCGGGAAGTACTCAGCTTGCCCAGGTCGTCGTCGATCATCGTGGTTATAAGTGGTTTGCAGTGATCTCTATCTCTGAAGGTGTACTTGTCTTCGATGACAATGGCACAATCGATAATACAACTGATGACCGGTATAAATATTTCAACACGAGCAACAGTGCACTTCCGATCAATCTGCTTTCTACCTTGACCGTGGATCGCGGGGGGGATATCTGGGTAGGCACGCGCGAAGGACCTGTGATCTTCGACGGTGCACAGGATCCATTCACAGGTGACGCACATGGATATCGTGTAAAAGTTGACCAGGAAGGGACCATCGCTTACTTGCTCTTTGAAGATGAGATCACCACAATTGCGATCGATGGGGCAAACCGGAAATGGCTGGGCACAAAGAATGGCGGTGTCTTTGTGCAATCACCCGATGGTGAAAATCAGGTGGCTCAATACAATACATCAAATAGCCCTCTTCTCAATAATGCAATCACCGATATCGTGATAGACCCAACGAATGGCGATGTGTATATCGGAACGGAATCGGGAATCAATGTGGTGCGCACGGATGCGATCGAAGGAGGACCCTTACATAGGACCGACGTGTATGCGTTCCCGAACCCGGTCCGGCCTGAGTATGACGGCCCTATTGCTGTGAGGGGTCTTGCTGAGGATGCTCTGGTTAAAATCACGGACATCCACGGTGCGCTCATCTATGAGACGAAGGCACTCGGAGGTCAGGCGGTATGGAATGGGAGGGATCTCAGCGGTCAACGCGCAGCGAGTGGTGTATATCTCGTCTTCAGTACCACGCAGTCACAGTTTGATAAGCCGGATGCGTTAGTGACAAAAATATTGTTTGTGAAATAGGGTAAAGGCAGAGAGCATAGTGCAGAAGGGCATAGAGTCAAGAGCAAGTCTTGATCCCTCTTCGACAGCTGTCCGCACAATGCAAGAGTAGAATGTAAAGTATGCTTGATAAAGAATTGAGAATAAAGAATTTTCCGTCCTTGATCCCTTGATCCGTTACCCGTTCACCGTTACCCGTTGACTCTTCACCTTCTTACTCCGTTCCAACACTTCTTCATAATACTTTTCATAGTACGGGACGATCTTATCGATATCGTATTCTTTCGCACGTGCAAGAGCAGCCTTACTAAAATTGGCAAGAAGTTCAGGGTCTTTCAGAAGTTTGATCGCATTCTTTGCCATATCATCCACATCTCCTACGGCGCTGAGATAACCTGTGACGCCCTGTATATTGACTTCGGGCAGACCTCCTGCAGTGGAAGAGATCACGGGTACTTCGCAGGCCATCGCTTCGAGTGCAGCAAGGCCAAAACTTTCATGCTCTGATGGCAGGAGAAATAAATCTGAGACTGCAAGCAATTCTTCGATCGCGTCTTGTTTTCCCAGGAAACGCACATCGTCACTGATATTGAGTTTGCGGCAAAGTTCTTCTGCATGAAGACGTTCAGGACCATCACCGATCATCAGGAGTTTTGCAGGAATTTCTTTAACTACCTTTTCAAAAATATAGATCACATCCTGGATCCGCTTCACCTTTCTGAAGTTGGAAGTATGTAACAACAGTTTTTCTCCATCCGGCGCGATCGCTTTCCTAAAGTGTTCTTTGTCAACTTTCCTGAATCTGCTGAAGTCAATAAAATTATAGATGACTTCGATGTCTTTTGAAAGGTTGAAGACCTTTTCAGTTTGCTCTTTGAGCTGTCGGGATACGGCGGTGACACCATCGGATTGATTGATGCTGAACTCCACCACTGGTGCGAATGAAGCATCATTGCCGACCAGGGTGATATCGGTGCCATGCAATGTGGTGACGGTGGGCACATAAATGCCTTTGGTCTCCAGGATCTTTTTTGCCAGATATGCAACAGCAGCATGTGGTATGGCGTAATGGACATGAAGCAAGTCGAGCTTTTCATGGAGTACGACATCCACCATTTTACTCGCAAGTACCGTATCATAGGGGGTAAACTCAAACAACGGGTACTCATATGTCGATACTTCATGGAAGTAGACATTTTCCTGGAAATGGGTGAGGCGTGCCGGACGGCGATAGGTGATGAAGTGAACCTGGTGGCCCCGGGTGGCCAGTGCCATCCCAAGCTCGGTGGCTACCACACCGCTACCACCAAAGGTTGGATAGCAGACTATCCCGATTTTCATAGGCGTGTGTTTTGTGTGTGCAATGAAACATAAATTTCCCGGATCGCAAATTGTTTTCGCTCAATTTCAAAGTGTCATATATCCATCCCACCGAACCTTATCTACCCTCCGTCACAGGTACTCTGGCAGCCTGGAAAGGGAGACCACCAACTGAGGTTTCCTATATAAGCCCGCCTGTACCTACGATATTCCGGACGGGTATTTAAGGGTGCAAACTGGCATGGAGTTATCAGCATTTTCGTTTAAGAAGTCCTGAGCATGTTGAAACCAATTGTTTTAACCCATGTTCCTAAACCCAATGGAAGGAAAACTGTTGTGGTTCACGTAATCTGAATTTTTCGATGGATGACCAATTGACGTATTCTATTCGTGATCTTGAGGAACTCTCTGGCATTCCGGCCCATACGATCCGGACCTGGGAGCGGCGTTATAACTTGTTTTCGCCGAGCCGCGATGCGGGTAATGTCCGCTGTTACGATGCCAGGGATATCTCACACCTGCACCATCTGGTCATGCTGTTGAAACAAGGACACAGGATCTCCACCCTGGCAGGAAAGAGCTGGGAAGAGATCTCAGCCCTGGCAAAAGAATCTACACTCATATCAAAGGATAGCGATGTGACAGAAACATTGTGTCTGGCATTACAGGATTTCGATGCGATGAAGGTGGAAAGTCTTATGAACTGCTATATCCGCAAAGAGGGATTCGACCATGCAGTGTTCACACGCTTTGTCCCTTTTCTGGATCAGATGAGCTTTCTGTTGTTATCCGGAGTTCTTCAACCAGTGCATGCACAACTCTTCTATACTGTTCTCAGGCAAAAAGTAAACAGTGCTATTGATGTCATCATTCCATCTCGCGAAAGTGCACGTTGGGTGTTGGTGAATAGTGATGACATGACTGACACAGTGTATGGGGATATCATGCACTATCTCTTGAGGAAAGGAGGCAGACAGGTCATTTCCGTCGGATCTACAACTCCTGAAGTCATGCAAGTGCTTCTCAAAGACCTAAAATCACAAGGTTATTGTTTTGTCGCAGGGGGAGAGGAGGTTGGCGAATGGCTGCAGAAAATGCTGACTATAATCCCAAATGGGCAGATGAAACAAGGGAATACCCTTGTTTTGATACCCGGTAAAACCCTTGATTTTGTCAATAATTCACAAATAAATGGTGGTGTGATATTAGTTGGGCTCCAGGAGGCGTTTAAACATCTGTTGGACGTGTAGCCATCCACGTGTAGCTTCATCCTGGTATATTTTCTTTAATCCTCAGCTTTATAAAACATGAAAAATCTGATTTCCGTATTTTTTCTCGGCTTTATCGCTTTCTCTTTTGTCGCATGCAAGGGCAAAGGTGGCGATGCAAGCACTGTTGCAGGCGATACTACAGCAGTCAATGTGTCAACCACTGATGGTGGAAGCCAGGTATTCCATGTTGTCACTACAGCTTCAAAGCTGTATTGGGAAGGGTATAAGCCTGCCCAAAATAGAACTCACACAGGCACAGTAAACATTTCCAAGGGTACCCTGTCCCTGAAAGGCGACATGATACAAGGCGGAAGTGTTGTGTTCGACATGAATTCAATCACAGACACTGACCTGGAAGGCGAAATGAAATCAAAGCTTGAAGCACACCTAAAAGGTACCGCGCAAGGAAAAGAGAATGACTTTTTCAACGTCACACAATATCCGACAGGCAAATTCGAGATCACGAAAGTCGCTACACTCGAAAATGATGCAGAAGCAAATACAATGATCTATGGCAACCTGACTCTCAAGGACATCACCAGGCCTGTTGCCTTCAAGGCAAATGTCAATGTGGTGAATGGCACGCTGACTGCAACGGCACCATTATTCAAAATAGATCGCACTGAATGGGGCATTAAAGTCTTATCGAAGAAATTTTTCGACAACTTGAAAGACGATTTTGTTGATGACCAATTCGGTCTCCGGATTGAGCTGCGTGCTGAGTCAGGAAAAGACATCTAAGCGATTCATTCCCAGGTGGAGAATGGCCATCAGAGAATCCACCAAAACCCTCTTGCCAGGGAATTTATTTCAGATTAGGTTGTATGGGTTCGGGAATCAAATCATGAACCAAATCTTGGTATAAATTACCCCGTGCTATCGCGCGGGGTGAATGCAACTCACTGTTATCTCGGGCTTTAGCCCAATTAATTAGTAATTCAAGTTTCGGTACCTAATGTTCTATTATAATCCTCTAACTAATAATGGCTTATGATGGCATGCGCTTTTCACTTGTTGGAAAGGACCATTTGATGAGTCATACTCGGTTATGATAGAAAGCGGATGTCCGTTATCTAAACATTATAAGTTCTATGGATAGAGAATAGAGAAGATTTATAAGAAAATAAAATCATTTTGATGAAAGAATTACTAGCGAGAATTTGAATGTGTGCAGAATGTCCTGCAGTGGAGATGGTGTCCAACCGATGGGAAAAGGGCCTTGAAGGGTTGTCTTACAGCGAGTTGGCGCGGGTGGGCATGAAGCGATCAGCGAAGTGAGGCGCAACTAATTTTGGACTAAAGGCAAGGTGTCGGTCGCCGAACGGCTCTGATCGC
>DATDQA010000153.1:0-5398 GCA_035292505.1 Saprospiraceae bacterium | reverse complement strand
AAGGAGGGTTTCTAAGTTGCTTTGCCCGCCGTAGCTTTAACGAAGGGTTGTTTCTAAGCTTGTCCTGAGCGATCTCTACCTGGTTGAGAGAGTCGACCGCGTGCTATGAAGGAGCATCCCTTCATGGCGTGTCGCCTTAGCTTTAGCGGTGGCGCAAGGGTGGCTTCTAAGTTGTTTCTTGCTTTCATCTTCCAAACGCAATCTCCATCTTCGTCCCTTTTCCCTCTTCGCTCACAATTCCAATTTTCCATTTATGCTGATCCACGATTTTCTTTACATAAAACAAACCCAGGCCAAAGCCTTTCACATTATGCACATTGCCGGTAGGCACCCTGAAGAATTTCGTGAACAAATGCTTTTGATGCTCGGCACTGATCCCGATCCCATTGTCCTGCATCGAAAACAAAATATGCTTTTGCGCATCTTCTGTCTTCATCACAATCACTGGATTTGTACCGGCATATTTTATCGCATTGTCCAAAAGATTGTATAAGACATTCGAAAGGTGTAGTTTGTCCGCATGGACAACCGGATTCGTAGCCTGTAATTCCAAACGGAGATTGACTCCTTTCTCTGAAAGTTCAGCGTCCTTACTCTGCACCAGTTCTTCGATCACCGCATGCAGGTCGACAGGCCCTTTATGTAACACAAACTGATCATCATCCATCCGTGCGATGCTCAATACTTTCTCGACATGCTCATTGAGACGTTCGCTTTGTTGCTGGATGATCATGGCATATCTGCTCAATCGCGGGTTCTTCCTGACCGCTTCATCCTCGCGAAGGACATTATTTGACAGCCGGATAGAAGAAATTGGCGTCTTAAACTCATGCGTCATATTATTGATGAAATCGCGTTGTAGTTCAGACATCCTCTTTTGCCGCAAGATCACTGAGATCGCATAGAGAAAAAAGGCCATTGCCATCAATGTAATGATAGAAAAGATCACTGTCACCCGCATATCGCTGAGAAGGTAAGATTCGTGGTTCGGAAACTTTACTCCGAAATAATAAATAAACTCATCGTATTTCAGCAATTTTTGATCAGAACCAGGTTCTTTCTCCGGATTCTCTACATCGCAATAGTTACCATATACCATCTCGTCATTGCTGCAATCGTAGATCGCATATTCGAACGATGTATTCAGACCGAGATTACCGAATTCCTCCAGGAGGTAATACTCGAGATAATTCGCATCGATAATATTATTAAAGTTAACTACATAGTAGTTTGACGATACACGTTTGATCAGTCCGCTCGACGGCAGGATCGTCCCGTCATTTCCCGCCATTTTCTTTGCCACATTGAGCAACGCAATGCTCACCGTCTGATGAAAATCGGCCTCAACACGATTGTGGTTTTTCCAAAACCAATACACCTGTATGAGCAGGATTCCAGCAACGGCAATAGCCCCGAGAATGACTACCAGGCGAACTGTGGAATTTTTCATTTGCGATGTAAAAATAAGACCTCTCCCCGGAGCGTCGGCTTCCTTTGACAGAGGATAACACCCAGCGCTTCATTACGATCACGCCCCCAGTATGTCCAGCCCCTCATATATATCCTTGCAATCATATACAGGCATTGTGGCGCCTCCACACAGTTGCCTGATCTCCTCCTGCAAGTAGGTTTCTCTATAAGCCTATACGTCTCAGGCAAGACCCATGATAAGGTATCCAAGAGCCGCAATTCCACCTGCAGCCAACGCATAGGGTAGCTGCGTACGTACATGATCAATATGATCACAGGCACTTGCCATCGATGAGATGATCGTCGTATCTGAAATAGGAGAACAATGATCGCCAAACACACCGCCTCCCAATACCGCGGCAATTACCAATAACACTTCAGCACCCATGGACTGAGCCATCGGTACCGCAATTGCAATCATAATCCCAAATGTACCCCAGGAAGTACCCGTCGAAAATGAAATAAAACTGCTTGTGAGAAAGACAATAAGAGGGACAAGACCAGGTGACAACCAGCCCCGGGTAATCTCGGCAGCATATCTTCCTGTACCGAGTGCATTGCATACCGCCGTAATCGCAAATGCCATGAGCATGAGCAATGCCAAAGGCATCATACCTGAAATCCCTTTCATCGTCAGGTCTACCATTTCACGAATCTTAAATAATCCCTGCACGCGATAAAGTATCATCGATACCAAAATTGCCGTGATCACAGAAACAAGTACTGAGGTGGATCCCGACCCCTGACCTATCGCATGAAAGGCTGTACTGAAGAAACTTCGATGTACTCCTTCTTCGGGCCATCCGGTATAGATCAGCATCACCGGCATCATCAACACCATGACGGCAATGGGAATAATCATGTTGCGTGTGCGAAATACAATACCCGGAACCGGCGCTACTGCTGTAATCTCATCTGAAATCATCGGGCGTGCATTCGGCCATGTCAGAGTTCCTTCCAGTGTACGTTGTTCTGATTTCCTCATTGGTCCAAAATCCCTTCCTGTGAAGATGACGAAGAAGACCATGGCAAGGGCGAGCATCGGATAGAAATTATAAGCCATACTGCTCATCATGACATGAAAGGGCTTGTCAAACCCTTGTGTCAACAAGAGACTCATGACAAATGCGCCCCATGCATTAAAGGGAATAAGAATGCATATTGGTGCAGAGGTGCTGTCTGCAATGAACGCAAGCTTTTCACGTGAGATACGTAGCTTATCAAAGACGGGTCTGAACAGCGCACCAACAGTAAGGGATGAGATACTCGATTCTACAAAAACAACGATTCCAGTGAGTGCGGAGATGAGTTGAACTACTCTCCGGTTATTGCCTCTTTCATAACGTTTCATGATGCGCTCCAATAAATGCACAAAGCCTTGCACACCTCCAGACTTCTGAATGAAAATAATAAGAGCACCTACGAGTGCACTGAACATGATCGTGCGTGTATTACCAGGATCTTTGAAGACATCGACAAGGGCCTGGATGGTAGCCAGGGTTCCGGAGAGCGGATTCCAGTGATGGATGATCATCCAACCGAGCCAGATTCCGGTCACCAGGGAGAGGTAGACCTGTTTTGTGCGTATTGCGAGAACGATTGCCGCCAGTGGTGGAAGAAGCGACCAAAACCCGTAATCCATGCGCTCAAGATAGACAGATAGCTCTGGATTTACCGCTTCCTTAAGTATCTGGTAGTGTTACATTTTGCTTGTCGTCCCTGCCTGTTCGGGGCCATAGGCATCCCTTTGGGGCACATAGGCGCTATGCCTGTCTGACCGGCCTTGCACTGCGCGCCGACACTGTAAACTCCGTCCGCCAATGACGACTATGTACAGCATGAGGGATTTTCGTGCCTGTAAAAAAAAAATTCAACGGGTAAAAAATCCTGTTCGGTCGGCGGATATACAGAATCAGTCAGATCAAACCTGGATAAATCTCCTCAACTTCAGACTTTCGCGACATGCTCATCCGCCCCATACACGCCGTGTTGAGTCTCTTAATGACTGGCGTTCAGCCGGCACTGAACGGCCAACAAGGTATGTATACAGGGAAGGCAGGTACCGTACATTTTAAATCCGAGGCACCCCTTGAAATTATTGAAGCCGGGAGCAAGCAGCTCAGTGGTGCAATAAATCCAGAGACGAATGGCGTTGCCTTTTCGGTACGTATCAACTCCTTCCAGGGTTTCAACAGTGCCGTGCAACGACAACACTTTATGGAGAATTATATGGAGGCGACCAGGTTTCCGGTTGCCACATTCACAGGAAAAATCATCGAGAAGATCAACTACATAGAACCCGGAGAGTACGATGTCCGCGTCAAGGGGATTCTCAATATCCATGGCATAAATGTTGAACGCATCATACCCGGCAGCCTCGTTGTCCTTAACGATACCTTTCTCGTGCTCGTTTCATTTTCAGTTTTATTGAATGACCATGCAATCAATGTTCCCAGGCTTCTGAGTCAGAAAATCGCTGAGACGATCTACGTGCAAGTCGAAATGCCTTTACAAAAAACTGAGTGATGCGTTATTCCTTTTTTATTGCAATACTCATTTGGAACATCACCAGAGCCGGTGCACTGGAGCCGCATTTTGTCGCACGCGAGATCAATGAGACATTTGCGCACCTCACGATCAATCTCATTTACCAGGATCACAACTGTATGATTTGGTTTGGTACCTCCGAAGGATTGATTCAATACACAGGATCCCAACTGATCCCCGTCCCATTTCCTGATTCCATTCCGCCCCTTTCTGTAACATCCCTCTACGAAGACCAGCACGGCACAATCTGGGCAGGCACTGAGACAGGTCAGATTTTCCAATATGATGTCAAAAAAGGCCTCACTCCGTGGAGTATTGAAGAAGGCATGCCAACGGTGCGTATCACAGGATTCCTTGAAGATGCCCTTGGACAATTCTGGATTGCCACATACGGTGAAGGTCTTTACGTGTATACCGAACAGCGATTATATAATCTGAATCTGGATGATGGCCTCCTTGATAATGATATCTATGTGATTGCAAAGGACGGCAAAGGCAGGATTTGGGCTGGAACCGATAATGGTGTAAGCATTTGCAGATACGACGGGAAGAAGCATATTCAGTCAATCTCTGCCAAAGACGGTCTTCCGGATCAGATTGTGCACGCCATGATCGCCGACAGTCATGGCAATATGTGGATCGCGACATATGAAGCAGGTATTGCTTACTATGATATTGAAAAGGAACAGATCACCAATGTGGTGTCCAATCCGGTTGTTGGACATATCAATTGCATTGCCTACTTCGAGGATCTTGAACTCTGGGTCGGTACTGAAGGGAATGGCGTCTGGAGATATATTCCGGCAACAGGTAATTTCAATAAAATCCGGAAGGTCGAAGAGCTACGCAATGCCCAGGTTCGCGATCTGCACAAGGATGTAGAAGGCAATATTTGGATCGTCTCTGCCACAAATGCATTGCATACGGCTTTCCGCCCATTCGAAATCCTCGATATCCCGATTGGGAATATTCAATCCATTTACGTCTCCGCACATGATCATCTATGGCTTGGGACGGACGACGGTCTTTACTCTGTACGGGAAGACGCATCAGGTGCCTGGCTGTATTCCAGGATTCCAAATGCACCGTTTACCTCTGTCGCCTGCCTGAGTGAAGACCGGTATGGCAATATCTGGATTGGTTCGCTCGACTTCGGCTTGTGCGTGTATGATCCGTCGACACGCCGTTTCCACACGTTCAGTCACCAGGAACAGTTGTATCTCAATCCAATCATCTCGCTGTTTATTGAGAATGAAACGATGTGGCTTGCTACGCTTGGCAGGGGTGTCATGCAAGCGAGGATTGTCGGCAATTTCACGCACGGTGGCGATCTTGAGCTCAGCGTCCTGAAAGTAAATGGAGGAGGCAGTCATAATTTCGT
>DATDQA010000152.1:0-29543 GCA_035292505.1 Saprospiraceae bacterium | reverse complement strand
AATTTTCGGCGAATAATCAATATTTTAGGACTTCCAAGAATGAAAAAGTGGATAGGGAAGACGGTTTTTAATTTTTTCATGCATAATTACTCAATGATGTACAATAGACTCAAATTCCAAATTCATTTTCTCCCTCTGTTTGTAAGATCAATAGAGGATAATAGAAATTTCGGAAGAGGTTATTGCACGAACTGCCGTTAGCGGGCATTGTAACGAGACGCCCCAACATTGACAAACAAACACAGACTTTACAATGGGACAAAATAAAAACGAACAGAAATCAAACCAACAAGGTGCGACACCTTTTGCTCAAACATACTTTCACGGGACAAAGACAGACCTAAATGCAGGAGACTTAATTGAAATAGGTTTCAACTCAAACTACGGACAACAGAAAAATGCAAAATACATATTCCTAACAGCGACATTAGATGCTGCAATTTGGGGTGCAGAACTATCATTGGGTGCTGGACGAGAAAGAATTTACTTAGTTGAACCAACGGGAGAAATTGAAGACGACCCCGACTTGACTGACAAAATATTTCCAGGCAATCCGACCAAATCATATCGTTCGACACAACCATTTAAAGTTGTAGGAGAAGTTACGGTTTGGAAAGGACACTCAACAGAACAAGTTAAAGCAATGAAAGACGCATTAGAAAAACTAAAGGAACAAGGTATTAATTCACTAAACGACTAAAAAAATACGACAGATAGAATATGAAAAAAAGTAAATTACTTCAAATGCACAATGTCGGCATCGTTGTAGAATCCCTTGATAACTCCATCTCTTTTTTTACAGAGTTAGGACTTAAACTCGAAGGGCGACAAACAATCGAAGGAGAATGGTCTGGTCGCGTTACCGGAGTGGATTCTCAGGTCGTAGAGATTGCTATGATGGTGACTCCTGATGGACACAGCCGACTTGAAATTTCAAGATTTCTCATACCACCAACCATTTCAGACCATCGAACAGCACCTGTAAATTCTCTCGGTTATCTACGCATCATGTTCACTGTTGAAGACATTGACGAGATGGTATCAAGGCTTATTAAGCATGGTGCTCAACTTGTAGGTGAAGTGGTTAAATACGAAAACTCGTATCGCCTCTGCTACATTCGTGGAGCCGAAGGGCTTCTTATCGGACTGGCAGAAGAACTATAAAAAAAATAAGTAGTTTAAGTGGACACAATCGCTTTAAGAAACAGGGTTGTACAATTTCCCGACTGTGTTTTCACCAGACATCCCGCATTGGCCTTGCAGCCGGGCAGCCACTTGATGGGACCACCGGATTTCGTATGCATCGTGTCATGGCAGTGATGATGTTGGTGGAAATGACAGAGTATCCGGGAGCAAGAAGCTCTCATCCATTTTTCGCGGGGCTTTAGCCCTATATGAATCCCCATGCCACTTGATCATCTCACGGGGCTGAAGCGGGAAATTTCTTGGAAAACTTATCAATAAATCCCCCTTTCAATTTAACCAACTTGTTGGAAAGCTTACGTTGCTAACCGGCTAATTCTGCGGCTCAAAAAGCTCCGTACACGAAGCGCTGAACGCGCGAAAAGTCGCCGCGGCCGTACTCAGGAACCCAGTTTGCAACAGCACGCATCCCGCCTTCATTTGCACATTAGCGGAAGCATTGATCACGGAAGTCGCAGAGAGCTGACCGGAGGCTTCATATGTCTGGTTTCCTGACTGTGCCATATTGATTGCCAGATTCTGAGGACAAGGACTGTTTAGATCCGCCGACCAGATGCCGCGTCCGAAGGTGGCAGCATAGATCAGGTTCTCTTCGGGATAGATCAGCAGGTCCGTCACAGGAACATTCGGCTGATCAACGGACGTAAACTGCCATGTCGATGTTCCGTTAGCCAGGAAATAGACGCCAATGTCGGTACCGGCGTAAATATTCAGGGCATCATCAAATTTGACACAGTTGACCGGTACATTGGGAAGGTTGTATGAAATATTTGTCCAGCTCGTACCTGCATTGAGCGAGCGGGCAACTTTCACACCATCCGTAAAACCGCCGAATGTTGCACAGACAATTCCGGAGAAAACCGGCGAAACGTCGACGTCGGTGATTTTCGTGAAAGAAGAGGGAAAACCCGTACCTGCAATATTGGTCCAGGTTTCCCCGGTATTATCAGACCGGAACACGGCTCCTGACCCGTTCGCATAGTCGTCACCGCCTGCTGCATAGAATCGCGACGGATTGGATGGACAATTTGCCATTGCCCAGCTTCCCGAAGCGCCCTTATTCGTCCAGGCAGGGGACCCATCCAGCGCATTTGATGTCTTCCAGATATCTGTTGACCCGACAAGGACGATCGAGTCCGATGTGGGGTGGGCAATGACATTCTTAAAGAATGTGGTAGCATCCAGAAACGGAGTGATATCTGAACCGTTGAAATTACCGTTGTTCATGGTGTGCCGCACTACAAGCTGATTGAGCGTACTGAAAAATCTTTGTGTAGTGGATGGAGAATGCGCCACTGAAAATCCGTCTCCGCCGTTCACCTGTGTATATACATATCCATTGCCGGGACGGTATTTGACACCATTGTCCTGTGCCCCGGCATACAGGTCGTCATAGTAACCCGGCCGGCCGGTCATATGATAAAACTGGGTTGCCACGATCCCGTCTGAAATGTCTGTCCAGTTTGCGCCGCCATTTGTTGTAGTCCAGATCCCGCCATCGGTGGCGGCGTAGAGAGTGTTATCCAGGGGATTGAACTTCAGGTCATGGATATCGGCATGCACGTATTGGGGATCTCCGGTGGGAAACCAAATGGAGGTTTGAGCCAACGTCATTCCGCCATTGGAGGACTTCCAAACATTGATGCCGCCGGTGTACAGCTTATCCGCATCATCCGGATGTACAGCGATCGCCAGATCATAAAATGATTGATCCACACTATCCGTACCATTCACTGCCCGGCCAAGAATGTTCGGCGTATTCGCCACTCTCGTGAAGGAATTTCCCGCATCCGATGACCTGAAGAGACCACAGAATTGACCGGCGCCTTGTACAGGCCCGCTTAAGGCATATACCACATTTACGCTGTCCGGGGACACGGCAAGTTCGATACGGCCATACTGACAGAGCCCCTGATTCAATGGGAAAATGACCGAGCCCCAGGTCACACCATAATTGGTCGTCCTCCAGATAACAGCATCAGCCGATGCATATGCGATGGCCGCATTACCTGGATTATACTCTACATCAAAAAAGTTTCCAACCAAAGACAGTCCCCAGATATTCCCTCCGTCGAGAGTGCGATACAGGCCTTCCGAGGTTGCGGCATAGAGTTCGTCCGCATTGTCCGGATTCTGAGCCAGGCGGTATCCGTAATAATCTCCGAGGATCGGGAGATCCAGTTGCGTCCAGTTAACTCCGCCATCCGTCGATTTGTAGACGCCCGCGGACTTCCGGACATATCCGAAATCGAATGTAAACCCGCCGCCACTGGCATCTCCGTCGCCGGTCAGGATGTACAGTGTATTCGGATCGGCATAACTAACGATGATCCCGGAGATTGCAAGTGATTCAAGATCATCCGTCAACGGTTGCCAGGTATCTCCGCCATCCGTTGTTTTCCATAAGCCGCCCGCCGGTGTTCCGGCGTAAATGATATCCGAATCGGTCGGGTGGAAAGCAAGCCTGTCGACTCTGGCAAGATTTCCCTCCGAGCTCACTGGTCCGACAGACATCCAGTTTGACGGCGCGCGTTGACCGGGAATGGCACCGGAGACTTTCTGCCGATGCCGTGCGACAGAATTCAGGCTGTCGACGTCTACAAATTCGCCATGTGGTCCAAGGCGTCCCGAGAGATACCACTCCCGGCGTTTGAGATGTTTATATTTCGGAAGGCCGGAGGCACCATTGCGTTCCTCTTCGGGCAATGCCAGGTAGAAATCATCGATCTCTTTCATGATCTCCGTAAGGGATTGTTTGCCTGCCAGACGTTCCTCAAGAAAAACGCGCTTTGATTGCCCGTGTACTGTCGCATAAAAGCCTGCAATAAACAGGATGCCGATACACGCTATGCAATTCGCTTGTTGCATGTCCTTACATAGTTTACTCATTGCCGCTCCGGAGCTGGTCCAGTTGTTTTTGCAGGGATTGCATTTTCTCCTCCTGCTGTAGAATGTACAGGGTCAGCTCTTCTATTTTCTCCATCATCTTCCGTTGCATCTCGCCCAATTCAAATCCGTTGGCTTCAATCTCCCCTGCAGCGGGGAAGCCCGGCAATCTGCCTTCTTCTGCGATATGCTTTTTTACTTCGTCAAGGGGGCGCAGGACATACCCGGATGTGAACACATAATCCGGCCAGTTGTCCGAAGCTTCGACACGTACCTCCTCACATGCGATCTTGCCGTCCACGGAGAGCAGGTGTCCAGTTGCCATCACCGCAGCAGATCCGATGGCGACTTCACCCGTATGTGCGATCGTCAGTCTCGGGGTATAACTGCCGGCGTCATGATTTCTATAGAGCAACTGAAAATATGCTTCATGACCTGTGCCGGCATTGGCGCCACCCACCGTCATGCGCCACCTGCGCTCGGCAGTATTCCATTGTATCCCGCTCGTCGTTGACGTCGTACCGAAGGGCACTTCTATTTCAAGGGTCGTTTGCGGATCCGTATTTCCGATACCCACGAATCCCGTGGATCTGTCCATGGTCATCAGGTGCGTATATGTATCGAGAGATTTCCTGATAAAGTCCAGCCTGTCTTCAGTGCCATTGTATTGGATTTTCATGCCGTAAAGCGGATTGCCATAATTCTCTGTGAAAATCAGTTCCGAATTGCCGCTGAAGCTGAAATCCGGCGCAATGATCATGCTGCCGGTCTGACCTCCGCCGATGACATGCAGCGCGGCATAGGGCTCACTGATGCGGATCCCAACCCTACCGTCCCCGGTGACGCGCATCCTCTCCGCGCCGTCTCCGTTTTTGCCACCGGCATAGAAGACATGCGAAGCGGAATCACCGGCAGTATGATAATTCAGTTGATTGGCGGAAATGCCGAAACCATAGTGATCGGTGGCAATCCCTCCGTCCCACAGCGTAAGTTTGGCGCCGGTGGTTGACGGCGTAATGGAAACAGGTGTGAGCGGGTTCGCAGTACCGAAGCCAAAGTTGCCATTGGTATGAAACCTCGCTGTTTCAGCGCCGCTGTTATCCAAAAACAAGATGGCATCATCCCCTGAAACATCCACATCGGGATGCAGCGCGACCGGTCCCCAACTCTGTAATTCACCGCTGTCGACACGGAGATTACCAAGGACATGCAGTGGAACGCTTGCGACACTCACGCCAATGCCGACATTGCCATTTGATTCAATGCGCATCCTGGCTGAAAAGATATTATCGTCCGTACCAAACCTCAGTGCGTCTCCGGCTTTCCATCGAATAAACGGTTCAGGATCATTTTGCCGGCCGGGGAACAGGAGCAGATAGTGCGAAGTGTCTCCGTTTCCCAGCATGACCAAAGCTGCGTCGTCCGGTCCCCCACCCCGGATATCCAGCTTTTGTTCTGGAGTCGAAGTGCCGATACCTACAAAACCATTATTGGTATTATAGATGATGTCCCCGTTTTTCGCCCATTGGGCACTGAATTCGGAGAGGTCCGTTACCTGTTCAATCTCACCCATCACGTTTGCAGATACAATACGCGCCTCTCCAAGCCTGAAGATTCTCAAGACATCGGAGCCACCGTCGATGACATACACGTAGTTCCCATGGACTTGCACCTGGTTTGGCACACTGCCGGCAGGTATAGTGGCAACTTCCTGGGGAGCTGAAGGCTCACTCACGTCTGAAATCCGCAACAGATCGCTTGTTTGCCCGACAATGAATGCAAAGCGGTTCTTCGCATCAATATCCAGGACAAACTGGTCTGTGGGTGCACTGCCAACAAAGAAGAAACTATCGGGGTCGGACACATTGTAGATTTTAAAAAGATCCTGCTGGTGATTGACCGTGTATGCATAGGGTCCGTCCACCGAGAGACTGATGGTTGCATTGTGGATGCCGAGAGTACCCTTGATCTGAGGGGACTGTGGAAGCGAAATATCAATCGCACCGAGGACACCTCCCATGATATAATAAAGCAGATCTCCCTGGGCTTTGAGTCTTGTGATCCCGTCAGTTGCAGGCAGGGTGGTATTGCTCACCTCTACCGGATGTGCCGGATCGCTGAGGTCAAAAGTCCGCAGATTATTATCCACCTGATCTATGATATACAGATGCCCCATCGCATATACCATCTCCGTGGGCAGATCGCCGATGGGAATGGTATCCACACTATACATGGAATCCGGATCCGCAATCTGAAGAACAAACAATTGATTGAGGTCGCGGTCGCCGATATATGCGTATTGTCCTATCACCTCGAGACTCTGGGGATATGGGCCCACTGTAACCTGGCCCCGGAGGAAGGGTGCCGTCTTGTCCGAGATGTCAATGACTAGGAGACTGTCCGCTCCTGAATCGAGAAGATAGACGTAGTTGCCACGAATTTTCATGAATCCCAATGTTCCCCCAAGCGTCAGGTCTCCTATTTCTTCCGGTTCAGGAGGAGGTAGCGCATCCCTGTCAAGAAACGGGAGCCACTGCACGGCATTCTGGCTGTTGATTTGCAGGAAGTCGCCCGGAATCCCGTCTTCCGGCAAGGCGATTCGATGCCAGGCATTCTCGTGATAATTGTAGAGGCTATGTGCATCCGTATCAAAGACCAGCAGCCCGTTGGCAGGGGACGGGATCGCCACGCGTTGAGCTGTTGAAAGGCGTGGGATCAGGATACCTTTGTCCGACGACTGGATATCCAGGACCGCGGAAGAGTCGGGGGATGTGGTGCCGATCCCCACATTCTGCTGGGCCTTCAGATCAGTCACCACAGAAAGCAAGAAGGCAATGGAAACGATATGCCATCGCATGGGCAGAGAGCACATAACGTATTGATTTTGGTTGTTTTATCAGTTATCAGAGTGTCCCTTTCAAAGGTAGGGCAATGGGCGGGGATGGGTTAGCACGGATATTGCGATAATCAGGAGATATCTTTCATTTTACCGCTTTTCTGTTGGCTTTTCGCTATTCGGCCACATCATCCCTCTCGATCTCATCTCCCCCGGCGCCTTCCCATACTCCTGCCTGAACATTCTTGAGAAATAGTTGGGATCATTAAAACCGGTCTCGTAGGCCACTTCCGAGATATTCAATGTGGTCGTCTCAAGCATATGGAGCGCCTTTTGCAGGCGGATCGAGCGGATAAACTGTGATGGTGTCTTGCCGGTAAGGGCTTTGATCTTGCGATAGAGCTGAGTGTGACTAAGATTTATGGACTTGCAGACGTCCGGGACCGAGAGATCGGCGTTGCTCAAATTGGCTTCAATGACATCGCACAGCTTGCGCAGGAAGCGATCTTCGATATCCGGTTTTATTAAGGGGGAAGGCGTGTCACTTGTGACAACTTCGGTGGTGATGGCGGCCATCGAGGCGTACTTCTGTTGTAATGTTTTACGCAGAACGAGGAGATTGCGGAGATGCACCAACAATTCCTGCTTTTCAAACGGTTTTACGAGATATACGTCGGCTCCGGTTTCCAGCCCGGCGATCTTTGAATGGAGATCGACTTTCGCAGTAAGCATCACAATGGGAATATGGCTCGTACGCTCGTCGTGCTTGAGGATAGAGCAGACTTCATATCCATTTTTCTCAGGCATCATCACGTCAGTAATAACAATGTCCGGGATATGCTCCAGAGCAATGTCAATCCCCTCCTGACCGTTGATAGCAACCAGCACGTGATAGTCCTCTCTGAGCAACGATCTGATGTACGTGACAACTCCGGTGCTGTCTTCTATGATCAGCACCAATGGTTTGTCACCCTGAATCTGATCGGGAGCGGCAGGAATGGATTCAAATTCCAATTCCATATTATTTTCCGAAAATTCCGGAACGGGTGCCGTCGACATCTTCGGTGTCTGCGCTTCTTTCCGCACAGGCACCAGGACTGTAAATTCTGATCCCCAGCCTACTGTACTTTTTACTTCAATCCGGCCGCCCATCAGCTCTGCGAGCTCCTTTGTCAGCGCAAGGCCAATACCCGTGCCCGCAAACACGCTTGTCGTCTGCGCTTGTGTCGCATCTCCTTTCAACTCTTCCACCTGGTAAAACCTGTCGAAGATGTGCGGCAGCTCCTTTGCGGGAATACCGGGACCGGTGTCTTTCACTTTTATTTCAACCCATGGTCTATTGTCCTGTGTCGATGTACCGACTTCCAACACAACCTTGCCTCCCGGACGGGTAAATTTGATCCCATTCGACAACAAGTTATAAATCATGTGGCGCATCTTCACCTCATCAAAATCCATGACCAGTGCATCCATTTCCGGCCTGAAGCTGAGCGAGATCTTCTTATCCGATGCCAGTGAATAAAACGACTCCGCCAGATACTGTAAGTAACTAATGATGTCACCCTGTACAGGCTCAACCTTCAATTTTCCGGAGTTCAGCTTTGACAGATCAAGCAATTGATTGATCAGGCTCAGGAGGCTCTCCGCATTGCGTCTGATCAGGCTCTTCTCCAGTGGGTGATCTTCGATATTGTCATTCATCCCCATAATCACCGTCAGAGGGGTACGGAATTCATGCGTGATGTTTGCGTAGAGCCGGGTTTTGAGATTGTCCAGATCCCGCAGGCGTATGGCTTCCTGTATTTCGTACTGCCGTGCGAGTCTCATCCTGAAGAACAAATAGAGACCTCCTGCCAGTGCCAAACCAAATAATACTTTGGACCACCACGTCTGATACCAGAACGGGAGGACCACAACCCGGATATGCCTTTCATTCTGTGCAATCCTGTCATGCATCAGAGCACCGCGCATTTTTAATGTGTATATGCCCGGCCGGAGGTTTTCGTACCGTACGATATTATTATTTCTCGCTGGCGCATTCCAGTCATTCTCATATCCTTCGAGATAATAACTGTAATGGTTGTCCGCATGTCTTCTGAAATCCGTAATCGAGAAAGTGAGCCCGAAGTACCGGTCGCCCGGATTGAGCACAATCTCTTCAACTTTCTGTAGTGCGTTTTTATATACAACCTCACGGCGCAGACCGGCGTCATACTTGCGGATGTTGTGCAAGATCAACGGAGCCGCCGGTATTTCCACACCATCATAGGCATCCATGACCTCCTGAGGATAGAAGGCTACGGTCCGGTCGTCGAGCACAGCCCCGCCAAAAAACATCTGGCCCCAACTTGTTTTGAGCGCTGAATTTCTATTGAACTCAGAATGCATGATGACAGGATTCAACGGGAAATCCATGTACGACTCCGTACGCGTATCAAACCTGTAAATGCCAAGATTTGTGCTCAACCAGAGTGCATCATCACCATCTTCCGGAAGAATTGCATACACCAGGATTAGTTCGGGAAATTCGGGATTCACAGGGAAATTGCTGATGTCCTCCAGATCCCCTGAAAGCCTGCTCAACCCGGAGCCGTGACCGATCCACATGTTCCGGTCCCTGTCCTCATAAAACGACGCGACGATATTATTGGGAAGCCGGATCGGAGATGCCGTATCCCTGGAGAGCCGGGTAATCCCGCTTTGTTCTTCGGGTATCATAAACAACCCCTGGCCGTATGTGCCGATCCAGATGTCACCGGTCGACGGTCTTTGATAGATCTCATTGATTTCCGCAGGATTCCTGGCGAGGCCGGTGAGGATTTCCAGTCGCAACAATTCCATCGTGGATCTGTCGTAGACACCTACCTTATCGGATTCCCAGCTTGCCCGCCACAAACGATCCTTCCGGTCCAACATCACTAAGGTGGCAGCGCCGCCCACGACATCATTTTCGATATACCAGCTCACGGTCCCCTGATCCAGGTCATACTTTTGACACCCTGCATAGATGACATCATCAACGAGCGCTACCTGCATCCATTGCCAGGGTATCTTCTTGCCAACATTTGTCAGATCTGAATATGTCACCTCGCCGGTGCGCCGGTCATAGTGCGAGAGTATAGAATATCCTTCAGCCCCCGGTTCATATACCCTCACATGTCCGACAACATACCCATCGGAGGTTTCGACAAAGCCCCTCAGACCCAGGGAAGGAAGGAGCACAAAACCATCTGCCGGTTCACTGATCCTGAGAAGTCCGTTTTTACCACCCAGCCACAGTATGCCGGACTTGTCATGGAGTGACATCCCGATTTCTCCGATAACCCCTAGATTATCTTTATCCAGAATGAGCCCGTGATAGTTGGAAAATGTCTGATCCTCCAGGTTGAATATTTGTGGCACTGATGTATTGCCAACGGCCGTGGCTTGAGTGACGTCAATAAAGATTTTTCCTCCGGCATATGTGAGATCGACGGGATACTTTTCGACAACCCTTGCACGCTTCGCCATCTCCGGCTTCCGGCGCTCATAAATTGTCCTTCTCTGCGTTTCCAAATTCCATGATTGCAGGGATTTCGGACTGCAGAGCTGATCCACAATGTCCGGGTACTCAGCCGGCATACAATAATATTCCCGTCCAAACCACATGTTACCTTTTTCATCGAGGTAACAATTGAGTTCGGTGAGCTGGTCCGTCAGCAGACCCGGGAGGTACTGCTGTTGTGTATTCCCGAATTGATCCAGGATCATAATTCCGTTGGTATCCTTCAGCACGACCTGACGTCCATACTTTAATATCAACGGGACACCGTATGTCAGGTATGCCGATTCTCCGATGGACTCAAAAGGCTGTCTGTTTTTCGAAAGGAAGATCCTGTATTGCGTCCTGTTTTCCCTGGGTTCCAGATAGGATATTGCCCATAACAGCGTGTCCTGTGCATCGCTGTAGTAGACCAGCTTGTCAAAGGCATGATCACGCTGTCCGTTGATCGTGCTAACGACCTGTTGCCCCAGCGGATCGAAAAGCTGCACATGATCCTTGCAGTTAAGGTATATAATGCCGTCGCCATATGTAAAGATGGAGCTGGAATTGGCAAACAGTTCTTCATTATCAAGGGGGAAGCGGACATGACTGACGCCGTCATAAAAGGCCAGGCCCTTACCAAAGATCCCCATCCAGATAATACCGGATTCATCCTGGCACAGGCTATTGACGAATCCGAAATTTGCTTTTTCCTCCATCGTGACGAGGTCAAAAAAGAAATTTTGCTGTGCTGAAAAAGGTAATGCCATACCCACCATGAAGGCCAGGGCCGGAACCATCCGGAGGATACGGTGAAAGTGAGGGCGTTGCATTCAAATGAAAGATAGGCAGAGTTGCGCATAGCGATAGGGCAGGCAGAGCCCTCGCAGTTGTCGCAGCAAGGGTCTTTAGCACGGGGTTGAAGCAGGCGCTCCGCCCCAGTCAAGCTGGTTGGTTGATGAACTTAGAATTTATATTATGGGATGCAGTAATTAATGAGCCTCGATCATTTGGGTTTGATAACATTACTCAAGCTGATATTGAACTCCCAGAAGCTAAATCTAAAGTTTGCAATTGTTGGATTTACGTTGATGAAAAATTAGAAGAAATGGCAAATGATCTGAAAGATTGGAATAAAAAATATGTAGCCAAACTCAACTCAGACAATAAGATTACAACCGGCTAAATGCATTCTACATTTGCTACTGATGATAACACATCGGCTACCCGCAAGCAGGTTTACAATACTAGTGAATGAGAAAGAAAGTACCTTTGATACATACTACCTAGAACAAGATTCATACCCACGCATCCTGCCTGCTGGTAGCCCAAACCGTTGCCTGTAATGCTAAAAAGACAATGCAACGACATTGACAGATAATAAAAACGAAAAACTGTAGAGCAGAAACCATTTATAAAACGGAAGAAACCGAAAATCCAAATGAGTAGAACTCTTAAAATTTAAAGCAATGCGAAAACTTATAATGTGGAATATTATCACACTTGACGGTTATTTTGAAGGTGAAAAAAATTGGGACTTACCTTTTCTTGATGTCGTTTGGGGACCGGAAATGGAAGCCATATCCATTGAGCAATTAAGAACAGCGGACTATCTTGTGTTTGGTCGTGTAACCTTTGAAGGCATGGCAGCATACTGGCAGACAGCTGAAGGTGAAATAGCGGAATTAATGAATAAAATTCCAAAACTTGTCTGCTCACGGAAGTTGAATTCAGTGACCTGGAATAACTCAACTCTTATAAAAGAAAATGTATCTAATGAAATAGCCAAACTGAAAGCAACCGGAAAAAAGGATATGTATGTTTTTGGTAGTGCCAATCTATCAGAAACATTTATCAAAGACAATCTTTTTGATGAATACAGAATTTGTATCGCTCCTGTGATTGCGGGTAAAGGAAGATACTTATTTCCTAAAGGATTACCGATAAAAAAAATGTCATTAATTTCTTCACAACAATTGATGACAGGTGGTGTAATCTTAAAATACGGTTCATGAAAGAATTTACAACCAAACAGAGTAGTTCCAAATAACTCAACTGACATAAGCACAGGTGGTAACAGCACATTTGCGATAGGCATGCTCCGTAGATCCGCCTTCATTTCATTTCGGACGGGCAGGCTGTTTTGTGGTTATAGAAGGTTCTCCCGATAACTATCGGGACCGCATCCGCATTTGTGCTGAAAAGACCGCCCATCGCAAATCTGCAAAACGTGGGTGGCAATGTGGCCGGACAAAAAATACACAAAAGTCGAAGGAGAAAAACTTATGAACCTGAGTAGAGAATGGTCTGAGGTCGCTGCTACTAATGACATAGAAAAAACTCTTAGTTATTGGGCTGATGATGCAACAGTTATGTCCCCTCCTGGACAGCCTCCCATGAAAGGAAAAGAAGCAATTCGTGCTATGGTAGAAGGGATGTCCAAGATACCTGGCTTTAAAATAAGTTGGGAACCACTCAGCGTTTTTGTATCACAAAGTGGTGATATGGCTTATTTGATTGAGCAAAATCAGGTTACATTTAATGATTCATTGGGCAACGCCATCACCGAATACAATAAAGATGTTACCGTTTGGAGAAAGGAAGCCGATGGTTCTTGGAAAAATGTGATTGATATGTGGAATGCGACCCCAGCTCCAAATAAATAAGCTAATAAAATCGCGAGTCACAGACACGACTTCGAATGAATTGAGGGTAGCCACACAGCCACCAACAAAATGTTTATGGAATGCGGGGGGATCCTCCAGATGAAGAATTGCATGAAGCCAATACAGCGATACTTTAGGCATTAAGGGAAAGCTATCATTTAGAAAAATAAATACGCGAAGTGCGAATGCACTACGTGCATATTTTAATCTGGCGCAACAACATTGATTCCTGACAAAACCATTGAATAAAATCAACTCTGTGAATAAGTTTTTGACGATTACTTTCCTTTTCATTCTTTCTTTCTGCTATATGAAGGCGCAAGAACAGTTTTACACAGAAGAAAACGGCAAAATAACTTTAACACAACAGGGTGCATCGCATCTTGCGTCTTTGCCTCTCAAATGCCTGGACAAAGAGTTTCCTTTCAAGCCATGGTATGTGATCAGCGCCACGACTTTTTCCAGTCCTCAAAAATTACACCCGGCCTTTTGTTGTTGTTACGATTGGCATTCGTGTGTACATGGGCATTGGTTGTTAGTAACTCTTCTCAAGCAATACCCTCACATGCCCGAAGCCGATAGTATCCTGCAGAAACTTAAAAGGCATTTAACCTCGGAAAACATTCAGACCGAATTAGCTTTATTCAATGGCGATAACAAATCATTCGAAAGGCCGTACGGCTGGGGATGGATATTGCAATTGCAAAATGAATTACTGACATGGAACACGCCCACAGGCAAAGAACTCAGCCGTAATCTGGATCCGCTGGCGCGTTTCATCGCAAATGCATGGATCGGTTTCCTTGATAAACTCCAGTATCCTGTGCGTGAACCTGAACATTATAATTCTGCCTTCGGTATGTGCCTGGCATGGGATTATGCCATGACCGTGAAGGATACCGCCTTGCAAAATGCCATTAGGGAATCTGCTCTGCGTTTCTATATCAATGATGTCAACTGTCCTACAGCTTATGAGCCGGGTGGCTATGATTTTCTGAGCCCATGCCTAGAAGAAGCTGACCTGATGCAAAGAATTCTGCCTAGGAAAGAATTTAACTCCTGGCTTAAAAAATTCATGCCAAAACTCTATACTCACCCTGCAACTTTATTTAATGTAGGAATAGTGAGTGATCCCACCGATGGTAAAATGGCTCATCTTGATGGCCTTAATTTCAATCGCGCGTGGTGTTTATACGACATCGCTGATCAGATGCCCGAAGGAAAGACAAAACCGGTTCGGGATCTGGCATTGCAACATTTTAAATACTCGCTTCCGCATGTGGCTTCAGGAGCTTACGAAGGCGATCACTGGCTTGCTACCTATGTCGTTTTAGCTCTTCGAAGTATAGGTAGATAGATTGTTTTGGAAATTAGATAGAAATACTACCGATCACATTAAGGTTAAAAGAAATAAAAATAAGAAGGCTTTGTTCCCTTCTTAGTTATTGGTGTACTCAATTTCGGACAAGGTTTTGAAATAACTAACTTTTCGCCATGAAAGCAAACAGAAATCTTCTGCTTGGCCTTGTTCTGGGTGCGCTCATTGTGGGGACAATCGTCTTTCTTTGCATGCCATTTATAATTAAGAACACTTCCTTTCTGCCGGGATTTATCGTGAGTCTCATCTTCGCTTCATTCGTCCTCATTCTGGTGCTCGTTTGGAACCAGAATTCCCTTCTGATCAGATTGCTTGAAAAGCAGTCGGCAACGGATGATTACAGGAACGCAAGCCGAACGCATGCCTATCGCTGGCTGTTCGTAGCAATTGTTATTGTCCTGGGATTGGTGAGTGGTTTTTTGATTTTCAGGCAGAATGTGTTATTCAATATTCAAACCCAGAATCAGAGAACGCGCATCGCACAACAGTCGGAATTGATTGAGTCTGTCAGGAAAAGCAGCTTGATCTATTTAATGGCAAATATTCTGGACAAAATTGACGATGAGTTAAAGCATGATCGAAATCGAAAACTGAGCGATGCGACTATCGCCAGAATAGCAGCACTGAGTTATTCTCTTAAACCCTATACATCTTTCGAAGGAGATAGCATGTCAAAGCAAAAATTGAGTCCGGAAAGAGGACAATTATTACTGGCGCTCTCCAAAATGAATATTGATTCCGTCTCTTTACATAGTATCATGTTGCAGGCCACTTTTGCAGCAGCAGATCTCAGTGGGGCAGATCTGAGGGAGGCAGATTTGAAATGGACGGACTTAAGAGGAGCAGATTTGCAGGACGCCACTTTACAAGCGGTAAATTTACATGAAGCCGATCTGATGACTGCTAATTTGTGGGGTGCCGACTTGAGCAAAGCGGATATGACGGGGGTCAATCTGAGAAGAGCGGATTTGAGATGGGCAGATTTGAGTGAAGCGAATTTACACAAAGCGATTCTCAATGGAGCTCTTTTTACCTCGGCACAATTGAGAAAGACCGATCTGCGCGAATCAAGTTTGGAATGGGCCGATTTAAGCGGAGCATTTCTCAATGAAGTGAATCTGTCCGGTGCGAATATGACCGGAGCAAGTCTGATAAAGACACATTTGATTGAGTCCGATTTAAGCGAAGCAAATCTGCATGCAGCGAATTTGTCCGAAGCGATTTTGACCGGAGCTGATCTGACCGGAGCTTCGTTAATTCATGTCATTGTCTCAGAAAAGAATTGGTTTGTGCAGTTGGATACCTGGGAGGTAAAAGGGGGGAAGGAAATTCTTGCCACATATCAAATAGTTGATAAAAGTTCTAAAGACCAACCTCGCTACATTCTGGAGAAAAAGGGGGAATGAATTCAATCATGCTTATCTGCTACATATAGAATTTCTTCAGTCTTGAAATTTCCTCCATCACGATGTTAATTTTATTGGCATAGCGTATGATGAGTTCGTCCGTGGTTCGGAAAGGTTTAAAACCGATATGAAAAGCCCAACTGTGATAATTTTGAATATCATTCAGATAATTTGCCAATAATTCAGGAGACCATTTCGTCTTCCGGGTAATTTGATATTTTTCCCTGAGTAATTTGCCAAGTTCTTGCCCCCATTCGTTATTTACGATATCGATGTAATTATCCACCGGACCATCGTCAAGATTCGAAAGCTGATCTTCAGTAAAGCTTCCTGTGATCAATTCAGGCATACGATAACGTTCATGCACATCAGCAACGAAATCAGCCAACGATTCTGAGAAAATGGAGGTCATGAATGCTTGCGCAATAATATGGTTAAATGTATTCAGATACCCTTTTTCAGAAAGGTCCTCAGAAAGCATATGTATGAAATCTTCGTCTGTGATATTATTCACCATTGTTTCGGCCATGTCATAGAAAGCCATGTCACCTTCTCCAAACATTGCACCTCTTCTTCTTCCCAGTATCTCAATTCTTATCAAATCATTTCCGTTCATGAGGACATATGGCGATCTTAAACACAAGTATGCACGATCCCAAAAATTACCATTTCCTGCAAGTAAAAAGTCGTTTTCACTAATACCCTGATGTAGACTGCTGATCACTTCCCGACCGCAACTGCGATGCGTCAGGCGAACTTCCGACGTACGGTGCATTACTGAATCAGAATCGGAATTTTTTCCAAAATATTCGATCTGAATGACTGTTTTTAATTCATCCAACGTTTTGAATCTTGTCAAAAGCAAAGCCATCTTTGCGTACCCATTTCCATGCTCGATGACCGGCGAAGTACTCGCAGGACTACTGTCTGGGTTCGTCGGAATAGCACGCTGCTGTCGGTGACAGCCAACTGCCGAAACCATGAAGACCAGAACAAAATATTGAAGTGCACGCATCGCTGGCATCTTTACATTCTTATTACCGCTTGTTCATTGTCAATTTCGACATTCTCTGTTTTATAAAGGATGATATGCCCTGATTTACTATCCCCCCGGATGATCATCGATGTAACGTCAAGATTTCGAACATTGTCAAAAACCAAAGCAGGCCGATAATCCGGTGCTTCAATGCTGAGTTTAATATTTCTCAGAGTGAGTCCATCCACATGCCTTACATAAAAACCCCAGGCCGGCAACTCTCCAAACATCGAAAATTCGGGATATTCCGCGATTTTCTCCGGAACTTCATCCAACCTTGAAAGCGGCATGTAAGCCAGGCCATTATTGCCTCTCCCCGGATAATGAATTTCAATATTCTCGAGGATGACATTTTCTACAGGATGCCCGGGGATGCCTGTAATCGACGAAGGAAATATGTTATGGAAGAATGGTAAAGCTGGTCCCCGCATTTCGTATGCATAATCAGGACGTTCGAATGCCACCTCCACCCGGATGTTCTTTATTGTGACATTCTTCAATACTCCTGTAGATCCCGTGGCGTTTCTTTTTCCCAATCTGATGAACAGGGCATTGCCGGTATTTACGGCTTGTATATTATCCACCAACACATTTTCCAGAGTACCACCGTCCACACATTCGATAGCCACAGCAGAACGGAATGTATCATATACTTTGATATTCTCAATGACCACATTTCTGAAACCGCCATACGATCTGGCTCCAAGCTTGATGGCACTTGCACTGGACCGCACCGTACAATTTGCAATATAAATACTATCGCATGAATGCCCTCTTGAATGAGACTTCAGGGAAATCCCATCATCGGCAGAATTGATAGAGCAATTCGTGATGCGTACGTTACGACAGTCCGAAATATCGACGCCATCATTGTTCCAGTATGCATCGCTTTCTACACGCACGCTGTCAATCATGAGGTTTTCACATCTATCATATGTCTGTACCCAGGATGAGGAATTTTGAAGCGTTACATTGCTGATCTTGATATCCGTGCATTGAACAAACACAATGAGGTGTGGTCGCAAATGATATTTAGGTCTCATCTCCGGAAACTCATAGTCCGTACTATCAATCTGCCCGGCGTAAAACAGGCTGTCGATATACAGGGCCAGCGGGCGGCCTTGTCCGTCTATTTCTCCCCTGCCGGTAATGGAGATATTGTTTTGGCTGTCGGACATTATCAGGGCTTTCCACCTGATTAATTTGACATAATGTTCCGGATTTGTACTTCCGAGCAGAACTGCATCTTTGAGTAAATGCAATTCGACGCCGGATTTCAAAAGAATACTCCCCGAGAGAAAGCGCCCTGCAGGCACCAACACGCGACCTCCGCCATTTTCATGGGCAGCATCAATCGCGGATTGAATATGGACAGTATTGAGGGTAATACCATCCGCCTTTGCACCATAGTCAAGGATGTTAAAGTCCTGGGCACACAGGAGCGTCTGGCCAATTATAAAAATGCATAAGAAGAGTAACGAACGCATGATGTGTTGACAGATAGTATTTGGTGCCAAAGATACGTAAGGCGGCACCCAAATATTGTCAACTGAAACCTACGTAATATCTCATTTGATTGATATCCCTGCCTACCCCAAAGGGATGGCAGTGGCACGGCAGATAAACACGAAGGATACGAATTCTCACCGAACCTTGCGTGTCCTTTTTTTTAGTGAAAATCAGTGTGGTTCGTGGACAAAAAAGATTTGGTAGTCACTTCACCTTTAAAAATACATCCTCTGCTCCTCTCTTGGCCGAATAACAGGATCTTTGGGAATAAAAGTAATGTCAATGAACTTCACTTCCTTGTTCTCTGGAATCCTGAGCATGAGGGATTGGTAGGGTTTGAACTCAAACTTTTGCCTGATGATATTCCCGTTGATGTTGAGCGTCAGCTCGCTGAAGTTGGATTGCTTCATATACGACTGACCTGAGTATATCGGATATGTCAAATCCTTCGATGGCCATTGGGCAAGGAATAGATAGTGTGTACCGTCATCTTCCACCTTACACCAATATTCAGGTAAACTATCTCCCTGGATGAGCGGAGGATGGTCAATAACCTGCTTGAAATCCTCGGATACGTTTTGCAGTGAGGCTAACGCGTTGAGCATGTCTGCATACTCCCCGGATTTCATTTTTCCTGGTTCCTTTGGGAAGCGTTTCAAACATACCGGCAGTCCTTGTCTTGCCAAGGCCAACACCCGTCTGAGGGCCCGAACATCCATGTACTCCACATCAATATATAACACACTAAACTCCGCATCTCCAACTTTGAGCTTTACCCTTTTCCCTATTCCCTCTCTTCGTAAGAGAGGGTTAGGGTGAGTTCTCTCTCTTCGTAAGAGAGGGCCAGGGTGAGTTATCTCAGCCTGCTCCAAAAAATGCCGGTTGATCCATAAAGGATGATATCCCTCTGCTTCCTTTGGTGGATAGACATACCTTAATTCATATTCTCCCCATACCCATACCCGCTGTCGTTCCGGAGGATAGGCACCTTTCATCACACCATCTTCATAAGGAATATACACTGCGACATCAGTGTAAGTCTTCCCTCTTTGCAGGATGCCGGAAACTTTCTCTATGTAGGCATTGAAGGCGGGTAACTCAGGCGACAAACTCCCACCAGGTCCAACGTAGGTTGTCGCAAAAAAATCCATGGTATCAGAACCTTGAGGATTGTAAGGCATACCGTGATACACATGATGATTGACCCCCTGCGCAAACAACGCATCTGCGACCATTTTCAGATCACCGGTTTGTTCCTGCCGCAGATACGTGGCGGGAAAGCCATACATGCATGTAAATGTCTCGCTCGAAACTAGTCTCTTGGAAGCCAGGCAAGCCGAAGAACTCACGATCCGGGAGTAGTTTGGGTTATTGAGCATGGCTTCCGTCTCCGGGATATCCACAAAGGCATAGGTAGTCATCACGTCCGTGGGGGAAGCCAAACACTGTACACGTGACCATGCGCCCAACTCCCTGCATTTCTTCACAAAGGGTTTATAAAAACCATTCGTCACATATTCATCCAGATGCAACATGTAGTCGTAGCGCACATCCGGGAACGAGTCGAGGCCTGTATCCATATAGGGAATGATATCATAGCCAAAGGTTTCCCGGAAGGTATGTTCAAAGCCCCGAGTCCAGATCTTATTTGTGGCGTTGAGCTTGATTTCCCATGAATCCGTGAACAAAGCGGATTTCGAACCTTTCAATGCATCTTTCAAGGCATCACCGACAGGCTCAGCAAACAAGTAAAAGGCATTGCTGTCAAGGTGATTGATCACAAACTGGGTGTCCGGATATTCCCAGGTAAAAGTCAGTAACTGCTGGAACGTGGTGTCGCCATAGATCTGCGTTCTGTACTCCTTGCCAACATGACTCCCTGCTATCGGCCATGCGCTTCCGAAAGTAAAATCGCAGGCCAACCCAATCGAATCGGCATATGATTTCGTATAGGCTACTATTTCAGACCATTCCGGGCTGAGCCATTTTTGCGCAGATGTATCCTTTGGATAATGACGGTTATAGTTTTTTGCATACATCGCCTGGTACCGGTACAAAGGATATACCCAGGCGATTTCCACCCCGCCTAAATTCATCTCTTTTGCCCAATCTAACTGGTATTTGATGTCCGGCTTCCTGATCTCAGTGGCAAACCACCACCAGCGGGAAAAGGGTTTGGAGGATGGGTAGAATTGAGGGGTTGAGATATCAGGTGCCCCACGGGAAGGCTTTGTACATCTGATTAAAACGCTGAGTGCAATGAGACATATGAATAAAGCAGATGTCGATGGCTTCATTGCTGAAAATTAACATTTGCAAAGGAAAACCTATAAACCTATCCATATATTGTACGTTATTTTGTACATTTACACGTACAAATTATTAATATGCAAGCCGTATCCGTTTCTCAGCTCAGAGGCAACATCAAGAAATATCTCGATGATGTCAGTCAATCCTCCGACATCCTCATCGTCCCCAGAACATCGGAAGAGGATGCCGTGGTAATCATGTCAATGAAAGAGTATAATTCTCTTCAGGAGACTGGACACTTGATGTCTACTGCTACTAACCGGCAGCGGCTGCATGAATCTATCCAACAGTTGAATGCAGGCAAGACCCGCAAATTCAAGCTTCCGAAATGAACACTGAATTTACTGCACATGCCTGGGAAGATTTTGAATATTGGATAGAAACTGATACTGAAAGAGCGCAAAAGATCACTGATTTGCTCAAGGACATCCGAAAAACTCCGTTTCATGGAATTGGGAAACCGGAGCCACTGAAGTATGATCTGAAAGGATTCTGGTCCAGACGCATTTCAGGTGAACATAGATTGGCGTATAAGGTCGAGGGTAAGAAAGGAACTCACCAAAAATGCGTGATCATTCAGTGCCGGTTTCACTATGATTAAATCAGCATCGTGATTAACGCATTGTGGTGTGGAAGAATTGGCTGGGGACGGTGAAACAGGTGAGTGTGACCAAAATACAAATCACACCGACTATACGGCATGGCCACTCAAAGTCATCGTACCAAATCCCGCCACGTCGCATAGCCTCGGACGTTAACGACGCTACAAAACATGACTGCCAGCATGACATCAACTTTTCCAACAGAACAAAAAAACAGAGCGATTATTGTTGACGTGATCAGAGGCTTTGCCTTAATAGGTGTATTAATCGCAAATTTCACTTCCTACGTTAACCAGCAAATACCTGAACCTATTCTTAATTCTATTTCATCCTCACTAGACACTACGTTAATGAATATCAATGCAGTTTTTTTTGAATGGAAATTTATGACATTGTTTTCCATTCTTTTTGGTTATGGATTTGGACTTATTCTGGAAAGCCTGGAAAAAAGGAATATAAACCCGAATTCTTTTTTTGTAAGGCGAATGTTTTGGTTGTTCATCATTGGCTGCATTCATTTACTTTTTTGGTGGGCCGACATTTTACACCTGTATGCAATGAGTGGAATCCTTTTATTACTATTCCGAAAGAAATCCAATAACTCAATCCTAATCTATGCCGTTTTATTTATGCTCATAATTCCGGTATTGCTTTCTTATGCATTGCGATACCAGCCAGAAACCTTTACAGATGCAGACATACAAGGGCTGTACAATCAGTATAAGCACGGAAACCCCATTGATGTTTTTAAATTCAACATCAATTTTTATTACCGGATGTTTATTGTTTCAGGGGGTGATTTACATGATATCGCAGATACACTCGGCAGGTTTCTGCTTGGCTATTTTCTGTTGCGGATTAGATTGTTTCATTCTGTTGAAACAAATAAAGCGACTTTCATAAAAATTGCATTCTTCACTGCGCCGTTAATGATTGCTTATTTCATCATCGCGTGGCTATTGATAAACGAATCTATTCATATAAATCAATTCATTCTTGCTCCGCTGTTATCACTCGGCATTCTTTGCACAACAAGTTTTTATGTAAGTGTAGTTGTTATAGCATTCATCTCTTTTGGATTAAACAGGTTTTTTACCGCTTTGCAGGCATTGGGCAGAATGACACTCACAAATTATCTGCTGGTTTCAGCCTTTCTAATCATCCTGTTGTATGGATTTGGTTTTGGAAAATTAGCAGAAGTGCCAATACATACTATTTGGATATATGCCTTTATATGGCTCATTGTTGAAATTGCCTTCAGCGTTTATTGGTTGCAAATATTCAGGTATGGACCAACAGAGTGGATATGGAGACAGCTTACATATGGAAAACGCCTTCAATTGCGAAAATGACCAGACACGTTCACAGTGAGAGTATAACAGTGCACAAAAAAAGTATTTGCATCGCTTCAACCATGTATGTTTCATCTCCTCACGAAAGAATTCAGGGCCAACATCACTTATGCATTCCGGTATTAAGCCTGGATGTGAAGGCATCTAGAAGATTTTTTGCAACCTGCGGATACCATTATTATCCTTAACCTATCCCAACATTTCCTTATCTCCAAGGAAAGGCTGATGATAGTATCTCTTCCCCGTCGCCTTATACAATGCATTAGCAAGAGCTCCCATAATTGGAGGGAATGGTGGTTCACCGAGGCCTGTAGGATCTTTCTCGTTTTGCACGAAATATACGTCAATGGACTTCGGCGCCTCGCCATGGCGGATGAGGCGGTATTTGTCAAAATTGCTCTGATCCGGTGCGCCGTCTTTGAACGTGATGGCACTATATAAGGCATGGCCGATGCCATCCACGATCCCGCCTTCTGTGAGATTGGTGGCGGCGAGTAGATTTACGACGATGCCGCAGTCGATGGCGCAGTGAACTTTTTGTATCACGGGCTTGCCATCCTCCAGACGCATATCCAGGATCTGCGCTACATAGGTATTGTGGCAGAAGTAAGCTGAAACACCCCGGTGTACGCCAGGCTGATCGTTCATTCCCCATCCTGATTTTTCACGCACCAGTTCCAGCACTCCGGCATAGCGGTCAGCTTCATAGTCGTTGTTCTCACCGACGGGGTTGGTTTTTGCACGCTGTAAAAGTGCCAGCCGTAACTCGATAGGATCTTTCCCCATTGCCTCAGCGAGCTCGTCGAGGAAAGACTGCTCTGCCCCTGCGATAAAGTTCGACCTCGGCGCCCGGAACGCACCAATTGTGATATTCGAGTCTATCGCCCAATCTTCTGCGAGGTAATTATCAACAGCGCCGGCGGGAAATCGGTTGGCGGCAAGTGGGCTCTCCGGGATACCTCCAGCCCGCACGTGAAAGCCGATGAGGTTCTTATGGGCATCGAGAGCAGCACGGTAGGTCGCATGATAGGCGGGGCGATAGGTACCAAATGTCATATCATCCTCACGAGTGTAAATCAACTTGATGGGGGCGTTCATTTTTTGTGAAATGACGGCCGCTTCTACGAGAAAGTGACCGTAAAGCCGCCTACCGAAACCACCACCCTGACGTGTCATCTGGATGTCGATCTTTTCGAGCGGCATACCAAGACGAGCGGCAACCGATTTTTCCATGAACTCCGGAGTCTGAATGGGACCGACGAGTTCCGCTTTTTCTTCCGTCACATGTGCGAAGAAGTTCATCGGCTCCATCGTATTATGTGCAAGAAAGGGTGCAGAATAACTCCGTTCAAGGATATGAGCTGCATTCTTAAATGCACCTTCCGGATCTCCATCTTTGCGAACTACCCTGGCCGTTTTGCCAGCCTGGTCTGTCATCTGGGTGAGATGTGTGGATGTACTTTCAAGGACTGCTGGAATATTCTTGGCGCTCTTTGTGCCATTGAACTGGGTCACATTGATTTTATCTCCCTGTATCGATTGCCATTCTGCTTTGACGGAGTTCTTTGCCCGCATCACTTCCCATGTGGTGTTTCCAATGACCACGACCAGATCGTTGAATGCAGAAGTATCACACCATTGCTGTTCATAGTCCTGGTTGTAGGTATTTATTGTGAAAACATCTTTGATCCCCGGCATTGACCTTACGGTAGCGTCGTCCACGGATTTAAGCTTCATGCCAAAGGCCGGTGGATGTACGATCATAGCGATCAGCATCCCTTCGCGATGATAATCGAGACCAAACAATGGTTGTCCTGTCACGATCTTCAGTCCATCCACATTTTTGCGGGATGTACCGATGATCTTGAAGTCTTTGATGTCTTTCAGTTCCACTTCTTTCGGCACTTCGATCTTTGAAGCGGCTGAAGCCATCTCTCCGTAGCCAGCCGACTTGCCGCTGGCTTTGTGATGCAACACACTTGCTTCGGTCGTGACTTCATCGACAGGTACCTTCCAGGCCTGTGCTGCAGCCTCTTTCAACATGTGTCGTGCGGAAGCACCTGCTATGCGCAGTCCCTGCCAACTTTGACGGATAGACTGGCTGCCACCCGCCAATTGCCGGGTGAATATTTCCGTGTTGAGCGGGGCCTGCTCCACGATGACGTTTTTCCAGTCTACATCGAGTTCTTCAGCCACGATCATAGGCATGGAAGTTTTTACGTTCTGTCCTATTTCCGGATTCGGCGACATGATGGTGACAATGCCATTTTCACCGATTTTCAGAAAACCGTTCATGTCGAACCATTCCTTAGGCATACTGAGCAACTCCTCCGGCGTGGGTTTGCAGGAAGCCAGCCAACTGAAGCCGAGCATCATACCCCCTCCTGCGAGTGCAGTGGATTTCAAAAAAGAACGCCTGCCATATGATGTTTTTACGACCGTCATTTTCCTGAATGTCTGTTATTAAATTTTCTGGTTATCGTCATCTGTAGATAACTATGCACTTAAGCGTTTATCCGGCTGCAGCTGTCTTGATAGCCGCTTTTATCCGAACGTAGGTACCACAGCGGCAGATGTTGCCGTGCATGGCAGCTTCAATCTCGGCATCGCCGGGATTTGGATTCGCGTTCAATAGCGCGACAGCGCTCATGATTTGTCCGGCCTGGCAGTAGCCGCATTGCGGTACATCGTGCTCTATCCATGCTTTTTGCACTGGGTGGTCACCGTGTTCGGACAGACCCTCGATGGTGGTGATACTCCTATTGCCAACACTTGAAACGGGAAATGTACAGGAGCGCACGGCTACACCGTCGAGATGGACCGTACAAGCTCCACAAGCAGCGATGCCACAGCCGTATTTTGTACCAACCAAACCGAGGTGATCTCTTAACACCCAAAGAAGAGGAGTTGCAGCATCGACGTCTACCTGCCGCTTTTTTTCGTTGATATTTAGGTTAAAGGTTGCGATATGTTGAAATTTAATGCAAGATAGAGAATCTACATTACCCAGAAATAACAAATAGATCAAACATTAAATTACGAAATTCAAACAGGGCAGGATGGATTGACAATCAATGACATGGCTTGCATATTGCCACTGGCACCGAGAATGATTTTATGATTCAACTTCCCATCTGATTTATCTTTTTAGCGAAGCCCTATCAATCACAAACCGATAACGGACTTGTATCCATTTCCAAGATAAAAGGCTATTCAGCCATGAAAAGGCAGGAAGAGATTGCATCGCTCATCCAGGATGAACTAAGTTGGGATACTCTTTTGAACATACTCAAGAAGAACTTTCCGCCCTGGCTAAAGAAGCGGTTAAGGAATACAAGACAGTAACACCTCGGACAAGAATTGGTGATGAAATCCGTTATCATTCGCCGATTCACAAAGGCTTTCGATAAACTTCCAAACAAGGATCAAAAAACAAAGCACGGAATACATCTGAACACTGGCAACAAAATCATTCATTCCAAGGACCAAATTATGCGGTTCGAATTCGTTTAGGTTATTCGGGCATTTGGAATCCTTGAAATGGACATGATGGCATGGTTTTGGATTGTTCACATGAAGAATATAGCTCAATAATGATCAAGACCATATATAAAAACGACCGACAAATAAAAACTATGAGATCTGCCATGAAAACACACCTCGGAATAATATTCATTATCACACTTTTCATGTCTTGCGAGACAAATACAGACGTCGATGTGTCTAGGCTATCTCGAATGCCAATAAGAGGTACATGGAAACTCCTTACAGGTACTCTTATTGAGAAAAGCGATACTGTAATTACCGATTACACCAAAAATATCTCGTTCGTCAAAATCATCAACGACACGCATTTTGCTTTTTTACAGCATGATCTGAATAAGGGAAAGGACTCTAATGCTGTATTCGTAGCGGGAGGAGGCACGTATTCACTAAGCGACAATGTGTACACCGAACATCTCGAGTATTGCAGTGCCAGGGAATGGGAGGGTAACTCTTTTAGGTTTACAATTGATATTCGAAATGATACGCTCATTCAGAACGGGGTGGAGAAAGTTGAAGGTGCGGGAGTAGACAGAATAAATATCGAAAAGTACATCAGGGTGAAGAATTAACGTGGTACGCCTGCCCGAACACATAGAGGGCTGGGATCCGGGATACGAGGGTTCTCGGTCTGGGTCCTGGATGTTGGGTTAAAGAGACATACGAGTTACGCGGTACGAGTTGCGTGTTCAAAACAAAACACCAGGCACCAGATACTTGTTCCTGACATTTAACCTTTAAACACTTACTCATTTCTTTTCCCTACGTAATCATATAATTCACTTCCGGCCAAAAGAAAAGCCCCGACGCCATAAATTTCTGTACTGTTCTCATCAACGTTATCCGGTGCTGAGCCAATAGGCTGCACATAGCCGAGCATGCCATCCGGATGTATTGCGAGGTTCAAAGAGGTCCAGGCCTTCTGCACAACAGGCCAATAGGTTTTTTTATCCAGCAGTTTATTGTTCAATCCCCAGGTAAGACCATAACAATAAAAGCCAGTACCACTCATTTCTTTTACAGGATAGTGTTGCGGGTCAAGCAAGGATGCATGCCAGCTTCCATCTGGTTGTTGCAAAGAAGCGATCTTTGCAGCCATCTCTTTGTACAACTGTATAAATCTTTTCCTGCCGGGATAATTTTCAGGCATGTTTTCCAATACTCTTACGAGGCCGGCAAATACCCATCCATTACCCCGGCTCCAGAATACTTTTCTTCCATTTTTTTCTCTTTTATCTAAATAGCTGCCATCCCTTGAGTAGAGATGTTCAACAGGGTCATATAGATAATCAGTTGTTTTCCACCAGAGTTTTACAGCCATATCAAGATATTTTTGATCACCGGTCACCGTGCTGAGATAGCTCAATGATGTCGGACCCATGAAAAGTGCATCACACCAGGCCCATTCACAATCCGCTATGTTGTTTTTCCATTCCAGGCTTTCATCATGCGGAAGCATCACAATACTATCTGCCTGCCGACGGAAATTGGCGATCATCTTTTCATCCTGATATTTTGCATATAACAACGCATAGGTTTGGCCAATGCAGTAATCATCAGCATGACGGCGTCGCGGACCGGTTACCCAATTCAAACTTTCACCTTTTGAAATAAGTACCTGGATATACTTTTCGTTTTCACTGATACTGCTCAATGCCATGATGCCTGTATAACCAGCTGCATTTGTCCAATCCCACCAGGGATGACGGGAACCCTTCTCTTCCCAGGTCTTCAGCTGCCATTCAGCACATTTTTCCATGACAGTGCGTATTTGCTTTCGTTGAAACAACGTATCCGAAGCATCGCTGTTGACACTCACCAGGCTTACAAGTATGAGAAAAAGATTGAGCGATCGCATGATTTTATCGGCTAGGTTTAGTTTACTGCGAAAAATAACCATTTGCTTGCTGCCGGGTCCTGGGGTGCCCGAAGCAGTTCCGGTGTTAATCACCATCGATTCAGCGCCTGCTATATCAAAGCGGATCTTATCCTCATCGGCAATTTCTTCCATCTGGACCTTCATATCCCCTATCTGGTGTGCTTCCTGTTTCAACAGTGGCGAGAACGTTCCATCCAGTATTGTAGGTTTTAAGGCAGGTGTTGCAGGACCAATTCCAATTCTCCCATCGCTGGCATTTTGCATTTTGACGAATGGGATGAAATGAACATCGCATATAATTCTTTTGCTACAGGAACTTCAAATCGTGCATCTGGCGAATTTCTTTTGCCGCTGGGGTAGATACTTATTGTACAGGAACATATGTCTTTGCTGGAGTATATCGGGTAGAGGCAAAACATTTGAGATTTCTCCAACGACCAAAAGCCGGGGACTATAACCACACGGTTGACTGCATTGCCAACATAATGCCCTGCAGGACAAACTCATCCTCTTTTCAATGCAGCTGAGATTTGTTTAATCGTCGTGTCCTTATCCTTTCTCAACTGCTTTGCCAACTGCCTTGCCTTTGGACTTATGAGTAAGTATTTATCCGACCATAAAATCATTTCAGCCAATACCGGCAGTAAATCCACACCCTGTTTTGACAACCGATAAAAAATCTTTGCCCTACTCGCCGGATGCTCTTCCTTCGCAAGGATCCCTGCTGCTTCAAGCATAGCTAATCTGTCTGCCAACACATTTGTCGCAATCATTTCATCTGACTTCAAAAATTCGTTATAGGTATTCTTACCGGCGAAGGCGATGTCCCGAATAACGAGCAGCGACCATTTATCGCCAACAATGTCCAATGCCGAACTAATCGGACAATCCGAACGCTTCCTGATTTTCTTCACGACACAAAAATACAATTCAACTTGCATTTTACAAGTTAATTTCTCTATCTTTGGGCCAATTATCAACCAAGAACAAAACAATGAGCAAATTGCAGGCAAGAAACGAAGCCATTATCAACTCTCCAGTCAGTCGTGTATGGGCAATCATCACAGACATTACCATTCTGCATAAAATCAACCCGGGTGTTATCAAGGCCACGGGGCGGATGGACATGCAAGGCGCAACACGCACCTGCGAAATGCACAACAGAGGCAAAAAGGGTACTATGACCGAAAAACTTATTGACCTCGTTCCTGAAAAGAAAACCGTGTGGGCAATTGAAAGTGACACCATGGGGATGAGCAAGATGCTGAAAGACCCAAGATTTTGTTTTTATCTCGAAAAGGTGGACGAAAACAAAACCAAAATCATCAACGAATCTTATTACGAACCCGCTGGCATGATGATGAAAATCATGAATACCCTGATGATGAAAAGAAAGATGCGTGAAATACAGGGA
>DATDQA010000151.1:0-5856 GCA_035292505.1 Saprospiraceae bacterium | reverse complement strand
ACGCCCGCCTCTTATGTTGAATACCAAGCAATTTGAGATATTTTTTCCTAAAATCTTTAGTCAGGAAACAAAGAACTACCGTTTCGCTCCTGACTGAGCGAAAAACCAGGATTTTGACAGACTTGTGACTTTGATCAACGGTTAGGCAGCTTACGTGAGTATTTTCAGGTTCTGTCAAGGGCGAACAAAAGGAGGGGCTTGCCCCGACTGTGTTCGTTTATATACCCTTGACGGGTTCTGAAAATACGCACATCTTGCCTGGCCGTTGGTCAAAGTTTATTCCAATCTCAAAGCGACCAATACACCCTCTTATTAGTCAGTCGCATTCAATACGGACAGAATGTCCGTACATAGCGCTGCACATCTTTGCATTTAGTTTTCAAATGAATGTCGCAGTCTGAACGAATCAGTCTTACTTTCTTTAAAAGTAAGCAGCAGGGCGGGCGAAGCGATCATTCGTAGTCGTGTTATTTTTTTATCGCTTAGAGATACAATATCAGCAGGTTACGCAAGTGCTTTTTTGTATGGCTGAGCATTCAACCACACGAAGCGAATCCTACGCAATAATATTCTCGCAATGCGCACGATTGCTCTTTGAGCATTCATGCGTTTTCTGTACTCCTCATACTTTGATAGCAGTTCAGTATCCCACTGTATGGCGACCCAACTACTTTCTATCAGCGCTGTTCTGAGGTGTTTGTTTCTGCGATTAGTGATATTGCTGTGTGCTTCTTTGTCTCCTGATGAGTGTGTCATCGGTACAAACCCTGAATAACTACATAGATGGCGGAAACTTGAAAACCGTTTCATATCCACAATTTCTGTAAGCAATAACATCGATGTCAGGGGGCCCACTCCGACTACACTCAATAGAATCTCATATATCTTTCTATTCCTATCCTCCATTCCCAATTGCCTTAATTTCCTGTTCGCTTTCAACTGGAGCGTCCTCATTGCATACAGCCGTTCTAACTGAAGACTTAGCGTATCATCCTGATATTCATCGCGTACTTGTTCTAACCACTTGATAAAATTCCTTGACCAATGTTTCTCTCCCATTTCCTCCGGTATCTCAATGCCATACAGAGCCAGGTGACTTTTGATTTGCACTTTGATACGCCGGGCACTCTTCACAATGCTATATCTCTCACGCACCACGCTCCGGTCTCTTTGAGCCAGCTTTGAAGGCACATAGATCCCTTCAGTATCTTCATTTTTTAGTGCTTTCGCAATCTTCCTGGCATCCCTTCTATCTTCCTTCTGATCACGCTCTTTGTCTGTGGTCGGAATGTCCGCAGCATGCATGACTTTCGTCTGTAATCCTTTTACCTCCAATGCGTCGTGGATCCAGAATCCACAGAATCCAACTTCATATCCGCACAAAAAGGTCGCGCCAGGAAAATGTTTGTCCAAGTATCCCCGTAGATTCTCATCAAACGGTTTCTCAATTGTTACGGTCCATGGTCCTGGATTCGTATGCTTGGTACACGTTGCCGCTTTCCAAGTCTTTTTGTGTACATCGAGTCCGACGTACACTTTCTGCCCTTCAAAAGAGCTTTTACTACCTTGCTTTTGCATTTTAAAATAGGTTTGAGTTAATAAATAAGATTCGACACCTTAAAATAACTCAAACCTTTTTCTTTTTCACGCAAACATAAAGTCTGAATGACATAGGGTTTTGAACCTCTCAACCTCTAAACCCCTAAACCCCTAAACCTTCAACTATCTGATCAACGTAACATCTCCCTTCAATCTCTCTGGAACTGTCGTTGACCCAATCTGCCTTGAGACGAGCATGTGATATACATATACTCCCGGTTGTAATTCTTTCCCATTAAAGTCACCTTTCCATTCAAAATCAGGATTCAATGAATTGTATACAACATCTCCCCACCGGTCGTAAATCCATACCTGAAACTCTATCAGGTCGCGGTCATCCATTTCTATCCTGAAGATATCATTGACATCATCACCATTCGGAGTAAAGACATTCGGAATGAAAATATTCGGACTCACGCAATCACCCGGTTCAACCAGGATATCCTCCATCAGTTGATCACACTCTGCGGTAATCGTCACGCTGTATGTCCCCGTTTGTGTCACTGTCAGTGCAGTACCCGTTGCCCCATTGTTCCACAGATATGTTGCAGGTATCGGCTGCTGCACATTTAAGATCAACTGATCTCCATCACAATACGTAAAGAGGTTGTCTACCACATCGCTCAGTTCCGTTGTATTTACTTCGATAGTGACCATATCAGATGCCGAACCACAGACATTGGAGATCATCAATACATACTCTCCCGCAACGGACACATCAATCGATGAAGCAGTACTTCCTGTGCTCCACGATAAGTTATCGCCCGGTTCGGTAAGCGGTGCTTCTAATGTGATCACATCTCCGGCGCAAATCAGTTGATCAGCGCCAAGATCAAATGGTGGAGGCGAAATTTCTGTCAACACTGTCACAGAATCTGATGTGACACCGCACAGATTTGTCAGCGAAACCGTATAAAGTCCGGCATCTTCAATCATGTGTAAAGGACCCGACGACCCATCCTGCCATTCCACGATCACGCCTGTATTATCGACCGTTAAGACTAAGATCTCTCCATCACAGAGCAATGTGTCCGGTCCAAGATCCACCTGAGGAGCAATACCTGCAATGACAACATCCATCGTATCACGAGCGACGCCACATGCGTTAGTGATCTCCAGAGCGATCATGGAAGAGGTGGTGACAAACAAGGACGAATTCGTGCTTCCATCCTGCCAGAGATAGGTGACGTCACTGATCCCGGGACTCACGAGTACGGTTTCACCTTCGCAGACGTTGATGTCAGGACCAAGTTCTAATTCAGGCGCAACACCGGATATCACCACATCCAACGTATCACGGGCGACACCACATGAGTTGGCAATCTCAAGAATGATCATTGCAGAGGCAGTCACAAGCAAGGATGGATTTGTACTTCCATCCTGCCAGAGATAGGTTACACCATTGATTCCCGGATTGATAAGCACGGTTTCTCCTTCACAGACAGATGTATCAGGACCAAGTTCCAGAACAGGACCCATGCTATTCTCAGTGACAATAATCGTGTCAATCGCAGAGCCGCATGCATTTGTGATCATCAGGATGATCTGCCCTGTCTGACTTACTTCGTATGTATTGCTCGTACTCCCATCCTGCCACAGATAAGTTCCTGCAAGACCAGGATTGAACATCACGGTATCGCCGGGGCAGATTGATTGATCCGGTCCCAGGTCAAACACCGGACCTGTCCCTAAATCAATCACATCTGTCGTGTCGATATCCATACCGCACGCATTGGTGATGGTAAGGATGTACTGGCCTGCCGTTAATACAGTAATCGATGAAGCAGTCATACCGGTATTCCACTCATACATCACTCCTCCAACTGAGGTAGCGATTGTCACAGAATCACCGGCACACAAATTGAGTTGCGCAGGTAGATCAGCCTCAGGTGCATTTGCATTCAAGCTTATTTGCAATGTATCAGAATCGGAAGTACATCCATTGGAAATGGTAAGGATGACCGTATCTGCCTCATCGACGATAATCGAATCAAAGACACTTCCATCCATCCAGAGAAAGTCAACACCTGTCACGCCAGCATGAATCGTGATCTGTTCGCCCGGACATAAGCTGAGATCCGGACCCAGATCCAATGCCGGTAAAAAATCACGATAGGTCACATCAATTGTATCGATGCCCACGCCGCATGTATTGGTGACGGTGACACTATAGATTCCGCTTTGCATGACGTCATACACACTTGCAGTATCATTGTCCTGCCATGCATAAGTCCCTGGAATATTACTTACGTTGAGTAACAACACTGCACCGGGACACAACATTGTATCTCCCGGCAATGTCACAATTGGCGGCGCATTTTCTACCGACACATTGATCACATCAGATGCTTCAAAACAGTCATTTGATACAGTCACTCCATAGCTGCCGGCACCATTGATAGTGAAAGTGGGGCTGGTGGTACTATCACTCCAGAGGAATTGTTCTACATCAGCAAGCCCGGTGAGGTTAAACGTATATGGCAACTGCGATGGACAGATGTTAATGTCTGCGCTAATATCAATCATGGGTTCAAAATCGTAATCAACCACGACACTGGTGTTGTCGCTTCCACATGGATTGACGACAGTGACAGAATAAATTCCTGGTTGGGTCACTGTATAGTCCGGGCCTTCGGTTCCATCCTGCCAGAAATATTCTCCGATCTCAGGATCAAGACTCAATACGAACGTTTCACCTTCACATAACATGATGGTGTCTTCATTGAATACCACAAAGGGCTCCGGATAAAACATGACGTTAATTTCATCAAAGACTTCACCGCATGCATTACTTATAGTAAGAGCATAGGTTCCCGAATCCGTCACCGTGTAGGAGGGATCTGTAGAATCATCTTGCCATGAAAAGTCACCCAACGCAGGATCGAGAGACAAAAGCAGTTCGTCAAACGGGCACAACATGGTATCTGCGCCGAGATCAAACGGTGCAGGGGGTTCGAGCGCAATGACATTCACCTCGTCTTCCTCTGTGCCACAGAATGTCGATAGGGTGACGGCATACACTCCGGGAGAATTGATCACAAAGGAAGATGACGTGCTACCGTCCTGCCATACAAAATCTCCGAGACCAGGATCAAAATCAAAGTTGATGCTCTCTCCGGGACATAGGATCTGCTCCGGTGCGCCAAGATCGATCGGATCATGAGGTGGCAGTTCTTCCACGGAAACATCATCGATATACACATAAGAGATAGTCATACCGCTAAAGGGAGGACAACCAACGCCTAACGTAATTTCAGTATCATGATAAAAATTTCCAATTGTGATCCATTCTTCCCCTCCAAGTGCGACATAGCAATCCGTATATAACTGCCAGGAAGTGTTATCGATGAGCCCAACATTCAGCTCTAACTGAGGATTTTCGTTGAGCGGTCCAAACGTGCTGAGGTCAATGATCTGGGTATCGCTGATCAGGATACCAAGTTTGTCGATCGGGCAAGTAAAACTGGCTAAGCTATAGTAAAGGCTTATGTTATACGTTGCGCCGGCAACCATGGGTGACGTGAGCTGTACCTGCAGGAATTCCCGATAATCAACCCAACTCTGGTAGTAATAAAGACCGCCTGCATATGCCTGACCGGTATGAGCGGGTTGTATACCGAAGTAGTTGTTCGGCACCCCAACGATACCGCCGGTATGGCATGCATTGAAATAATCTGAAGTCCCCCCTGTCGGGACTATCCAGGGCGGACATTCCAATGGCTGTCCCAAATTGATATTCACGGGACATGAGGTAAAAACTTCAAAGCCTGGATTTGGAACAAGATTTTGTGAAAACACCTGTGTCATCAAACAACAGATGATACCTAACAATATCTGGCGTCGAACTGCAATCGAATACATATCCGGAAGCTGGAAAACACGCAGACCAAAACAATAAATCAAGCGTAAAAGGTAGAGAGAATATCCGGGAAGAGAGTTTATAGGTTTATGAGGTGTGTGCGACAAATTGCAGGTCGGTTTATTCGGGCAAACAGTTTAGTCATCCCTCACCCCTCGATCCCCTGAAGGGGAAGTCCGCGCGCAACTTTAATTCGGGGCGGGTGGCGGATCCACCTTTAGGGGGTAAGGGGGTAGCGGCGGGTAGTTTGTATATGCGACTAAAACCTGCAGTTTGTCACACACACGTTGATGAGTTTATATGTTTAGGGGTTTTGAACCTCTTAACCTCTAAACCCCTAAACCTTCAACTAACTGATCAACGTAATATCTCCCTTCAATCTTTCCGGAACAGTCGTC
>DATDQA010000150.1:0-6866 GCA_035292505.1 Saprospiraceae bacterium | reverse complement strand
CACATCCGGATGAATATGCGGTGGCGGTTTCGACGAACTGCTATTCAGAGACAGACAATATTCTTATTGAAGCTGATGCTGACTGCAATCATGAGCTCTTCATTCCAAATGTGTTTTCACCTAATGGAGATAATATCAACGACGAATGGACGATCCATTTCACTGATCCTAACATCACGAGCGTTGAATGTAGGGTATTTGGCAGATGGGGAGATTTGATGTTTGCAACGAAATCCAATCCTATATATGGAATGGCAGGGTTAAGGATAAGGATGTGATGCCGGGTCTATATGTGTATGTCCTGTATCTCACCTATGATCAAGAGACAAATGTGATGTCTGGGAGTGTGACGTTGGTGAAGTAGGACTCGCCCCCTCCTCCTGCTGTCGCAAAAGAGGAAGGCTCATGTAAAAGGTTACATCGGGGAGTCGATATTGCTCAGATGGGTGACAACTTTACTTTACGAGCTTATTCCGGAATGCGATTGCCACCAATTCTGCCACGTTCCTTGCTTTGGTTTTATATAAAAGGCTGTTCCTGAAGCCCTCTACCGTCCGTTTAGAATAAAGCATCTTCTTCCCTATCTGTCCACTTGTAAGTCCTGAGCAGATGAATACGAGAGTGTTATGCTCGTTTTCGGTCAATTGATCAATTGAAAATTTTCGCTTTCTCATTTAATAAAAATTCTCAGACAATATAAGGAGGCATGTGAAAATGTTTGACCTGGTTCTAAAAACTCTGGTGAAATTAAGCAAAGCCCCTATTTTAACATCGCGGTCCTTTGCTATTATCTGATGCTTTTGATACCTTCATCGCCATGCTGATCAAAATCCATCCTGAAACTCCATCTGAACGCCGTGTGAAACAAATCGTTGATATTTTGAATGTTGGCGGTGTCATCATCTATCCGACGGATACCGTCTATGCACTCGCATGTGCAATGGATCAGAAAGCGGCTTTTGAAAAAATCTGCAGGATCAAAAAGGTCACACCTGCAAAAGCGAAATTCAGCATGATCTTCGAAGACCTCAGCCAGGTGGCAAAGTACACTGCGCAAACGACAACGCCTCAGTATCGTTTGTTGAAAAAACATCTGCCCGGTCCTTTTACCTTTATCCTCGGGGCAAGTTCGGAACTACCGTCACACCTCAAAGCTGTCCGCAAGACAATCGGAATCCGCATTCCACATCACAATGTCTCTTTGGCTATTGTCAAGGCGCTTGGTAAGCCATTGTTTACTTCCTCATTGCGTTCTGATGATGAGATCCTGGAATATTACAATGACCCTGAAGAGATTCATGATGAATTTGGAAAATTGGTTGATGTGGTGATCGATGCTGGCCCAGGGACGTTTGAGCCGAGTACGGTGGTTGATCTGACGAAAGCTGAGCCTGAGATTTTGAGAGAAGGGAAGGGGGTGTTGTGAAATCAGGCGAAGGCGGAGGAGAAGGAAAGCAAAACGCAAACACAAGTTCAAGAGCAAGTGCAAGTGCAAATGCAAGTGCCAGGCAGTCCTCAGTCGGCTTGCATTCAGCAGTGGGCAGGTCAACAGCCCCTAAACATCTAAATTCTTTTCAAGACTGCGCTTGAAAAGAAAGCCCTGAAGGGGCTCAACATTAATAGCAACGGGCACAGCCTGCGAAAAGTGCAATATGCATTTCCACCCTGAAGGGGTGTAAAACAAGCCGGAATTGGGCCAGATATTAAAGCAATGACAAAACGACCAGCATGTTGGTAAGTTTGATTTGTTAAACACCTAAACATTTAAACCCATCAACCCTCAACATGAAACATCTATTACTTCTTCACTTCCAAAGTCAGCCCTCCTGAATGACTACTAAACTCCGGCGCGTACATACACTGCAGCGTCGCAATACCATTCGAGAAGGTACCGGCATGTGCGACACGTACTGGGTACTCGAAGACATACTTTCCACGTGGGAGATAGTCGAAGAAGAAATGCGTCGCGAGATCGGCAGTGCTTTCATAGTAGCCAAGACCACCCTGCCACTTGTATGCGCTCAATACATTGATAGGTTCGAGACCGCTGGCACGCATATCTTTCAGATGGACGAATTCCATATCGCGGTCGACTTCGATTTCGATGCGTGAAATGAGTTTGTCACCCACATGCACTTCACTCAGATCGACAAGCTTCAGTCCTTCATCTGTAGAGAGTTGCTTGTGCAATGACTTGCGCATCTTCAATGGTGTACCTTCTGCGGGGGCTACTTTGTCCATGTCTTCAAAATATTGCCAATAAGCACCGCCCCAGGCGACATGATTATTAGGATTAGAGACCTTGATCTCACTTTGACTTGATGTGACTTCTGCCGCAGGCCAGGAGTTTTTGACATAGCCACTTCCTGCTTCAGGAGAGTTTACTACCAATGGTTTACCGCCGACAATAATCGCAATCTGTGCGCCCTGCAGCCAATTGTCCTCCTGCATCAGCAATGCATAGACAGCAGCTGCGGTTGCCTTGGTTGATGTCCAACGGTTTGTCTGTTTATTTTTCAATAACCATAGGCGGAGTTCATCGATCCATTTCTGATCTGTCCCAAGCTCTTCGAACAGTTCGATCATCAATGATTGTCTCTCGATTGGAAGTTCATACCAATAGAATCCATTGTCCGATTTCCAATAGCGACCAAGTTCTTCCGTGAACAGTGTACGCTCTTCGAAGGACTGCCTCATCGTTTTCACAATACCCGGATGATTCCATCTCTGCAAGGAAAGGGCGATCAAGGCCTGCACGTACAGGGGTCTTGTATTCCAGTATTTCTCTGCCTGACCCAGGTAATACTCGCGTGCTTTTTGCACCTCATTCTTTGATTGCTGTTCTTTGAAGAATGAACGTGCATAGAGATAATGGACTGCAATGTGATTCAGATGATCATCTTCCCATTTTGCTTTACCTATTGAGACGAGATACTCAAGCTCATGATACTCTTCGAGGAGTCTATCATCGATATACTCTACGGCAGGGCGCATCATTTGCATCAGGTCATTGTATACTGAAGGATCGATTGCCTCGAGTTTGCTGAGATGTCCTGCACCTTCTACGATGTATTGTGTGATGTACCAGTTGTCCCTTCCTCCGGGAAACCATGGGAATCCACCATTCGACAATTGCATTTGCTTCAATGTACTGATAGCTTTTGCACTTTCTGTGCTGATGCGATTTCCATCCAGAAGAACTGCAATGTTGCGCATCTGCTCTTCTTCAGACATGGCATCACGTACCCATGGAGTTTCTTCAAGAAGCGCCGATTTGAGTTCCTGGTTCTTTGACAGATTGCTCATGAGAGAGACTGAATTCGGATCAGCGGTCCATCGCTGGTATGTCACTCCGATTTCAGGATACTCAGTGACGATTTTTCTCGCGACGAGATTCGCATAGAGACGGTTCCATATTTGTTCAGCGCACTGATGCGGATATTCCTGGAGATAGGGGAGAGATTGCACAGCAAGCCAGGCAGGATTTGACGTGAACTCGACAGTATAGCCCTGATGGACGAGAGTCGTTGAATTCGCATTCTTGAAGGCTTCGAAAACAAAAGTCTTATCTGACTTGGCAGGGATATGCAGGGCCATTGTCTCGGTCACAAAGATGCGATCGGTCAGCACCGGCAACAACCCTTCTTCACCATCACCTTTATTTCCCGAGCGTGCGATCACCTGGTACTTGACAGGCGTAGTCCAATCCTCAGGAACGGTGATCTGCCATTGCACTCCTGATGAGCCTTTTGAGGGAAGTTGAAATGGTTGATTACTTGTCGTGAGACCAAATGCATTGCTCACATTCTCACCGGAACCTGCATCGAGGATAGCAAGCTCTGCATTTCCAGAGAGTGCATAGTCGGTCATGTTATGCACTTTGGCTGTGAGTTGGATGTTATCTTTTTGACGCAGGAAACGTGGCATGTGCGGAAAGACCATGATGTCTTTCTGTGTCACTATTTCTTTTTGTGATATACCGAACTTCAGATCTTTTGTATGAGCGAGCGCAAGAAACTTCCATCTCGTGAGCGCTTCATTCATTTTGAATTTCAACGTGATATTTCCATCTGCGTCCGTCTGGATATGTGGCATAAAGAAGACAGTTTCCTGCAGATTTGTGCGCAGAGAAACTGGCGCTTGTTCCTGGGTGCTCGGTGCTGGTTCTTCGCTGATATCCGCATCTTTCTTAACCATATCTTCCTGGACTTCTTCTAGTGCCATTGGAGGTGCTTGAGCTTCCATTGCATGCCGACCGTCGCGCATCATCACCATACCTCCATACATCGGAAAGTCGAACCAATTAATTTGCCGGTACAGATGTTCGGGGATGTCTTTGTATTCACCGGTTTGGGGTACATAAAGATGTCGCAGATATGACGCGCTAAATCCCACGGTACGTGTCCATCCCTGTCCGTGATATTCCGGATAGAGGCTGAGACCCCAGCCGTGTGGCAGAAATGCATCCAGCGAAGCGTCGTACATCGTAGCAAGGAATTCGGCGACGATGGCGTCTTTCTTTTCACCGGATATTTTCAGATGCCATTCCTCGTCGGCTCCGGGCAATGTCTTATCGCGATAGCTGAGATAATCAAAGTGCAGTTCCTTATTCGTCCAGGGTACATCGACTTGATGTTGAAATGTGTACACCCTGTTGTCATAGACATAGATTCCATTCAGTTGCAGACCTCCGCGATCTTTTTCCACAAGAGATAATCTCTGATCAATCGCACCCTGAGCAGTTAGCCACTCCCGTTTGATACCAATCTGCCGGTCTGTGACATAGCGGATATGCACTTCAGGAGATGTCAGTATGCGATGTATAAGTTGTTCGCCCGGCTGTCTTTTGGTTTCCAGCAGAGCTTCAGTGAATAACATATGTGGTGGCAATGTCTTTTGTGCTTCGAAGCAATTGGAATACAGCACGAGACTTGAAGTGTCTCCATTGTCACCTGTGAAAGAGAAGCTAAACCGGTATGCACCAGGCGTGGATATCATCCCGGCTAAGGAAATGGTGTCCTTACCATCCACTTCAATTCTGCGATTTCCAACTTCCCGGATAATCTTCCAATCAACCATGTTTTCTTTTCCCGGAATCGCATAAGCCGGGAACATTGATCGATAATCATTCTCAGAGATCATCGGCATATCCGGTGCATTCCAATATCTGTTGCGCAGCACTTGTGAAGGAGATTCAAGCTGAGCCACTTTCACTTCGCCAATCAACTTCACATCTTCGCCATTGAGATTGGTGGCATTTGCGGCGACATTATTGAGTGAAGAGATGTCTGTGTTCTCAGCAATACCCATGGTTGCATGGAAGCTATGCCGGGCGAGCACAATGTCCTTCTTTGCGGAGCGCGTTTCACCTGCAACATCTGTGATATCTACTGTCACTGCAAAGACAAATTCAGGTTTATGTCCTGCAAGCGACTCGTCACCACGCCCTTCAAAGGTGATCGTGAATGCACCCGATGCATCACTAGTAGTTATTCCTTGCGCAATGATCATCTGTGGCACATCGGGAAACCATCCTCGCATCCACCACGGGAACCACGGAAAATGTGCGCGGCGAACGACGCGGTACTGAACAGTAGCATTATCGATCGGAACACCGGCATAGGTCATTGCCTTTCCTTTTACAGTAACCGGAGCACCGAGTTTGAAGGCTTGTGACGCAGGTTCAAATGTCATCTCGAAGGTTGGACGTTTGTATTCTTCCACTTGTATGCGAGTACTTCCACTCACATTTCCACTTGCTTCCAATGACATACTCCCGAGTAATCTGCCTTCTGGTGCGATGAATTCTCCCGAGAATGTACCATAGACGTTTGGTGTGAATGTGTGTTTGCTCGCCTCCTGACCATTTGCATCTTTGAGCGCAACTGTGATTTCACCTGACTGTTGGATCGAAGGCATACGCTCTTTATCGAAATTGACCACATAGCCCTTGAAATGAATAGTTTGTCCGGGTCTGTAGATCGCGCGATCTGTGAATAAAAAGACTGAGCGATGTGGTTGCGGTTCGGAATGATAGCGGTACATGTGAAAGTTGTCATCCAGAAACAGCACGTCCTTGTCTCTTGTCAGCTTCACAACTACACTTTGTCGTTCATCACGATGAGGTGCCCGGGCAATCCCATCTTTGTCAGTCACGTCCGAACCAAGTGTGCGCAGGATGTTGCGTCTTGACTGCGCGTTGTATTCCCACGAGAAAAATTCTGCCTTGACTCCTGCTAATGGTGCGCCAGATTGCCGATATACCACGACAAATTCCTTTGTATCCGGATCATTGTAATTCCAGAAAGCAAGATCAGAGACGTGAAAAACGGAGAATGCCATGAGGCTGCCGCCTTTGAATTCATTATCAGAAATGACCAGGGCATAATATCCATAGTCGAGTTGATCCAGCAAGGTTTCTGTGCTGTGTTCACGCAGATCATCTGTCGATGGTAAAGTGATGTTCTTCTGACTGATGATCGGAAGGCTATTGAGATAGGTGATAATATTTTCCGGTCGGCCTTCTAGTTTTTCACGTGCATCATAGCTCAGACGAACCATCTTGAGCCAGATCTTTGACATATTAGTGAAGGAGACATTGACAAGGAGCTTTTCACTTTGCAGATTCACCTGCTCTGTCTGCACATTCAATGAAGGTTGGTTGAGAGTATTCAACAGGTTCTGGCATTCTATCGCTCCTTTTGATCCGGGATATTTGGCGATGATTTGTTCACAGATCTGTTTGGAGGTGCGGAGGTCATATTTGTGTGGGTCCTCTTTTTGTCCTTTATATTTTCCTGCAAGTCGCTGGTAGTACAGCGCTTTGAAGTATCCAATTTCTGCAACCGCCTTTGCAGTGGGATATT
>DATDQA010000149.1:0-4659 GCA_035292505.1 Saprospiraceae bacterium | reverse complement strand
CGCGATTTTCCCCAGTTCATAAGGTACCGGATAATACTTTCTGCCAATCGCATAACAAGCCAGAATCATAAATGTATAACATGCCAGTGCAGCCCATGCTGAACCGACCACATCAAATTCACGGATCAGGATGATATTGAGCACAATCGTGATGATGGCGCCACTTCCGGAAATCAAGGCACCATACCGTGTGCGGTCTGTGACTTTATACCAAACAGAAACATTGTAATACAATCCGAGAAAGAGAAAACCAAGCAGCAAGACGGGTACTACAGAAAGCCCGCTTCTGTAACTCTCACCAAGGATGAGTTGTATGCCATCGATATAGAGCAGGATCATCGCCATCAAAATACAACCGGCGATAGTAAATGCTTTTGCCACATCGGCATAGATCTGTCTGGCGCCTTCAGATTTCGCATGTTGAAAAAAGAATGGTTCCGCAGCATAATTGAAAGCTGTCGTGAAGAGACTCATCAGGATGGCAAGACGTGTCGCCGCTGCATAAATACCTCCGGCAGAGAGATTCTCTGTCAATGAATCAGGAAGGATGTATTTCTGAAATGTGATGTACGAGGATTGATTGATCACACCTGCGACGCCCACCACGACAAGCGGGAGTGCATACTTCAACATCTTTTTCACAAGCATACCATTCCATGTCCAGCGGATGCGGAGGTATTGGGGTATGAAAATGCAGAAGACGAGAAAGCTGCCGAGCAGATTCGCGAGAAACACGTAAAACAACCTATCATCATGATTATACCATTGTGTGGCCCACCCAACACCTTTTTGTGCAAGTGCAGGAAGTATCTCCAGGAAAAAGACCACAGCAATGATATTGATGACAATACCCAGCAGCCTGAGCATCGCATACCGCATTGGCCTTCCTTCCAGCCGTAACGCCGCGAACGGGACTGCAACCATCACGTCGAGTGCCAGGATGATCCCCAATACAACCACGTGCTTTTCAAACCCCGGGTACTCCAACACATTTGCCATCTGTGTTTGTCCTGCTATGACCAGTACGATCCAGAGAAGCGAGGTGCACAAAAGCATAATCGAGGCCTGACTGAACGTCGCTTCGCGATTCTCTTTGTCACTGGCAAAACGGAAATAGGTCGTCTCCATCCTGAGTGTAAGGAGCACGAGAAGTAAGGCGACATAGAAATAAAAATCTGTGTATAGGCCGTACTGCGCTTGCTCTCCATCGAACTTCCACGTGAGATAGACGGTGATCAGCAGGTAGCTCAGGATTTTACCCAGGATATAACCCGTGCCGTAGATCAGTGTATCGCCAGCGAGTCTGCGGAGTGTCATAAGGAAAGGGGGAAAGTAGGGTAAAATCGGTAAAATCGGCGAAGCCGGTAAATCCGGAAAACCACTTTCGCTTCGTACGACGGATGAGTAAGTAAATGGACGAACTGGGGAAATCGGTAAATCGGATTGGGGATTGCAGATATGGGATTTCGGATTCCCGGCTTTCCCGGTTTCTCCGGCTTTCCCGATTTCTCCTGTTTCTCTGGATTCTGCCTTCGACTTAAGAATTAATGCTTAAACTATGGGTTACCTTTCTCAAATTTGAGCATTTAATGATGGATAAGTCAGACTTTCTGGAGAGATTAAGACGGGGAGATGACGCAATCTTGAAGGAGATCTACGACAGATTCAAGGGGGATTTTATCAGATGGGCTGTCAAATTTGGAATAGACAGGACCTCTTCTGAGGATATTTTCCAGGTGAGCGTAGTGATCCTTTATGACAATGTCATGACGGGAAGGCTTACGTATTTGTCCAGCAGTGTGAAAACTTACCTCTTTAGCATCGGGAAGCATAAGGCCCTGGAACTAAAGCGCGGCCAAAAAAATGACTTCCAGAATATAGAGCCTTCCATGCTCGATTTGTTTGCAGAAGAAGGGACGCCTGAGAACGAGATCGCATTCGATGTTGATCAGTTGAAAAATGCGCTTGTGGTCATGGGAGATCCCTGCAAGAGATTACTTGAGCTGATGTACTATCAGAAACTCAGCCAGGATGAGATCGGCGAATTGATGGGATATAAAGACAGAGATACCGTAAAGTCTAAGAAGTATAAATGTATTGCCAGATTAAAAAAAATACTCGAAAATCCTGAAGATCATGAAACCAATAATTCCGGAGCACATTGATCAGAATGACAGCGAATTGATCTCTGCTTATCTGCGGGGTGATCTCACTGCCACTGAAAAAGCGAGCGTCGAAGAAAGACGTAAATCTGATACCACATTTCAAAATCTCTTCACTGCTCATCTGAAGCTTTCGGCTGCAACACGCGCCAGTAATCTTGAATCAAAGTTGACAATGCTCCGTGAGCATGCAGCATTGAAATCACAAACGTCCAAAGTTGTCTACCTGGAGAGAAGACGGTTTATTACTCGGCTAGCTGCGGCAGGCGTGATATTGATTCTCCTTGTCTTCGGTGCACGTATCCTTATTCCACAGGAAAACGATCGCATCTTCAAAGCGCATTTCTCCAATGAGATCATCCCCGGCAAAGGAGAGCTCTCTGCAGATCAATCCCCGGACAGCAAGGCGTTCGATCACTATGCACGGAAAGAATATACAAAGGCAGCGAGAGAATTCGACCAGCTTCTTGCTGGACAGCCTGATGAAGACTATCTCCTGTATGCTGCTGTCTCTCATCTTGGCGCGGGACATCTGAATCGCGCTGCAGAATTACTTGATCGCTGCCTGATTACATTTCATAACAATAAACCGGAGATCATCCAGCTTCAAACATTGGTCATGGTGCGTCGGGGTAAGCTTGAGGAAGCGAGGAGGATTCTGGATGCCAACGCGACCTTAATTCCTGGCCACAGAGATCTCGAAGCATTGTACTCAAGATTGCAGGAGCGCGAATAGCTTCCTTTAGGGTTTTTTAAAGTACCACTTACACACCTTGTATCTTCTTGTCTCCCCCACCAGAACGGTTAATAATTTAGGTCCATCGCAATCATGCGACCCGCGATGAAACCGACACTGTCTAACTCACTCCTGGCCCGCTTTGAATCGCTTCATCCTAACCCAAATAAGATTTATTGATTTCCAGGGTAACATTATCAATGATCCTGTCACTCATTTGTGACATTCAAAATTTTTCACCGGAATTTCGGCTGACCCAAATCTGTCGTTTTTCACGTTGATATTCCCGGGATTGTCAGACCTGCAAGACTGCACCTTTGGTGATTCATCAACTGGCTTACCCTGTTGAGCTTTCAACAGGATATTCTATCGGATGATTTGCATCGGGATTCCACAAATCACCCCAGTCATGAAAACGACACTGACCATCTCAGTCATTGCAGCGCTCTGTATGCCTGCACCCACAGTTCAAGCCACGTTAGTAAGAACTCAAACAGAAATCTGCGCACCGGATAATGGTACAACTGCCATTTTGATCGGTGCCGGCACTCTCAAAGCAAAGAATGGAAACAACTTCACCATCCACAGCGATGATGGTAATGATTACTTCGCGGAAGTCGTCGGCTCATATATCGTTGGAGACTATGTTTATCATAGCGACCCCGTCAATGGATGGGTAGAGATACTCGGCCACGCGGATTAAGAAAAGAAGTCAAAATGCCCACCTGAACGAGTTCAGCTCGGGCAGGTAAAATGATAAATGTAAAATTCAAAAGTAAAGAGGACACCTTGATCTTTTGACTTTAGCGTTTTACCCGTCCGAATGGACTTCGTCTGGCGGACATTTTGACTTTTCTTTGTGGTCAAGGTTGGGGTTCAAGATTTTGAACCCCAACACTGCTTCCATATCCGGGTGGGTAGAGATACTCGGTCACGCGGATTAATGGTGCCAATGCAATTTGGCTATAAGGGAGATGACATTTAAAATTTGTAGCTTCCCAGAAAAATTTGAAATGATGAAAACAACTTTGGCCTTCTCAGTCATTGCGGCACTCTGTATGCCTGCACCCACAGTTCAAGCCACATCGGAAACAACTTCTTTCAGTGTATCGGCAGCTATTCAGGAGGATGGCAACACCGCGATGTTGATCGGCGCGGGCAGGATCAAAGCAAAGAACGGAAACACCTTCACCATCCACAGCGATGATGGTAATGATTACTTCGCCGAAGTCGTCGGTTCATATATCGTTGGTGACTACGTTTACCACAGCGATCCTGTGAATGGATGGGTTGAGATACTTGGCCACGCGGATTAAAAGAAGGGTAAAGCCGGTTAAATCGGTGAAATAGGTAAAGCCGGGAATCCGAAATCCCATATCCGCAATCCGATTTGGCCGATTTTCCCTGTTTTCCCGGCTTGACCGGTTTTATTGCACACTCATCACTGCCGCCCAGTAGTATGGATGTGAAGAAGGGTAAAACCGGTAAAGCCGGTTAAATCGGTGTAGCCGGTTTGCACTTATTACTGATATTCCCGGTTTGACCGATTTCACCCATTTCTCCGGTTTCCCCGATTTCTCCCGATTTCATTGCACACTCATCACCGCTGCCCAGTAGTACGGATGTGAAGAAGGGTAAAACCGGTAAAGCCGGTTAAATCGGTGAAGCCGGTTTGCACTTATTACTGATATTCCCGGTTTGACCGATTTCACCCATTTCTCCGGTTTCCCCGATTTCTCCCGATTTCATTGCACACTCATC
>DATDQA010000148.1:0-8637 GCA_035292505.1 Saprospiraceae bacterium | reverse complement strand
GGTATCCCGGAAGTGATGAACAATGGAATGAATGGCTATCTATGCAAACCAGGTGATATCGAAGATCTTGCCACGAAGATCAGGCAGTGTATGACGGATTTCGCACAAACAGCAAAGCAAAATGAAGCCGGCCGCGCATTTGTCCTGGAGCGATTCAATATAAACACAATGTTCCACACCCTGGATGCCATACTTGCAGAGATCGTAAAGCACAAACTCGTTCCTCCTCAAGGGTGAATCAATCTGATTCACCTGTTAATTCCCAGCTTTTTTTTTTTCTCTCTCTTAAGTTATACTCACGTCTGGATTTATGGGTTTGCATCGCTTTGGATATATTCCTGTGCCCGCGTTTGTATCGTTTCATAAGTAGCCGTCCTAAGGTATCCGACCATGGGCAACATGTGTGCATCACAATGGAGATATCTGAACAGTCTTCGGAAATCCAGTCGTAGGATGCAACTCCCATAGTGTCGCATCAGCTTCTTCAGCAACGCCCATGATGCACTATGTCTGACCATATATTTCAGCACACCTGTTCTCTTCCGCAGAGCGCTGGTCTTCTGCAGAGATTCCGTGCTGCCACCGAAGTGACCGACTTTAGCCGAAGTGACCAGGAACAGTTTGCCTCCCTTTGATCGGAACCTGCTGAAGTAATCATCGTCTTCATAATACATGTAAAATACCGGATCGAAAAAACCTCCGACCAGAAAACTCTTCTGTGTTCCTAACACACAGGTTGCACTCATCGACTGTAACTCATGGATCGTACCCTTTGAAGGAAATGAAATATGTGGATAGTACTTCATAGCATACCACGACGGAACTCTATCCATGTCGTAGTTCATAATGAGCGGTGTATAAAAGGCTGGTGAAATATCTGTTGCCCGAATCAACAACTGTAAACAATGTGTATGGAGAATAGTATCCTGATTGAGCAAAGCAATAAAATCATATTGCTTTCTGAAGGTATATTGCAGTCCGACATTGATTGCACGCGCAAATCCAATATTCTCGACTGTCTTTAGTATTGTGACCTGTGCAACAAATTCAGGAGGTACGGGAGGGGCGGAACCGCCATTGTGCACGATCAGCAACGACCAGGATACTTCATCCTCGAACGTACTCCCGGCAATGCTCTGAAGGCAAGCCGGGAAATATGCATCTCCGTGCCAATACGGAATAATAATAATTAATGTGGTGGACATGATTTTCAGTATGCGATGTTGAGCAATTCCTTAAATCGCTGATCGAGATTGTTTGCAGTATGGACAAGATCTTCATCCAGTTCAAAATCAAAAGGCAAATGTTGCACTGATTGTGACGTCGTAGTTTTAAAGTTTTTGGGAGGATACACGATATATCCCATATCGTGTAATCTTTCTAATCTCGAAAACTTGCCTTTTATCATTTCCTCAAAAGGCAACAAGATATAGCGCGTGTGCGGAAATTCGACATGCGACAGAATTTCTGAATTATAATGAATCCATACCCGCAGGTATTCATTTGCAATAATTGGAATCTCCTGAGTCGTGAAACGTGGATGCAACAGCCGCCGCAGGCGATTGGTGACTTCTTTGTAAAAGATAATATCCCGTGTAATCAGGGATTCGATCACAGGAAGATAAGGCCGGTAGCAAATCAAATAACACGCTTCGGGCAACAGAGATTTCCAGAAATCCAGAAAGAGACATGTCCGTGGATCCTTCCATCCCCAGGTTGTATATGCATTACGTTCCGAAATCAGTGATATTGCGCGATCCCTGAATGAATGATCGATATGCCACAACACGGTCGATACAATTTTATAATCGAGTTCATGAGCTTTGAGGAGATCTTGATGAAGTGAGAGGAATCCATGATCCTCGTAATGGCCGGCAGGATTCGTAGAATGACCACGAAGCAGAGTGTGACCCATGAACACACCGCACTCTACAAGGTATCTTGCAAGGAGTGAGGTGCCTGACCGGTGCATCCCAAGAATGATTAAAACATCAGACATTGCACGATGCAAGGTAGTATGTGGCACGGACTACCCGATTGAGAAAAGTATTTTGAATGGAACCAGAGAGTCATAAGCATATTTTATTCATTCCGTCGTGGTATTCTGCATATACAACGGAAGGCGTGTATATTCGGGAACATGCCCGGATGACTGCCGTAATGGGACACAAAGTTGGGTTTCTATATGTGGAACGTGGGAGGTTTCTTTCAAAACCTGTCTTCTCATGGTGGAAAGAAAATGATGTGCAATGCGGTTTGTTACGGAGCTGGTACTTCCCGAAAGTGGCTACTCTGACCGGAATGTGGGAACGATGTTACCGGAATCTGTACAACAAATATGTAGCGGAGTATGGAATACCTGACCTGATCCATGCGCATGGTTATGTGGCCGGGATGGCAGCACGTGCTCTGAGTCATAGGACACACATTCCTTACCTGGTTACGGAACACAACACTTCAATTCCTGCCGGCATAGTAAGATGGTATCATGCTCCTGAGATGCGACGGGCATACCGGGATGCAGCTGCACTCATCGCAGTGAGCAGCTTCCTTAACCAGGCGATGCTGAGATGGACCCTCCGCAGCGATATCCATGTTATTTACAATCCCGTAGATTTTCATAAGTTCACAATGCACGGTCATAAGTCGGATCATACACACTTGCAACTCATCTCTATTGGCGCACTTGATCCCAGGAAAAATCAGGGTCTGTTGCTTGACGCACTTTCAAGATTAGACAAATCGCTTGATATCCGTTTAGATGTGATCGGGTCAGGACCACAACAAGCGTTTTTGGAAAGGAAAGCCACCGATCTTGGGTTGCGGGTACAATGGCTCGGTGAACTATCGCCCACCGAAGTATCATTGCAATTGGCTTCTGCAGATGTGTTTATTTCGACAAGCAATCTGGAGACCTTTGGTGTTGCCATCGTGGAAGCGCTTGCATGTGGTGTCCCGGTTATCTCCACCGATAGCGGAGCACCCCGGGAGTATATCCATGATCGGGTTGGAATTGTAATTCCAGCTAAAGATCCTGCAACGGTTGTCGAAGCAATTGAATATATCTTCCAGCATCGCGGTAAATATGATGCCAATTTTATCAGAGAATATGCGCGCGGTCATTTCGACTTCCCAGTGATCGGAAGTCAGGTCAATCAGGTCTATGATGAGATCTTGAAGTCTACCTGATGATCACCACCTTGCCCACGCGACCGTCGCGTGTAGCACCAAAGCCCGGACCGAGCAGGTCATAGTCGTTACCATCCTGATCCTTTGCTGTCAAACGGTAGAAGTAAACTCCGCCAGGCAGCCTCTCTCCGGAATCCGTCGTGCCATCCCATACATATTCCGTCGTGCCGACAAACAAGCCAATCTCATCTTTGCCGATTTCTCGTACAATTTGTCCTGCTGTATTGGAGATATCGAGCTGGATTGAAGAAGGGATTTGCGTGCCGGATATGGTAAAGATGAAACGTGTATGATCATTAAACCATCTTGGCTGTGCATCTACTCTTGAGATCAAGCGGTCGCCGAGTACTTCAAAAGAAATTGCATATTCTATATCCCCTGCATCATTCATCGAACGGTCATGCGCACGAATGATCAAATCATAAAATCCGTCGTCCAGCACAGGGCGGTAGGTCAGCGTAGCAATGTTCTGTGCTCCTGAAATCGCAGGTTCAAATGCGATCTTCGGACCATTGATATCGATCCAGGTGTAATCGAAATCATTCGGATATCGCATGAGCACTTCAAATGCTGCCCTATCGTCCAGGAGCAGAAATGCATTGTCATCCCGCAGCTCTGCCCTGATGGCGGGTTCTGATGAGACAATATCGCCATTGACGAGATGTCGTCCATCAAATGTCACATCGAGGACCGGATTGTGTGTGTCCGCGAGGACGATAAAATTTAAAATTCCTGTGTTGTTCAGGTATGAAGTTTCTTCTACCCTGCGGTCGTAGTTTACTTCAACAAGCAATGAGCTCCTTCCGGCAATCCCCATTTGTTGCTGCGAGACATGAACCAGTGTAGATTCTCCGGAGGCGAGTGGAGGAATTTCCTCATACAGGACCTGGGTATTGTTTTGTGAATCAGTGATAGTAAAACGTACCTGGGTAGTTTCGGTAAGATCTGCACCGAGATTTTCCACACCTGTTGTCAGGTTCATTGACTGGCCGACGTAAAGGCTATCTTTTTCAAATTCATATCCACCTGCAGGATTGAGCAGCAGATCAGGCATGCCTTCATAAAGAACCCGCCAATAATCGACACGTGCAGCTGTGAGATCAGGTTGATCCGCTGTATGGAAAGTGAGAAGGAGATAGGGATATTCAGTAGCATCGATGAAATCTAATGTCGTATCCCGCACCGTCGTCACATCATATACGAGTGTGTCCGTCATTGTTTTCGAAAGCACAATCAATTGTGCAGAAACCATATCATTTGCAGGAATAGCGGAGGTCAGGAAATCCCATTCAAATGCCTGCCATTTCCTGGCTGGTCCGATGAGTGTGGAAATCAGATCACCCGCATTTGCGTGTGAAATGAAATTATAATCAAAACTGATTGTCTCTTCAGGCTGATTTGCAATTCCTTCATAGATCAATTCGAAATTCTTTCGGTAGAATAACAGGTAAGGCACGGAACCCGTATTGGCGAGAGTACGAATCTGGCTCCCGGATGCCTGTGATTCAATGACGCTGAAAATGCTTCTCCCCGTGGCCTGTTCGTCATTGGCCCATACTTCAGGGAAGTAATCCATGTAGTTCGGGCGCTGGTAAGTATACAAGATCACGTACATCCCATCAGTGACCACATCAGTCAGAAATGTCATCAGACCATTTCTGCCTTCAGGCGAAGACGTATTGTATGGAAAGACAACGAGTGTATTAGCTGAAGGATTCACAGAACCATAGAGCCCACCCGGATCATTTCTCAGAAAACGTCCGCTAAAAGAATCTATGACTATCGCAAAGACGTGAGCATCATAGCCGCTATAAAAAGTGAAGAAATCCCTGCGCAATGTACTATTGATGTATACCACAGGATCATCCGCTAACTCTGGGTCTGTATCCAGTTTGTTCTGTACCCAGATGTTCCTGTATATCGTATCGAATGACAAACGGTTGTGATGGTCAAAATCGAGATTTACCAATATATCCTTTTGAAACTGGCCGTAATGACTTTGATTCCATCCGCGCTGTCCACCAGGATTGAACAGAAATGAACTGGAATCCCAGATACGCTCATTGTCATTTGCAGTACTCACCCTCCAATAATAGACTCTGCCGGGAATAAAATTGAAGATGGGTTTCCATCTGAGAACGCTTCCAAATCCGGTAAAAAACTCCTGTAGACGCAAAGGACTATTGAATCCAGGGGTGGTGTCCAACTCCATCACAAATGTCGCCCCCTTCACAAAAGCATTTGTCGAACTGGCAATCAATTCGGGGTTTTGCTCTGTCACAATCGAAAACTCAAATGGATACGTCGTTCTCGCACGGTTGTCCAGAATAAAGATGTCGATGCCCCGTTTTCCTGATGCGTCAGTGAGTTCATTGTTTTCTTCTGCCGCCGGATCAGGAAGTTCAACAGTTTCATTTAACGCATCGATAGTGAGGTAAAATGTATTCAGTCCGCTGGATGTACGCTCTATAGGAATCTCAAAATTCAGCGTCGTGCGAAACGTGCTCAGATATACCGTATCAAAATAGACTTCATGGAGTGCGCCATCAGGAAGTTTTTGCTCCACACGCGCAAGCAACGTATCCGGAAAGTTTGTACCGATATTCACCACATCAGCACTCAATGTAAATGATGGGTCATTTGTAGTCAGCACTTCCGGATCGTGCTTCACTGACTGAAAGTCCCACAGATAATCAGGTCCTGGTGTGGAATAAAAACGCATAGCAGGATCTCCTGTGAGCGTCTGCTGCTCGATCAGGAGTACAGAAGACAATGTACCGAACTGATTCAACGAACTGAGACTTTCCAGGATGCTCTCTCCTAATGTCAGGGTATTTACGCCATGCCCAAATGTGAGATACCAATCCTGGCCCCAGTTTCCAAGAGTGCTCAGATATTGTGATCCGGAACCTGCAACAAATGCGATAGTTCCAGCCTCAGGTTCAAAAACAAATCGTTCGCTGAGACTCAGGAAATTCTGATGAATATCGCCAGCCTTACATCCCATTGCACTGAAAATGGGGTATTTCCCTTTGTTTTTCCAGTCTTGCGGAGTGTTGATCTGGAAATCGAGAGTACTCGCTGAACTATGCCCGAAAAACTTAACGATACTTGTACCATTGCGCAGGATTTCAAGGATCCGGTCAGAATTCGATTGGCTCGTGGCATTTGTGCTGCTCTTTGAGAATGTAAAAACCTCTGCACCGAATTCTGAGTTGATCGCATTGCTCGCCATTTGATTCAGGAGATCAAGGATTTGTTCCTGTTGACTTGCATCTCCCCCACCACCCATATGCAGAATATGTTTCGTCCATGCGCGGTCTGCAATCGTCTGCGGAAGCGACTTCACAAGGTCGTACTCAATGACTTTAGACAAATATGCCTCAAGTTGCTCCGGTTCAGCTATTGGCAACCTGCCAACAGGAAAGGGCGGCAAACTGATACCATTTTCTGTAAAGAGCAGGTGATCGGCACCGGGACTTCCGAATGTAGGCACAAGCAAATTCTGTTCAGCCTCAGTTCCATCCTGGCGGGATTGGGTATACACGATTCCTTTGCCGATAATCAAGACCATCTTCGCAGTATTCCAATGATCCTGAATCATCTTATTGAAATTGCGGATCGCCTGTGGATGCTTTTCAATGCCATACCCGAACTGATCATACAAATCCAGGATACTGTAAATATTCACATGATAACCACCACTTGGTGTGCTGCTGCGATATTGTGCATACTGTCCCACGACATCCACACCTGAACGCAATACGGGATGTGTGATAATGATGTACTCCGTATTGTCGGATGAATAGTCTACAAATGATGTTTCCGTGAGTGCCGACACTTCATGAACTGCTCCTGCCTGACTTATGATCACGAGGTCCCGTTCTCCGGAAAAAGCCGGAAGTAAAAAACGTACTGTATTGCCGTTTCTCGACGCAAGAAGGCGCACACCGGAATTGCGGTCCAGAATAACCGGATCAATACCACCGTGAATAAAATTGTTGAGTTCAAAGTATTGGGCAGCACCAGTTGTGCTGTGATAAAATTGCGCGGTATTCCTGCCGGTGAAGTCAAATTGCCTCGGATAGGTCCATTGCACGGTTGCCATGGCAAACCTACCATTGAGGAACTCGTCCCTGATATCCAGGAGCTGACTTGTGCTGATCGATCCGGCAGGTTTTGTTGTCGTCAGATGATATAAATGAAATCCGGAAGAGTTACCATGATTTAAAAGCGTATCACCAAGAAAAAGGGCAGTGATATCATGTCCCGTAAATGTACTGGAGACGATACGTACGTCAAGTACTGCATCCGGTCCGAAAGCAACGATTGATGATGCAGGGATATCCAGGACAAATGATGACATATCTTGTGACGCAGACCCTTCGCCTTCCTGGTAGCGCGAATAACTGATTGTAGCATCTGCGGAAGCATTTCTGGGATCCACAGGCCGATCAGTATAGACCCATTCATCCCGATGCAGATAAAAGGATTCCGCTGCAGGGGGATTAGAAAGATCATTCATGATTCCTGTGAAGCGCAAACCCTGACCTTCATTATCCCATGTGAGAAAGTATGTAGACGAATCCGTGAACATGCTATACCGGGGATTGAGCTGTTCCGCATCCGGTTGCTGAAACAAGGCACGATCCAGCTCACCGCGATTGCGCACACCGTAGAACTCAATGAAGTCTGCAATAGAGAAATTCCCATCTGTTGTTGTGTAGATCGGAATCTCTGATCCCAGATGATAAAGACGAAACTGAGAACCAGGAATGTCACCAAGACCTGCACCGGTGAGAACAAACTTCGGTATCCGGTATAGACCGTCTTCTGCTATCTTAAACTTGTAATAGGTTTTGTCAAAATCGATCCATTCATTGCCGTATTGAGCATGGATTGAAAGGAGCCATATCAGGGATAACAGAGCCGTATAGAAAGTTCTTCTCATGATTGCGTTATTGCTGTGTGCGAATGGTCAACAGGAACTTGACGGAGATGCCAAATTTAAGGCTTTTCCTGTCAGGGTCGAGACACAAGAATCCTGCCATAAGGGCAAATGACATCTGGCTCATGGCGAGAGCTTGCGGCACCGTGCTCCGTCGCTGACGCCGTCGGCTCTGAGCTATGGCTACAGCATCGGCGCACGGCACGAGGTCGCGGAATCATTTCGTCGGATAGACTTTAACTTTGAAAAATTACGATTTCGTGTTCTTGCCGTTCACCGTTAGTCCAATCATTCTAATCTTTCACAGCCCGATAAACCCTCTGCCCGCCTTGCTGCAAAGAAACCTGGACCAAATAGATCCCCCCGGGGAAACGCTCCATCAATATTGCCGATGATGCCGATAACGGCGATTCCTTATGCAATATCCTTCCGAGTGGATCAAGAATCTGTACTTCACTGATTACTTCTTCTGCAGCAATGTGCAGGATGTCATTGGCGGG
>DATDQA010000147.1:0-7897 GCA_035292505.1 Saprospiraceae bacterium | reverse complement strand
GCAATATTTCGATGACCCTCCTTGCGCGCTGCATGATAAGCATGAATCGTCATCAGACCAGTGAGTTCTCCCTGTGCACCCGAATTTGGCATCAGCGAACAAGCATGGAGATCCGTGATTTCACAGAGATAACTTTCGAGTTCTGTGATCATCTGCTGATAACCTTCTATCTGTGATGCCGGAGCAAACGGATGCATATGAGCAAATGCATGCGAGGATACTGGCATTAGCTCAGAGGCTGCATTTAGTTTCATGGTACAGGATCCAAGCGAGATCATCGAGTGCAGAAGTGAAAGATCTTTGTTTTCCAAAGACTTCATATAGCGCATCATTTCGGTCTCTGTCGTATGGCGATGGAATACCGGATGTGTCAGATATTCCGATTCACGCAACAACGATGAAGGCAGGCCGAACGTATGTCCGTTCTTCCCAAGCCTGTTCGAAACACTTACAGCAGTAAAGATGCTGAGAATGTCATCTACATCCTCATCAAGAATAGATTCACCGACAGAGATCTGCAGCCCGTCTTTGTCATAGAAGAAATTCATCTCTCTTTGTTCAGCTTCGGCCCGGATTTTAAGTAATTGTTCCGCTGTCAGAGAAATCCTGATTGTATCAAAGAAATGACCGTGCACCACGTTGAAGTCTTGCTCTCTCAGTCTTTCAGCGATGAGTTTTGCCTGCAGATGTACATAGGCGGCGATTTGCTTTAATCCTTCCGGACCATGATAGACTGCATACATACTTGCCATCGTGGCAAGCAGAGCCTGAGCCGTGCAGATATTCGAAGTCGCTTTCTCGCGCTTGATATGTTGCTCCCGTGTTTGCAATGCCATACGCAATGCACGTTTGCCACGGGTATCTATTGACACTCCGATGATTCTTCCCGGAATGATTCTTTTGAAATCTTCTTTGGTGGCAAAAAAAGCTGCGTGCGGTCCACCGAAACCCATCGGTACACCAAATCTCTGCGAACATCCGAGTACAGCATCAGCACCCCATTCTCCGGGAGGTGTGAGCAAAGTGAGACTAAGCAAATCTGAAGCGACTATCGCATAAATTCCTTTCGCCTGCATCGCAGTAATCCATGATCTATAGTCTTCAATAGAACCCTGGGCATTGGGAAACTGACATAGCACAGCAAAGTATGTCTCGTCTCCGCTGAAATTCTTCCACGCACCTACTTCTACTTCAATGCCAAGTGGAAGTGCTCTTGAACGAATCACTTCCTGCGTTTGAAGGAAGACATGTTCGTCCACAAAAAACTTCTTTACGGTGACTTGTCTTTTATTCCTCAAACCAAAGAACATCGCCATTGCTTCCGCAGCCGCAGTGCCTTCATCCAGGAGAGAAGCATTGGCAATCGGTAAGCCGGTGAGGTCGCTCACGACGGTCTGATAATTGAGCAATGCTTCAAGCCTTCCCTGTGAGATCTCGGCCTGATAGGGGGTGTACTGGCTATACCATCCCGGATTCTCAAAGACACATCGTTGGATCGGAGGAGGAGTGACTGTACCAGAATATCCCTGGCCGATAAAGGAGCGGAATACTTTATTCTTCTCTCCAATTTTGCGGATATGCTTCAAGTAAGCACGCTCAGAGAGTGCAGGAGGCAGATTCAAGGGTTTTTTCCGGAAAATATCCGTCGGGATCGTCTGCGTGATGAGTGTATCGAGATCAGGTACGCCGATTTCATTCAGCATGCTCTTCAGTTCATCCTCCCGGATGCCGATGTGACGTTGTTCGAACTTTCTCAAGGATTGGAAAAATTGTGTGAAGAAATTGGGTTGCAATGTTACGAAAACGGATCGTGAGAAGGTCCTCCTTCGCCTGCGGCTTCGGAGGATACAATGAGAGGGTGAGAAGGTCCGCCTTCACCGCATCGTTGCCATAGCGGCTTTAGCGCATCGGCGACAAGGCTACGGCCGACGCAGTGAGAATGTGAGAGGGTGAGAGCGTGAGACAGGGAATTTTCACCTCTCACATTCTCACTATATGAATTCTGGAGCGGTCTGCTTCACTGGTAATATAAATACCTGAGTGGGTTCATTGTCACAAACGTTTTTGCCTGGTATGCCGTCTAGTCCTATATCGGCCGTTACAGCTTCAGTACGACTGTTAAAATCCGATTAGCGAGTATCTATCGCGATTAGCCTCGCGTTACGGGAACGATATGACCACTGATCTTCCAATTAATAACTAAATTTCCATCGTTTATGGAATATGTCTCACCCCCGGAATAGATGCCAAATTTCTGCAAGTCTACACTCCTACTGCTCATGATCTTTTGGGCTACTCCCGCTTTCTCACAACATGATGACCGCGATACGAGTGATCAGGTTTCGACACGCATTGAAGGTATTGCTCTGGATGTTTTTCCGGTATTAAATGGGATATTTTCGGATGATTCGAATTCTGACATCTTCACGGTCAATTACATTTGGGGCCATAACAGAAATCACTACGAGGCCGGTGTTTCTCCTCATTACCGTCGGACAAATACCGACACTGACGATCCCGTATTAAAAACGTTTGGATTCAACGTGAGGCTCTTTCACGGTAAGACACGGATCTTAGCTACGCGGTGGTTTATCACCTTTGGCATGACATATGAATATCAGTTATTAAAAGAGGTGAGTAAAACGGAAGGAAACAACAGCTTTGAGTTCACGACTATACAACATGCCGGAGGATTGGGGCCACAGCTCTTGTTTGGATATCGCATTGCTGATCAGGTATGGATAAGATCGCGTATTGCCGGGCTGCTTCAATATACTTCTATTAGCACGAAAATTAAGGATGGCTCTGTAGAAGCAGCAGATCAAAATCTCAATATTCTAAACTTTGACATTACTCCACCCTCCTTCCTCGAACTTGTGTATATCTTTTAATTTCAAATACCTAAGATATTATGAAAACCCCTGTGAGTATCGCCTGCCTTCTCGCTTTAGCCATTCTGATTGCAAACTGCGAGAAGAACACAGTTGTTCCCAACAATGAAACACTGGGTGTGACTACCGACGCCCCGGATTATAAAACGGCTTCATTGAATATATCTGTCAGCGGTGCAAGCGCAGCTAATTTTAAGAATCGCAATCAGACAATTCATCTGGGTCGGATCCTCTTTTATGACAAGGCCCTGAGTGCCGGTAATACCGTGTCATGTGCATCATGTCATCGACAGGAATTTGCCTTTTCCGATCCTTTCAGACACAGCACCGGCATTGGGTCACAATTGTCAACGCGAAATACCCCAACGATCATTAACACTGCATTTGGCTCCGGACTATTTTGGGATCAACGTGCCAAAAATCTGATGGATCTCGTCACCCGTCCCATAGCCAACCACCGCGAGATGGGTTTTTCCAATATGGACGAACTGCTGAGCAAATTAAGCACGATACCTTATTACCCGGAATTATTTGAGAAGGCCTTCGGAACTTCTGAGATCACCCAAAAAAGACTGTCTATTGCACTGGCATTGTTCTCCAGCAAATTAAACAGTTTCGACTCCGATCTCGACATGTTCAGCGATGGTGAACGGGAATTGACACCATTGGAGATACACGGCATGAAATTATTCATAGATAATCAATGTAACTCTTGTCACCGTGTGATCAACAATGGCATAACCAATTCAGGATCTATAAATGATATAGGATCTTTCTCCAGCGGTGGATACACAGGGTCTGTCGGTCATGGTGATGTTGCAAACATCGGCCTGAATCAGATCTATGAAGACAACGGTGTCGGTGCAATATCAGGACTGGCTAACGATGATGGACAATTTAAAATTCCTACACTGCGAAATATTGCAATTACACCACCCTATATGCATGACGGTCGCTTTGCAACCTTACACGAGGTACTGGACTTCTACAGCGAGAATATCCGGCCGCATGCGAATCTTGATGCGCGCTTACGCGGTTCTGATGGCAAGCCACTAAGGATGCACCTGACGGAAACCGACAAGGAAGCGATCATTGCATTCATGAATACTCTGACGAGCTGGGATATCTTAACCAATCCGTTGTTCAGTAATCCATTCGAGTAATGATTGACAGAGGGCTACTGGCCATTGGCTAATCGCCGTTCGCCGTTTGCTGTTCGCCGTTCGCTTCTGGCTTCTGGCCACTAGCTTCTGGCTGTTGGTTGCAGACTGTGGACTGCTAGCTTCTGTCTGCTGGCTTCTGGCTTCTGGCTTCTAGCTTCTGGCTTCTGGCTACTGGCCATTGGCTAATCGCCGTTCGCCGTTTGCTGTTCGCCGTTCGCTTCTGGTTGAACTTGTGTTTGCGCTTGTGTTTGTGTTTGAATTTCTCTCGCATTCTCACATTCTCACATTCTCACATTCTCGCATTCTCACATTCTCACATTCTGGTCTAATAGTTGACATCCACATTACCAATAATCGTCACCAATGCTCCCGGACTGACTGTCAGCATGGAGCTTGTTCTTTCAAATTACCTTATCCTTCAGAACGGTGATAAATAGGAAGTAGACGTAAAAAGAAAAACATATCTGTTGATGGTCCTATTGAAATAGTGCTTTCATTTCAACGGTATTGGATACAATATTCAGCATTTGAGCATTTTTGCTTACACCATATGCGGTGATCATCGTGAGAAAAATATTCTTGCGGGTCTTTGTATACGTTTTAAACAATTCGCATTTCTTTCTTAATTCGTTGAGATATGAATTGGTGATAACAAATACATCATTATGAAATTTCATTTCACAAAGATTGATACAATTGTCAGCCCGATCTATGATCAGGTCAATCTGTACCCCATACCTATCTTCCTTACCGGTAGATATGAATGATGAGACTTCTGTGTGGATACCACTGATGCCAAGACTGTGTTTGATTTGCTCAATATGCCTGATACAGATATTCTCAAACACCAGGCCACACCACACCTTATAGCTCTGTTGTGAAGAGATCATTATCCACGGTGCTGACTTGCGTTTGTGGTAGAGGAATTTCAAGTAGAAGTGGCTGAATTCGTCACCGAGCCGGTAGATGGTTTCCTTCTTCTGGTTTAGAAATGGCTGAAGCGAGATTACAAATCCTGATTCTATAAGTTCACTGAGATATCCGCTGAATGCACCACTGCTCACCTTGCCTATGTTTTCTAAAATTTCACCTCTAGTCAGTCCGCGGTGTTTTGATGCAAGCGCCTGGATGATGTCAATGTGATGGTTGTAATTGGAAAACAGGGACGCAAAGAGGTTTTCAAACTCATCTTTCAATGGACTGTGTGTATCAAAGAACAGTGCCTGGATGATCTGCGGTACACTTTTGCCAGGTTTCACAAACCTCAGATAATATGGGATTCCGCCTATAGCCATGTACAGTTGGAGCAGGTCGTAATCTTGCAGTGAGACCTTTCTGCTCCGCAGATAATCTTTTACTTCCTTCAGCGTGAAGGGTAACAAGCAGATTTTCCTGGTGACACGATTATGCAGGCCGCCCCGGTTGAAAATGACTTTTCCAATCATCCATGAAGCTGCCGATCCGCAGATGACCAGAAGGACATCGGTACGCTTGACAGCCCATGCATTCCAAAAATTTCCAAGGGCAGCCAGGAATCCTGACCGGGGAGTATCAAACCACGGAAGCTCATCCAGAAAGATGACATGCTTCTTCTCCCCTTTGAGGGTTTCCAGATAGGATCGCAACATTTCAAAAACCTGTAACCAGGACGTAGGTGGTGCAATCAGAAGTCCTGGTTTGACGACACGGAGCAGGGCATACCAAAAATTCTGTAATTGTGATTGAAGGTTCTCGTCATGCAGGCCGTTGCATTCAAATACGATATGGTCCCTGTATGTTGTATGGATCAAAAAAGTTTTACCTACGCGCCGGCGCCCATAGATGGCGAGCATCTCCGCTTCCTTACTTTGAAGCAACTCTTTCAAAATAAGCACTTCCGATTCTCTGCCTGTCAATGCCATCTCAAACTATATTCCGCCAAATGTATGCTTTTTGCGCTACATTTGGCGGATTTGAAATTTTAACTTTCGCCAATTCCATCTTTCCAGAGGTACTTCTGGCGAAATTGGAATTTGGGGGCTGCTCATAAAAGAACAAACCATTGAAGTTTGTGTAACCCATTGATCAATGGTTAGCCAGGAAAACCCTACACTGCAAGAATACATAGCAGTGAATGATAACTTCAGAGAGAGTGGCGTACCAGAGCTCTTATTAATGAAGTATAGATTGACTCCGGAAAACATTGTGAGTTCGGTGCATGAGGTGGCATCTTTGACAAGTCCATCGATTTTACTCAGCGCAAGGACAGTGAGTCACTCAAAGAACTCAAAGAAAACATGTTACAAAATAAAATCCCCCAGAGTGTTTAAAGAGTTGTACTACTTCGCCTTACACTCTATCTCAAAGAATTAAAAGATCTTCTTAGCGGTTCAATTCAATAATTTTAATCATTCATTAAAGTTTCAAGATCCTCAATACTTTCTCCGAATATTGAAACACCGTATTTCCCAACATTTTCGAGAAATTCCCGTTTGGTCATACCGGCTAAATCGGCTGCTTGTCCGGAAGACATGATTCCCTTCTCGAAAAGCTGCGCTGCTAATTGCATCTTGACATCTGTTTCATTTACCGAATCAGGTATATTTAATGTTAATGTCTTCATTCTTATTTACTTTTATTTTATCTGTAATAACGATCTTAAAAAACATTGCTCTGATCGCACAGCGCCAAAAGTCCGGCTAAAAAGTCTTCCCTATTCATGATATCGTTTTAATCGAATACGCAGTTTAGAAATAAGGTTGAGTTTATTGTTCGCTCTGAGCTTCTCAGTCATTTGCGAATACCCTCAATAAGTGTCGTATTAATGTCGCTTGTTTTCTTTATACCTTGCATAAAATCTTATGCCAAGATAAGAAATGTCGACTTTTCCGGCAATCGTCGAAATGCTCTTTGATGGCATGTGTAGACTGACGCATGTGGCTGGATGAACGTTTTTCCGAATCACAAAAACATTCAACGCGATGCGGTACATGAAAGGTCTATCACACTTTCTGCACATACTTCCAATGCGATGCATACTTCTGGATGCTCTATTGTCTCAGCCTGTTGCACATCCGACGCAGAGAAATAGCAGCCATAGCGCGGCGCACAACTGCCGAGTAGAAAGCACATCATGCATGCACACGCGAGCGGTATCGCGATTGTGGTTTTGAGAAGATCTCTTGCATTTTTCATAAAAAAGGCTTTAGTTGAAGTTTGATTATCATGGCTTCCTTTTGCATCAATACAGCACATCAGAACCATAGACCAACCATAAAGCGAAGCTGCGACGGCGCATTTCTCAGGAGCAATTCCTGGTCGTTGACGAAGATGCCCTGGCCGTAGTTTGCAAAGTCCTGCTGATACCTCAGTTCTGCTGAGACCCTTCCCAGATTGATCCCAATTCCACTGTGCCAGCCGAATACAGTATTGTCGATCTCGCGGGAGAAATGATGCATCTGCGAAAGGGTCGATGCCTGATCAAACTCATAGCGCATGGAGAATCCGGATGTGATCTCCACAAGTCCGAGTGTGACACCAGCAGAGAGAGGCAAGTAAATCGATTTGCAGGATTCTTCCATTTCATACTTCAATTCATCATTCACCTTGTCCTCGATATATTGCATCGCATAGGATTTGCGGATCGAGGAATACATGGCTTCTCCTTCAAAGAAAAAGTCCTTTGTCTTAAATCTGAGCGCGACACCGAGTGCAGGTGAAATCTCCACTTTGTTGCCATTGAAGAGGAAATCCGACGTGTAGTCATTACGGTTTACGATCACTGGAGCGGTGCCCATTACTCTTGCGGGTGCAACACCCGCTTTGACAGCAAACCGGAACTGCGCAGTAGCAGAAGAAAGGATT
>DATDQA010000146.1:0-41159 GCA_035292505.1 Saprospiraceae bacterium | reverse complement strand
ACACAACCATATTCTTTGGTCACGTGTCCCGGATTACACACAAAAGCATTTGTTGGACTTACAGCAGCGGGACAGGCGTGTCCTCGAATTCTGGGCTCATGCTGCTGCCTATCTGCCGATGAAAGACTATCGCTTCCTGATTCCGACGATGGACCTTTTCCGGAATCATCATGATCCCTGGCCTAAGTCTGATCAAAAGACGATTCAATGGGTGCACGATCGCATCAGAAGCGACGGACCACTGAAATCAAGAGATTTTGAAGCACCAGATAAGAAAAGCACCGGATGGTGGGAATGGAAACCCGCAAAGCTTGCCTTACAAAGGCTGTTCTTTGCCGGCGATATCATGGTAAGTCATCGCGAAGGTTTTCAGCGTGTGTTCGATATCGCAGAACGCATACTTCCGGCAGATATCGACACATCTCCTCCCACCATGGAAGAATATACGCGCTATCTCATCATGAGTACAATCAGATCTCATGGACTTTCACGTGCTCAGGAGATGTATTATCTCCGACGGGGTATGGGAACGCATGTACGGAAGTCACTGGATGCCATGTGCGAAGCTGGGGAAATCGTGCGCGTAAAAATCAGAAGTGTCGATGGAGAATTTTATACCATTACAGAGAACCTCAATAAATCAGTACGTGTCGCCAACAAAGTCAAACTCCTCTCACCCTTTGATAATGCTGTGATTCAACGGGAACGGCTTTCTGATCTCTTTGGATTTGATTACCAGATTGAATGTTATGTGCCGAAGCCAAAACGTAAGTACGGGTACTATTGTCTGCCCATTCTCTATGGTGAGCAGTTTTATGGCAGAATCGATGTGAAAGCAGATCGGAAGACGGGCGTATTGCAATTGATTCATGTGATACTCGAGGACAAAAAACTCCCTGAGGGTTTTCTTGCTGAATTAGCGAAGGCATGTGCAGATTTTGCAGAATTCAATAATTGCAAGACTCTTGTTATCGACAAAGTCAGCCCTGGACACGTCTGGAAAGAAATTACAAGAAGGATCTCTGATTTCATGTAATCCGGAGTGAGCTATCTTTATGCGAAACAAATCAAGTATATGAAAAAGTCAAAAATGTAAAAGTCAAAATACCAAAGTCAAAAATCCAAAGTGATGTTCTGACTTTACTTTTGACTTTTACATTTATCATTTTACCTGCCCGACTGCGTCATGTCAGGCGGGCATTTTTGACTTCAGTTAGGGTAATCCTTACGAGGTCTCACTTTATTCCGGAATATGTCCTTCAAACTCACATCAGACTACCAGCCCACCGGCGATCAACCCGAAGCAATCCGCAAACTTGTAGAGGGCATACAGGCCAATGAACCTGCCCAGGTACTCCTCGGAGTCACAGGATCCGGAAAGACCTTCACGATCGCGAATGTCATTGCACAACTGGATCGCCCTGCGCTGGTTCTTACGCACAATAAAACACTCACAGCTCAACTCTATGGTGAGTTCCGCGAGTTCTTTCCGGATAATGCCGTCGAATACTTTGTCTCTTATTACGACTATTATCAGCCTGAAGCATATATCTCCGTCTCCAATACCTACATCGAGAAGGACCTTTCGATCAATGAAGAAGTCGATAAACTGAGATTACGTACCAGTTCATCTCTTTTATCCGGACGCCGGGATATTATTGTCGTCGCATCGGTGTCTTGTATCTATGGCATGGGAAACCCAGATGACTATAAGAGTGGCATCATCCGTATCAAGCGCGGAGATGTGGTGTCGCGTACAACGTTTCTCTATAAACTGGTCGAAAGCCTGTATAGTAGAACAGAAGTCATGCTCCAGCGTGGCAACTTCCGTGTACGCGGGGATACCGTGGATATTTACCTGCCCTATGTCGATTATGGATACAGGATTACTTTCTTCGGGGATCTGATCGAAGAAATTGAGATGATCGATGTGAATCGCGGTACACGTATCGAAGAACTGGAGCATGCGGCCATCTTCCCTGCGAATCTCTATGTTGCACCGCGTGACCGTATCAAACATATCATCCGCGATATCGAAGATGAATTGTACGAGCATGCTACCTTCTTTGAAAAAGAAGGCCGCTTTGAGGAAGCGAGACGCATCCAAGAGCGTGTGACATTTGATCTCGAGATGATCCGCGAACTCGGTTACTGCAATGGCGTTGAGAACTATTCACGTTTCTTTGATGGACGACTTGCCGGGACAAGACCGTTTTGCCTGCTTGATTACTTCCCTGATGACTACCTGATGTTCATCGATGAAAGTCATGCGACAGTGCCACAGATCAGAGGCATGTGGGGCGGTGACCGGGCGCGGAAACTGAACCTCGTGAACTATGGATTTCGTCTACCTTCTGCCCTGGACAACAGGCCTTTAAGCTTTGACGAATTTGTGACGCTCACACCACAAACCATTTATGTCAGTGCGACACCGGGAGATTTTGAACTAGAGCGTACAGGTGGTGTCATTGTTGAGCAGATCGTACGACCTACGGGATTGCTTGATCCACCGATAGAAGTACGGCCGAGTATCAATCAGATCGATGATCTCCTGGATGAGATTGCTCGACGTGTGGAGTCCGGAGAGCGTGTCCTTGTCACGACATTGACAAAACGGATGGCGGAGGAACTCTCGAAGTATCTGAAGAAACTGAATATCCGGTGTCAGTATATCCATTCAGAAGTCGAAACAATGGAGCGAGTAGAAATCCTGCGCGATCTGCGGCTTGGAGATTTCGATGTGCTCGTCGGTGTCAATCTCTTACGTGAAGGACTTGATTTGCCTGAAGTATCACTCGTCGCGATCATGGATGCGGACAAAGAAGGCTTCCTGCGTACTGAGCGCTCACTGACTCAAACGGCAGGACGTGCTGCGCGTAATGTCAATGGCAAAGTGATCTTCTATGCGGACAAAATCACAGAGGCCATGCAAAAGACGATTGACGAGACACAACGAAGACGCTCTATTCAACAGGCTTACAATGAAGCGCAAGGTATCACGCCACAGACCATCATGCGCACACGCGAACAGATCCTGAATAAAAAGTCTATCCTTGATATCCGTGAAGGAACGAAGCATGCCTATATCGAACCCTTAGAGCCGTCGCTCGCAGCCGATCCCGTATTGGCCTATCTCAATCGCGATCAACTCGATCAACTGATCAGGGAGACTGAAGACAAAATGAAGAAAGCAGCCAGGGAGTTGGATTTTATTACGGCGGCGCAATACCGGGATGAGATGTTGGGGTTGAAGAAGAGGTTAAGAGATAAATGATTAAATGAGTAAATGATGAAATGAGTAAGTCTGGATAATTTGCATTTTCGCCCTTACTCATTTCAAATACCCCATCTTCTTCCACGCCTTCACTCCATTCTTCAATAATGCAGTAAGTTCCTTCTCCACGATTTGTTCCGGTTTCTTGAAATGAAAGCAGGATTTGCCTTTGAGGCATTTGTACAGATTCGGTGCTACTTCCTTGAGTCCAGTATCCAGATAGGAAGGAAAGAAATAAAACGCGACACTGTCTTTCCGCTGTGCAATAGATGCAAAGTACATCCCAGGTATGATCTTTTTGTCATGTCCATACGGAACAGGCTTATTACCTATAAGCTCACATCCTTCTGCTGAGTCTGACTTTACCACCATGGGGGGAGTGCATTTCACTAGGCCTTGTTTCAGCTTGTCGAGGATTTGCTTTCGTGTTTCTGCAGTGATGGGCATCGATATTTATTTATGGTTTTAAATATACGGCATTTCAGAATGTCGTTATTTCGGGGAGGGAATAAATCCCACCCCTCCAATGATTCCATAAGGAGCCGGGAGATTTATTCTCACGTGCTCTAATGGGAGCGACATTCTGAAATGCACCGCGATAGGGTAGAGGATCATACCGTAATGAATCTGCCTATATTTCACCCGTGCTGAATCAGTTTACTTCCGTCGGATATGTTGGCCCGATGCATGTGCTTACACCTGCACAATGTCGACAGTTGATGGCCGAGTATAAGAGAAATGATTATCCGCTGATTCCTGACTGGCCGAAAGCATTGGCGACTCGCTCGGCTACACTCTATCGGATTGCAACGCAACCATCCATTCTTGAACCCGTCAAAGCACTACTGGGGAATGACGTCATGCTCTGGGGCGCTTGTTTCATCAGACGCAAACCCGGACAGGTACATCCCTGGCATAATGATATTGAATCATCGGTCCCCACAGGGAAAACACTATCGGTCTGGATTGGAATTGAGCATACGTCTACCAGTTCTTCATTGCAGATGATCAGTCGCACGCATGTATTCAAGGAGTCAATTCAGGAAGTGCGCAAAAAGGCGGGTGTAGAGCGAGACGCTGCATCTGCTGATGTGATCCTTGCATGGGCTCAGAAAAGAAATTCGCAATGTGAGCTAGTGATTCCGAGAATGCAAGATGGCGAGGCGCTCCTGTTTGATGGCTGGCTCTGGCATGCATCGTATAACACAGGTAATAAAATTCGTACGGCGTTATTGCTCCAGTATGCGACACCGGATACGCCTGTCCGGATTCCTGATCCGAATAACTATGAATGGCCATTCAAAACATTGCAACATCCTAAACCTCCATGTATTATGGTATCCGGTAGTGATCATTTTGGAATGAACCGTCTGGTACCCGCCCCGGTATCGCATGAAGGGCATGAAACCTATGAACTCACAAATCAGATGTATGCGATTGATATTCCCCTGACTCCTGACGAAGTAAAAGGGTGGAAGCCGTTTCCAATCTTCCGGGGATCGACACCGAATCTGCAAAGTATCACCTGTCATGTGTCTGCATTGAATCCCGGGTATACTCCACATCTGCCACATCACCACAAAGAAGAAGAAATCCTGATGCTGCTCAGAGGAAATGCAGAGGTGACCCTGCCTGATTTATCAGCGAGAGGATTGCCAGCGATTGTTTCACTACAGCCAGGAGAGTTCGTCTATTACCCGGCGTGGTTTTATCATACGATCACTGCAAAGGGTGACATTCCGGCGAATTATTTGATGTTTAAATGGTATAATTCGAATGGCGGCCCCTTCGACAAGCTCAGGGACCGGTCGTTGAGCTTGTCGAAACGAACAGTGGAATGGACTTCGAACATTGCACATAAACTGGAGTATGGAAAGTATACTGTATCTGATTATTTTATTACCGGGAATTCTGAGAAAAAGTTTTCCACCAAACTGGTTTTCCAACAAGCGACAGACAGTCTGAATGCTTTGCAGTGTCATACGTCCGTCGTGTTGCCCGGAGGTGGATATGCATCACATACCGATGCACATGATGTGGCGATAGTGATGCTTGAAGGACAGATAGAAGTCCTGGGAGAGCAAGTCAGACCGAATAGCGTCTTGTTCTTTCCAGCCGGTCAGTCACATGATATGCACAAACCAACAGAAGAGATTGCGAAGTATCTTGTCTTTGAATTTCATGGAAATCACGCACCTCCTGTGAAAAGGAAGAGAAAATCCTTATGGAAAAAAATGAAGGACCCTAAAAGCTGGAAGAATAAGTTTTCAGAAATAAAGAACAGATTGCGATAAATCTGTCTAATGAAATACAGAACCATCCTTATACTTTAGGCGGGGCAGGCAGGCCTCCCTTGGAAATGGGAAGGGAAGGGGTGGGTTAATAAGGGTAAACGAAATAGCATTTTGCGAAATTAAAAGAAGTCAGTAATTATTTCTAGTGCATATTTTGGTTTTAATTCTCAGCCTTACCTGTATCGATATAATAGCACCTGCTACCGGTATCCTCTATTTTCTGCAATATCTTTCCACCATTCCGGAGAAGAAGATCGATCATATACTTTTCTTCATTTTCTTCAGTATTTGAGGGATAGACGTGTGAAAACAGCATCCAGACCTTTCCTGTCAGATGCAGGATTTCGGAATCATACAAATGGTTTTGGTTGCGAAATACTGAACCATGGATGAATTCCTCATTCAGTCGCGTGAAACCGTTTTTTTGATAAAAAGTCAATGCACTTTTTGAGGCATAGTAGACATATACGTGCTCATCCGGTTTGATGGATTGACTGATATAATGCAGATGTTCCTTGATCTCTTCGCGTTCCCTGGGATAGTTCTTTGCCAGAAGGGCCAACATGACAAGAGCGGGGATCGCAAGCATCAGTGAGGGGAGCGGGAAAATATATTTCTGAACTACACGTAAAGACGCATCGAGTCCGACAGAATACAATACGATACACAGAGGTACAAGATATAACACAAGCCTTTCTGAAAACGGATAGAGTCTGAAAACGGAGATCAAGAGGTGAATGCATAACGGGGCCAGACAGAAGAAGACCAGACTATATTTCTTTCGCATGATTGCACTTACCAGGCCTGCTACGGAAATCAAAATCGGTATCCAATACCACGTGCCAAATCCCAACAAGTGAGCATATAGATTTTTCGCTGCCCTTACCAGGAACAGATAAAATTCCCCAGAGAATGGATTCAACGGAAGGAAGTAATTGCCCCAGAACTTCTTCATCGCCATGGATGAAGGATGATCGTGAATAAGGAAGACATAGTACACACAAAATGAAAGGGCCCAGATGAAGAGAGGAAGGAGATAACGGTATTTCTGATTTTTATGTATCCCGCTATAGAGAAGATATAAGCCACATGTGCAGAGAATGATGATAGAAATATGCGAAAACCAAACAAACAGGGCACCGGTTGTGGAACAGATAGCTATATATCGAGAGCTGGTATTCCGTTTTCCGGTGGCGATTGACAGTAATATGATTGTACACAGTACGTCGGTAGAATATTGCTTTACTTCCGAGGCATAATAGATCAGTGCATGCGTAGTGCTGAAAATACTTGTGGCAAGAGGCACAACTGTGGAATGTTGTAGAAGACGCTTGCAAAGAATAAAGAATAGGGGAAGGCTTGCCAGAAAGCACAACAAGGGAAATAACCTTAACGCAAGTTCATTCTCCCCCAAAACCAGGGTAAAGACTTTTTCGGTCATGAGAAATCCGATCGGAGCAACCTGGTAATTGTCTAGGGGATCAAGTAGTTCAACAAAAGAGCGATCCAGGATATTCAGCGCAAGTGAGGCTTCATCAAGCCAAAGACTTCTGTTTGAGAAGTACTGAGCAAGTGCATACGCCACACCGGTTGCAATGACGCAACACAGAATTATCTGCAGAAGTGTTGATTCTCTGAGGAATCGTCTTTGCACTGTGGTAGATATTAGTAGGGCCTCGCTTTGATAAACATATTTTCCACGAACCCTGCCTGCCCTAAAGGGATGCCTATGGCACCGAACAGGCAGGGATGACAAACAAAATGAGTCACTATCAGGTATTTCTAAGGACTTTCACCTCAAATGTATTTCGCTAATTTTACTTCCCCCCAGGGCTGAATTCGCGCATTATATGTCCCGGCAGTTTAAAAAAATATGAAGTGGTTCGTACTGATTGGATTGATTGGGCTTGCCTCATGCATCGCCGCGCAGCGAACCACATTGCATTTTAAAGACGGCCTTCAGATCATCAATGGACCGGGCATGCGCACACTTGACCCGTTGACGGTGCACAAAGACCGGCGTTATATAATCATGCAGTTTAGTGGTGTCCCTACCGCTTTTCAACGACACGTCTTTGAACAGCAGGGTGTACGTTTTCTCCACTATATCCCCGATCAGGCCTATTATGTGTCGATGCCTTCTGATCTGGATGTGAGTTTCATCTCCACTTCAATACCCGTACAGGGCATTCTTTCTTTACAACCTCAACATAAGATCAGTGAAACGCTTACGCAAAATGAAAATGAGAATGAAAGGAGACGAATTCAAGTTCTGTTTGTAAAAGATATTGACAATAATTCTATTGAAGGGATTTTGAAAGCATCAGGCATTCAGTCAGCCGAGATCCCCTTATCGGGTTTCCCATTGGTTGAAATCGATGCCGATGACGAGGAGATTGCAGCACTCAGCGCACACCCAACGATTGTATGGTTGGATTTACCTCCTGCTCCTGAGGAAGCACTCCGTTACCGCGCTGTCAAGAATGAACGAGTAGAAGCACTCTATGCCCCAGGTATTGATCTCAGCGGGGATGGTATCACGATCGGTGTCGGCGATGCAGGCAAGGTCGGTGATCATATCGACCTCAATAGTCACGTCACAAATTATAGTCCCTACTCCGTGCACTTTCATGCGACGCATGTCTCGGGTATCATCGCAGGGAGACCCAATCTCAATCCATTCAGGGGGCAAGGCATCGCACCGGGAGCAAACATCGTCACAGCGTTTTTCTCACAAATCATTTCAGATGCGGAACGCTTCATGACAGATTATCACATGCTGATCACAAATAATTCGTATGGTTCTTCTCAGGGAAGTTGCACGTTATCAGGTGACTATAATCTGAGCGCCATCTACATTGATGAGCAACTGGTGGAATATGATTCTCTGATGCATGTCTTCTCTGCAGGCAATGATGGTGGACTTACCTGCTCACCATATCCACAGCGTTTTCATACGATCATCAATGGATGGCAGTGTGCAAAGAACACATTGGTTGTCGGCATGCTCGACCATGTTGATGTGATTCATAATGCATCCAGCCGTGGGCCGGTCGATGATGGTAGAATTAAACCAGAAATCATGGCGGTTGGAACCAACAGGTGGAGTACCCAGCCTAGCAATACCTATAATGTTGGCTCAGGAACGAGTTACAGTGGACCCGCAATCGCCGGCATCAGCGCCCTTCTCTATCAGGCATTTCAACAACAGCATGGTCAGTCTCCGGATGCTGCATTGATCAAAGCCTTGCTTCTGAATACAGCAGACGATCTCGGACAACCGGGACCTGACTTTAGTTATGGCTATGGCCGGGTAAATGCAATGCGGGCTTATGATGCACTTATTGCAGAAGCATGGTTCTCCGGACAAGCTGATCAGGATGATGAGATCGACTTCATGCTTGATGTTCCTGCCGGGATTGCCGAATTGCGTTTGATGTTACTTTGGAAAGATCCGTCAGCAGCTCCATATTCTGCACCTGCACTTGTCAATGATCTCGGATTGATAGTGACAGACCCTTCAGCAACAGACTATCAGCCTTGGGTGCTCAATCCTTCCCCCACCGGTTGTACGCTTGCCGCGACCCGCAGCCTCGATGATAAAAATCCACAGGAACAAGTGACGATTGCGAATCCAGCAGCCGGTATATACACACTCAAAGTCGATGGAAGTGAGGTGCCTTTTGGCCCACAATCGTTTTATCTCGTGTATGAACTTGTGCCACACAATCTCAAGGTTGTCTATCCCAATGGAAGCGAATTTCTTGTTCCAGGTGAGACAGAATGGATACGCTGGGATGCATATGGCAGTGCCATTCAAAACTATAATGTGCAATATTCAACGAATAACGGCACGGACTGGACTACCATCAACAGTAATGTGACTTCATCCTTGCGCAGACTAAGTTGGGTTGTTCCTTCTACGACAACAGACCAATTGCGCATCCGTGTGACTGCAGGTGCATTTCAGGATGTTTCTGATACGACTGCATTGATCCTTCGCGTACCCACAGGATATACTCTGACAACACCTTGCAGAGGATATGCGCAGATGACCTGGACTGTAGTTTCAGGAGCTGATCACTATGCCATCTATCAACTCATTGATGGATGGATGGAACAGATTGACACGACATCATCAACCAGCTATCTTATCGGCGATCTCGATCCAGTGGTGAAGGAATGGGTTTCCGTCGCTTCTGTACATGATTCGGGTAAGCAGAGTAGAAGAGCCACTGCCAAATCCATACTCGCATCCGGGGCGCTGCAATGTACATGGATGGATGATGTCCTTATCGAGGATCTTATTGAACCTCTGGACGGACGTCAGTTTACTTCACGAGCATTGAGTGCCTCAGATACCATTGTCGTATCCGTGCGCAATGCGGGCTCGAATAGTGTGAGCAATGTGCCCATCTCATATCGCATAAATAATGGGACAATTCAGACAGATACAATCACGGGTCCGCTTTCAGCAGGCACGACAACTTCCTATACTTTTCAAACTTCAGTCAATCTCTCTGCAATAGGTGCTTATGTAATTGAAACATGGACATCTCTTGCCGGCGATACGCATACCGGGAATGATACCCTTGTCCGCACAATACGTCAGGTTGCAAATGATGCTGTGACATTACCATGGAGTGAAGGATTTGAAGCAGCGGATGAAATCTCAATAACCACAGATCAGTATGCTGTCCCTATTCTTGAGTTCTGCGATTTTGATTTCAACGGAGGTACAGGTCGCATAAGGACACATGCCGGTGGGGAGTTTATCGCGGAAGGAAATCGCGCAATAACTCTGGACGCAATGGCCTACGGTACTACGAGTCTGAATTTTCTGGATCTCACGATCAATCTCTCAGCCTATGATACGACAGATGATGTGCGATTGACCTTTTCCTGGATGCATCATGTCTTTGTGCCGGAAGGGGATACCGAGAACAAGGTTTGGGTGCGCGGCAGTGATTTGGTTCCCTGGATAGAGCTCCTTGATTTCAACGATATCGGTGTAATACGGGGAGAACTTACTGAGATCACGTCGGGTCTTCAAATCACAAACGCTTTGAAGGAGAATAACCAGAATTTTTCTTCAAGCTTTCAATTGCGCTTCAGACAGCAGGGGGATGCCTCCGCCGACAATACGGAGATGGAAGATGGATATACAATAGACAATCTTCATCTCTTCACTGTGACAAATGATTTACGCATTGTTGCCCTGGATCATCCGCAAAGATTGAGTTGTGGACTGGAGATAGAATCCATCGCAGTGGCCATAGAGAATACTTCGAACACTACGATGTCCAATGTCGATGTGTCTTTCCATGTGGAAAATGGTGACACAATCACAGAGCAAATAGCATCGATTCCAGCGGGCGATACCGTGGTGTATCATTTCATTAAGACATATGACTTCACCGAAGACACAAGTTATTCTGTAAGCGTATGGGTGCATCATCCATTGGACAGTTATGCACAGAATGACAGTCTGCTCATGGTCACCGTGCACAATTCGAATTCCATTGCGGCATTTCCGTATCTCGAAGACTTTGAGCAAGGAGATGGAGGCTGGTATGCAGAGGGTATCAATTCATCTCTTGAATTTGGGACACCCGCCGGTTCATTTATCTCCAAAGCTACAAGTGGCACTCATGCCTGGGTCACGAACCTCGAAGGTGATTACAATGATGACGAAGTCTCCTATCTCATCTCTCCATGTTTTGATCTCACATCGTTGACGAATCCTGTGCTCTCCTTCAGTCACATCTTTGAAACAGAGACAGGTTACGACTTCAATTGGGTAGAATACAGTACTGATGGCCAGACATGGGACACACTTGGTTCGAGAAGCACTGGCTTCAATTGGTATAATAATACTTCGGATACTTTGCTGCAGTGCTGGGAAGGCACGAGCGGATCGTGGCATGTCGCATCCATTGCACTGCCTGCGGATGAACCACGTTTGCAAATCCGCTTTGTCTTTACGAGTGATGTGAGTGTCACATATGACGGCTTCGGGATCGATGACGTCCACATTCATGAACGCGTACCGGTATATTATGGACCGGATCTTATCAGTGCCTCGTTTGCTGTGAATGGGAATGATTGGGTCTACCTGAATACAGGCGGTCAACGTGTGTTGGGTATTCATCCCATGGGACAGGACCTTGGTTCGACGACAATCGATGCGTACCAAAGCAATCCGGACGATACAGCAGATGATCAGGCCTGGCTACTTGACCGGAACTGGACAGTCGATCCAATGAATGATCCTTCATCACCGGTGAAAGTGCGCCTGTATTTCACAGAAGCGGATTTCGATGCCATGTTGCTGGAGGCAGATCAGATCGGTGTCGGTTGTATAGATTGTATCGACATCGATGATGCGTATGAAATGGAAGGCTGGAAGTATTCCGGTACGAATGAAGATAGTACCTTATTGAATAATACATCCGGTATCAGTACTTACTTTCCGGATGATGTGGTGCAGGTGGTGCCATATGATTCCGGGTACTATGCTGAGTTCCTTGTCTTGTCCTTATCTGAACTCTGGCTAACAGGACCGCGGATCAAATATGTAGATTCAACATGGTTCAAAGTATCAGCAGGGAATGATGATGCGGAAGAGTATACATTGACCGGATCGGTGAACCCTGTCTCACCGGTCCTCGACATTGCAGAGATACCCGATAGCCAGGTCGTCGCTGTGCGGTTCAGGAATGTGGAGATACCGCAAAGCAGTTATATTGAAAATGCCTGGCTGCAATTTTCTTCCTCTTCTGACGATACGGATGAGGCATTGATGACCATTCGTGCAGAAGATCCCTATTCAGCAACGAGCTATACCACTCGGCATTTCAATATCACCTCAAGAATCTACACGACACACAGACAGACATGGAATATGGACCCATGGAATGAAGATGAAACCGGTGATGCGCAACATTCACCTGATCTGCGCATGCTCGTCCAGGAGATAGTGGATAACAGTAGCTGGCTGCCCGGTCGTGATGTGGCATTTACCCTGACCGGCAATGGTACGCGGCGTGCATGGAGTATCGATGGTGATGCAACACTCGCACCGATGCTCTTCATCGAATATGATTCCATCTGCAGCAGGCAAGGTGTGTTGTATGTCGATGGCGATGCCACAGGTTTTGCCACTGGAGAATCATGGACAAATGCACTCACAGATCTGCAACATGCACTTGATGTAGCGATGCGCTGTACGGATGCGCGAGAGATCTGGGTAAAAGAAGGTACCTATAAGCCGGCGCCATTCAACAGTTTTGACATTGCGTCAGGCATCAAAATCTATGGTGGTTTCAATGGCACAGAAACATTGCTGACACAACGCGATCCTGTTGCAAATCCGACAATCCTCAGCGGCGACCTCGGTGTGATTGGAAATAGCGCTGATAACAGCAATCATGTTGTGCATATCCTCGCAGGAACAGACACAACAATTGTCGATGGCTTCACGATCACAGACGGGAATGCCCAGACAACAGTAAACAAAGGAGGAGGAATTTTTTCAGAAGGGCACTGTATGTTGCGTAACGTGATCATTACAAATTGTCAGTCGATAGGAGGAGGGAGCGCGATTGCACATCGCGGAAGTGGAAAAGTAATGCTGATATCAAATTCGCTGCTACAGAATAATACGGGAATTGATTTGTTGAGTGAGATGGGAGCGGTGATGAAGGTGGATGAGGGAAGTGTTATTGTGGAGTGAAGAAAAGGAAAGTCAAAATGTAAAATGCAAAATGTAAAATGTAGAAGTGAATCCAGGCACACTTTTATATTTTGACTTTTGCATTTTACATTTTGACTTAGTTTAAGAATGCTCTAAGCCTTCTTATATTCTGATTCCGGTTCATTGGCCGTCAATCCTAAATTGCTAAACAGCACTTCGTGATGTTGCTCAATGTTCTTGTGAAAACTCTTAGGTAGTAAGGCCCAGTCTCGCAATTCTATGAGTATGGGTATGTTGCTGTCTCTGATATTTTCGCACAATTCTCCATAGACTTCCATAGGCAAGGGTTTCAAGTCGGTGCTTCTGATCACCAGGTCCAGATCGCTGCCTTCATGCGCTGACCCTGTTACACGGCTGCCATAAGCTAAAACTTCCATGGGTATTGTCACAGAAGAAAAAATCTTCACCAGCGTTTTTCGGTCTTTTTCTCTCAATAGCATATTAGCGATCGTTTTGTTGTTTCAGAATCGCTGCAAGGTCAGTGGCATCAACAATAAACTGAGGCAGAAGCACGAGTGTTTCTGCTGCAAAATTGACACCATAATCGTGAGCAGTGCTGTTTCTGTTGTCCCGATACTGAAGCCATCGCTCGCAGGCCTCATCTGTCATGAAATTTCTCAGTACCGCATGACGAAAGACATCTTTAAATACTAACTGGTCTGCTGCTTTTGATGAATGGAAATAGGGTTTCAACACCTTACGCAAGAGCTTTCCGCTTTGCTCGAGAATGATCTCAAACTCTTTAATGCAGGCAGAACGATACATGTCGTAATCGATGTTTTCAGGATTGGCACTATGAAGCAATGCATGCGCTTTTTTCAAAGTGGCGATACAGCGCTCATAGTATGTGGTGTCGATGTTCATGATTCAACTTCAGGGTATTCCTAATTAGGTGCTAGCCACAGTATTTATGCCAAAGTTAACGGAACTGAGAGACTCACCTGTAATGCAAACTCTGCTTACGCAACGTGATCAGTCTCACACAACCCTTCGACACACTCAGGGTAAACTGCAATCGATCACAACGTTGCCTGAAGGGGAGTGAGGACTTGACCTCGGAGCGTTCGACGCAGGAGAACCTATCCCAAAGGGACTCCTTTGGAGCGAGCGTCTACTTTGTACGCGAGACGGTCGCCAGTGTCGTTACCTTTCCATCAAGTCCGATTTTCCGCACGCGTGGTATCCATGCAGTACGCACTTCGAGGTTCTCAGAAGTGACATCGTGCCACTCCAGTACAAACACTTCACCCTGAAAGACCGCAACTCCCGTCGGTGTCCAGGGACTTGATTCCTGAAGGATGGTGGTTACCTGACCTTCAGGAGTAATTTTGAGGACACTGCGACTTCCCGTTGCTGCCACATAGATTGTTCCCGATGCATCCACCGCCAATCCGCGACAATAGGAAGGCACTGTTTCCAAAGGCAAATCCTTGCCGTCTTTTCCAACAAAAGTCGCGAGGATGGATACCGTTCCATTCATCGTAATCTTTCGGATTGTATTGGCATGTGGATTACTGCTCTCTGTGATATACAAAGAGCCATCAGTTCCGGTAGTAATACCGTTGACGAACTCAAATATTGCATTGTTCGCCAAGGTGGATTCTCGGCCATCAGTGGTTCTTCTGATGATGTTTGTCGCACCCGGTCGGGTATGAGCATAGTACATGTTTCCATCGGTATTCACCACAAGGGGGAAATCGGAACATATCACCAGCGCAGGTATGCTGCTTTGGGATGTCACTCTTTCAAAATAGCCTCCGAAACTTTTCTGTGATTCCGCAAAGCATCCCATCGGATCCAGAGTCATCCAGTGAAACCTCGATGCAGGCATGAAGGTGAGTTTATGTTGCGTATCAATCTTCCAAACGCCTTTTCCAGTATCAGTAAAGTAAACCTGCCCATTTGCATCAACGACAATTCCAGAGCCGGGATGAGCAGTTGCTATCGTTGCAAAGAGGAGGGACAGGAGTAATGGGAATGTGAAGATTGATTTTATGGTCATTGGCGTTATTTTCTGATTCTTCAAAGGCAAGCGCATCTACTCCTTTCGGTACATAAATATCCATATTTAGATTTGTACAGCCTTGCTGAAGCGGTTGCCTGAAGGGCAACAATATCAATAGCGTTGGGCAGAGCCCAACGCAATGGCATCGAAGGTTATTCAGCCCTGAAGGGGCGTCATAGAATTTACTTTGAACTTGTTCCTTGACCTTGCAACGTTCTTCAAACCCGCGAGCGTCATGCTTTACCATTTACTCCTTTCACTCTGTGGCTTTCCTATAAGAATTGCACGCCAGCATCACTTTGAATAACAGTTGCCTGCCTGCTCAAGTTGGAATAGACAATAGAGAATTCCTCTCTATCCATACCTTGGCGGTCAAATCAGAACTTAGAACGGCAATGAGAAATCTCGTCACAATATTCGTCCTCCTCTCGTTTCACCTCTCTGCTCAACGTTATTATGAAGTAACCCCTTCCGCTGGAGAAACCCTCCCTGCCTGGGCCAGCCTCATGTATACAGACCACCCCAACGTCTGGCAGGTCGACGACGCATACCGCATCTGGCGTCAGTCTCATCCCGATGAAAAAACTACCTACACCCAATACTACAAGAAATGGCGCCGCGCAAATGAGCCGTTTATCAATCAGCAGGGGTTTGTGCAGAAGCCGGTTGAATCAGTGGAGCAAGAATTCAGAGAAAGATTAAGCAAACTCAGGGCAGAAGGGCGGAATGGCGGAACGGCAGAAGGGCAGGGAGGACCGGCCATTTCGATAGGCTCAACACTGGGGGCTGCGGCGCGCTCAGAGCTCGTAACAGAATGGATAGTCCTCGGCCCCGTAGAAACCTTCAACACCAACACCGGCCCGAATCCCCTCGCAAAATCATCGCAAGTCAATGTCTATTGCTTCGATCAGTCGCTCTCACATCCGGATATCCTCTATTGTGGGACAGAAGGCGGAGAAATCTATAAAAGCATCGATCATGGCCAGTATTGGTTTTGCGTGTCTCGTGACTATGCGATAGGTGTTCCAGGAGCGATAAAAGTGCATCCTACAAATCCCGATATCGTCTTCGCCGGGGAAAATGACAGACTGAGAAGAAGCATTGATGGTGGACAGACATGGGAGATTGTGTTGACGGATAATAACATGTCCACAAACGATATCCAGGTAAATCTTGTGCATGATAGTATCGTACTCGCTGCAACGCAAGCCGGTCTCTATCGCAGCGAAGACCAGGGTGCCTCATGGACGCGATTGCTTACAGAACCATGTTATGATATTGAATGGAAAGTAGACGATCCGGAAGTTGTATTCCTCGTGCGCAATGATGCGGCACTGGGTATCTGTCGTTTTTATAAGTCCATCGATGCCGGATTGACTTGGGAACTCAAAGACAATGGTTGGTTTTTCTCCGATGAGGAAGGGAGATATGACGGCGGTGCACGACTTGCAGTGACAAATGCAGATCCGAATCGCATCTATGCGGTCTTGATCGGTGAGGCAAGAACAGGTGACTCCGGTTTTATCGGCATCTGGAGATCTGATGATGCGGGAGAAACGTGGACATTACCCAATCCTCCGGAAGGTGGCCCATGGGATGAGACCTTGCATCCAAACATGGCGACGATCGGACATACAGGTGGTTATCACCAGGGATTTTATAATCTCGGCTTCGATGCATCTGATGCGAATCCCGATTTCCTGATGGCGGGCTTTATGAATCTCTGGTATTCGACAGATGGCGCTGCGACATTTACTTGCTTTGGAGGATACTGTGGTAATAACTACAACTATGTACATCCGGATTGCCAGGAGATTGAGATCAATGGCGATGAGATCTGGATGACGAGCGATGGCGGTGTTGAATATTCCAATGATTTGTTCAATACACATGAAGCTCTCAATCGCGGGATCACAGGATCGGACTTCTGGGGCTTTGGCAGCGGGTGGAATGACGACATTCTTGTCGGAGGCCGCTATCACAACGGCAATTCAGGATGGTATGAAAACTGGATGCCCGGCGAGTGTCTCAGTCTCGGCGGCGGTGAAGCGGCAACAGGATATGTGAATCCCGGTGAAGGACGAAAGACATACTTCGCGGATATCGGCGGAGTGATTTTACCGGAAGAACAGAATGGTTTCGCGCAATACTTTGGGTTTGGGAAGTTTCCGAATGAAAGCTATTACGATGCGGAGAGCGGTGAAATGGAATGGGATCCCATTTCATGGAATGCATTTTATGTCACAAACGAAAACAAGCTCTGGAAGACTACAGATGGAGGTGCATCATGGAATGTCTGGTATGAGTTCGGTACCGATGTGAATGCACGTACGATGGGTTTTGAGATCAGCAGAAGCAATCCGCAGGTGATGTATTTGTTTCAGCGCGATGATTATTCATGGGATCCGGGACTCTTATGGAAATCTGTCGATGGAGGTCTGAGTTGGGATCAGTTAGTATTTCCTACCGGTTATGCGCGACGTGGACTCCTTGCTGTAGATGCGGAAGATGAAAACAGACTCTGGCTTGCATATCCGGATGCAGGTGACGGTGAAAAAATCTACACGTCTCATACAGGCGGCGAGACATGGGAGAATCTCACGACTGCTGCTTTGAATGGTGAGCATATCACGTATATACTTCACCAGGGAGGAACAGAAGGTGGCATCTATCTCGGCACATACAGAACGATTTGGTTCAAAGATGATGCGATGGCAGAATGGTTACCATATGATGAAGGACTTCCGGTGCAGATTGCGACGTGTATTCTCCGGCCGTTTTATCGCGATCATAAAATCCGCCTTGGAGCATATAGTAAAGGCATCTGGGAAGCGCCGATGGTTGTCGACTCAAGACCCGTGGCACAACCGATGGTCAGCAAGACGATCACAAACTGTCCGGGAGATACGCTGCACTTCGATGACTTCTCGATGTTGTCGCATGAAGGAGCAACATGGTCATGGTCTTTTCCCGGAGGCACGCCATCGACTTCATCTCTACGTAATCCGAAGGTCGTCTATTATGCACCCGGCGAATATGATGTCACCCTCACTGTTTCAAATCTGCAAGGAACATCGTCAAAGACAATTGAAAAGATGATTCAGGAGTTGGAGCCGGAGATCAATGTCGTCCCACCACTGATTACATTCTCCGGAGATCACCAGTACTATTCCATCGTCAATCCAGATAATGCACTCACCTGGGAGCCAATAGAGCTTGTTGCATGTGAAGGAGACACCGCCTTGTTTGTAAACAACTATATCTACAGCAGCTATGGCGTCGATGAACTCGTCCTGCCGGTCAACATGGATCTCATGCAGATGGAGAATCCTATGTTGAGTTTTCGCGTGGCCTATGCGCCATACTATGACGGGAATTTCTTCATTGATTCATTGAAAATCCTGCTCACAAATAATTGCGGCGCTTCATTCAATACAATCTTCAGAAGCGGAGGTGCGGAGCTCAGCACCACGACAAGTGGTCTTGGTCCGGACAATCTCTATGAGTATGATCCATTCACACCTCAGTCCTGTGATGAGTGGCGGGAGGTCTTCATCGATCTCAGCGCATATGCCGGGCAGTATGTCACTATCAAGTTTGTAAATCATTCAGGCTATGGGAACAACATGTATCTCGATGATATTTTGCTTGAAGAAACGAAAGTGTCAGGTATTCATGAGCTCGGATCAATAAAAACACTTCTTCAGCCAAACCCTGCATCATCTCAAGTGAATGTCTCGGGCATATGTGAACCGGGCGAGACCTTCACCTTATCACTGCAATCATCAACAGGTGTTGTACTCATACAGAAAGACATCATCGCATCATCTGAAAGATGGACGGAAGCGATGTCATTGTTACAATATCCTCCGGGATTGTATGTTGTGATGACGAGAGATACGCGTGGAAGGGTGTGGGTGGAGAAGTTGATAAAGTATTGAGGACTCACCCCTGGCCCCTCTCTCACGAGAGAGGGGAAATGAATAAGAAGTATATCTCCACTTATTTGTTGGGAATCACGCTCAACACTTCTTTCACCAGTGGTGGAATTAAAGTATAAAGTTTGCACCTGGATTTCCCCCTCTCTTCACAAAAGAGAGGGGCAGTCTGACGACTCCGACAGTCGTGTCAGACTCGTCGGAGGGGGTGAGTCCTTACTTCTTCACAAAAGAGAGGAGAGTATGTCGCCACCGGCCATAGCGACGGACGGGGGTGAGTCCTTACCTCGTCCTGTCGACTTACAACCTCCCTGCGTCGATTCTAATACCCAAACATATATTCATTTACAATCCCAACGTCTTTCCCTCGTTGACCTTCTAAATCTCCGAACGATGACTCGCTTCTACGTTATGTTATTCACCCTCGTCGCACTGAATGGTTGTGCACAGTGTCAGAATGAAAATGAAAATAAAAATGACAATGAAAAGGAGAAGAAGGTGCTTACTACCACCTCTGCAAAAGACATTCAGGTCGGAGGACCATGCGAAGGCTGCGAAGCTGCACTCGAATACGGCAACCGTCAACTCTCCTGGATAGATACATTGGAAGATTTTAATACAAAGGGACCGACCCTTCGACCCTTCGACGAGCTCAGGGTAAACCGAGCTCAGGGCCCCAAAATAGAAGTATCGGGCATCATCTATCAGAATGATGGCAAGACACCAGCGAAGGATGTCATCCTGTATCTCTATCATACCGATCAGACCGGAAACTATACTGCGAATCACAACGAAACCGGATGGGGACGTCGTCATGGTTCTCTCCGTACATGGCTCAAAACAAATGAAAAAGGAGAATACAAATTCTATACACTACGTCCTGCGTCCTATCCAGGTAGTAAGAACCCTGCGCATATTCATGTCACAATCAAGGAACCCGGTAAGACACCTTACTGGATAGATGAGTTTGTCTTTGATGACGATCCCTTCCTCACGAAAGAAGAAAGAAATCATATTCGGGGACGTGGTGGGTTCAATGGTGTGCTCAAGGATGGAACATTATCCGAGGGTGTGATGAGGTACACGAGGGATATTACGCTGGGATTGAATGTCTATTAAGAAAGACGGTTGACCGAATTGGTTTCTTCGTAGTGGGTCCTTAGTGTGGTTACCTGCCGCATGCTTCGCCAAAATAATATTAAGTCTATATTACCCATTTCCCCGGTTTCTCCCAATTCTCCCGGTTTCTCCCAATTCTCCCCGATCTCCTATCTTCCCTCTTTAAAAATTCAAATCGATCATGGTCAATCAATCTCGTCTCGAACGCAGAAACTTTATCCAGAAGACAGGACTCGGTGTCGCCCTGCTCACGCTTGGTGGTCCTGCCGCACTATATTCATGTAAGGGTGGAAAGGAAGGTGATGGGGATACAACAGAAACAGACTCTATCGCTGTGGAAAACAAACCCTATACCGGCGAACTGAAAATCTCGCTCGCCCAATGGAGCCACAATAAGGAGTTCTTCGCCGGGAGCCTGAAGGCAATCGACTTTGCAAAAATTGCCAATGGCTATGGGATCAAAGCAATAGAGTATGTCAACCAGTTCTACAAAGACAAGGCAAAGGACAAAACCCTGCTTGATGAGCTGAACAAACGCGCTGCCGATCTCGGCGTGAAACAACTCCTTATCATGATCGATGGTGAGGGCGAACTGGCAACACCCGATAATACTGCACGCACCCAGGCTGTTGAGAATCACTACAAATGGGTAGAAGCAGCAAAACATCTCGGATGCCATTCCATCCGGGTGAATGTCTTTGGTAAGGGCACCGCTGATGAAGTACAGGCTGCTGCGGTCAACGGACTGGGACGCCTTGCGGATTTCGCAAAAGACTATAACGTCAATGTTATCGTAGAAAATCATGGCGGCTTTTCGTCCCATGGCCAGTGGCTCGCGGGGATTATGAAACAGGTCAATAAGCCTAATTGTGGTACGCTCCCCGACTTCGGCAACTTCTGCCTGAAACGCGAAGGCGGTGGAGAATGGGAAGGAGCATGTATCGAGGAATATGACAAGTACCTTGGTGTGGAAGAACTCATGCCTTATGCGAAAGCGGTAAGTGCAAAGTCCCATGATTTTGATCAATTCGGCAGTGAAAAGACGATTGACTACAAACGCATGATCGATATCGTCAAAAAAGCAAACTACTCAGGTTACATCGGTATCGAATATGAAGGTGAGGTATTGAGTGCGGAAGAAGGAATACTGGCGACGAAAGCGCTTTTAGAGAAGTATATCTAAAATCGGCGAAGAGGCGAAACGGCAGAATCACGGAAAGTGAAGAAAGGGCAGGCAGTCCAGAGTCCAGTTTTCAGTCCATAGTCCACAGTTTACAGTCCAACTGAGAACTGCCGCCTGAGAATTGCCAGCTTGATCTCGTTGTGATCGATTTTCGCAGAAATCGTTGGATCGAATAGCCAACAAGCGAATAGCAAACTGCAAAACAGCAAAAAAGCAAATCATCAATGAAACATTTATTCATTTGTATAATACTGATAGTAAGCACCAAAATTAACTCCCAGGACATGATAGATCAACGCCTCCGTGAACTCGGTATCGAACTCCCGCCTGCATCCGTACCTGTAGCCACGTATGTGAATGCTGTCACTACAGGTAATCTCGTCTTCCTCGCTGGAAAAGGACCGCAGAAGCCGGACGGCTCATATATCACCGGCAAAGTCGGCAAAGATCTCACCATCGAAGAAGGATATGCCGCCGCCCGCCTCACCGGCATCAATCAGCTCGCCGCACTGAAAGCACATCTGGGCAGTCTCGATCGCGTAAAACGCATAGTGAAAGTCAACGGCATGGTGAATTGTCATAGCGACTTTACCAATCAACCTGAGGTAATCAATGGATTTTCTGATCTCATGGTAGAGGTCTTTGGAGAAAAAGGGAAGCATGCAAGAGCTGCAGTAGGGATGAATTCATTGCCGAGGAATATTGCGGTGGAGGTGGAGATGATTGTGGAGATTGAAGAAGATCGGTGAAACAGGTAAAACCGGAAAAGCCGGTGAAATCGGTAAAGTCGGTAAGTAAAGGAATGTAGTGCGACCCCGAGTGTTCGGTAGATGAGAAATGGTAACGTAGTGATCGGTTTTCGTGGTGATCCCTGCCCGACTGGCTGAATGCTTCTGCAAGTCAGGCAGGCGGGGTGGAGATCCCTGTCCGACGGTGCCAAAGGCATCCCTTTGGGGCAGGCGGGGTCGTGTGAACAAAGAGTCTTGTGCGAGGCTTGCCGCCAAAGCCCGATCACCCTTTGAGTGACAACTTTCAGCTTTCACACATGAATTTCGACTTAAACAAATCCATCCAAATCCTTGAGCGCACTCCATCAGTTCTCGAATCAATGCTTGATGGTTTGTCGGATCCCTGGACCATGCAGAATGAAGGCCCCGAGACCTGGAGTCCCTTTGACGTGGTCGGACATTTCATCCATGGCGAGAAAACAGATTGGATGCCGAGATTACAGATCATCCTCTCTGATCAGATGGATAAACAATTCGTAGCTTTTGATCGCTTCGCGCAATATGAAAACAGCAAGGGCAAAACACTGCAACAACTCCTGCGAGAGTTCAGATCATTAAGAGAAGAAAACCTGAGAAGACTGAAAGCAATACCATCTCTTGAGGATCGTTTATCGGATACCGGAATCCATCCTGAATTTGGAGAAGTTACACTTGCTCAGCTTTTATCGACATGGGTTGTGCACGACCTGAATCATATCGCGCAAATCGCACGGGTCATGGCGAAACAATATAAAGAAGAGGTAGGGCCATGGATTGATTACTTAGGAATTCTAAGGAAGGGATAAATCGGTAAAGTCGGTAAAGCCGGTGAAGCCGGTAAGAAAGAACAGTCGTTTTTCCGGATTCACCGATTTCACCGGATTCACCGGTTTCACCCTTATCTTTAGCCCATGAAATATGAGGCAGCAAACTATCAGTCACTCCCTGAACGGGAAGTCTTCAAAGGCTATCACGGACGTTTTGTTCACACTGGGACAATGACACTTGCATATTGGAAGATCGATGCGGGTAGTCCATTACAGGAACATCATCATGTTCATACACAAATCGTGCAGCTTATTTCCGGTGAGTTTCAAATGACCATCGGCGGAGAGAAACGTGTATTGCATGCAGGTGATGTGGTACAGATCCCATCGGAATGTGCCACACAGTGCGTTATCCTTAACCGACTGTGTCATTCACGATATTTTTATTCCGGAGAGACAGGACTATAAATAATTTCGGATTTAGGATTTCAGATTTCGGAAAATACACTCGCAGGAAAATGAGGATAGTTTTTCTCCGAAATCCGAAATCGCACCTCCGAAATCGAAGTATCTTCGCGACCTTATTTTAGCTAAGGAATAACGACGCATGTCGAAACGCATTTCAATCAAAGAAATACTGGCATCTCAGCCTATGGGCCAGACTCTTGAAGTCACCGGATGGGTACGTACGTTCCGGAATAATCAGTTCATTGCACTGAGTGATGGATCTACGATCAAAACTTTACAGGTTGTCGTGGATTTTACGAAGACTGATGAGGTTTTACTCAAACGTATCACTACAGGCGCTGCCATCATTGCGAGTGGTAATTTGGTGTCCTCAGTGGGTAGTGGACAAGCGGTTGAATTAAAAGTGCAAAAACTCGATGTGGTCGGCGATACTGATCCTGAAAAATATCCATTGCAGCCCAAAAAGCATTCGATGGAATTTCTCCGCGAAAATGCACATCTGCGCATGCGCACAAATACGTTCGGTGCCATCATGCGTATCCGTCATGTTCTCGCCTTTGCCATCCATCAGTTTTTCAATGACCGGGGATTTTTCTACCTGCATAGCCCGATCATCACAGCATCGGATGCAGAAGGGGCAGGGGAGATGTTCCAGGTGACGACGTTACCATTGGATAGCCTGCCGCGGACAGAAGAAGGAGCGATCGATTTTAAACAAGATTTTTTTGAAAGACCGGCGAATCTTTCAGTCTCCGGGCAACTTGAAGCGGAACTCGCTGCATTGGCACTTTCAAAAGTCTACACATTTGCTCCGACGTTTCGGGCGGAGAATTCAAACACGTCAAGGCATCTTGCAGAATTCTGGATGATCGAACCAGAAGTCGCGTTCTGTGATATTCACGACAACATGGATCTCGCTGAGGCAATGCTGAAAACCGTCATTCGTGAAGTCTTGGAAAAATGTGATGACGATCTTGCTTTTCTCGAAGATCGTTTGATCCAGGAAGAAAAACAGAAACCGCAGAATGAAAGATCTGCCATGGCGCTCCGTGAAAAATTGAAGTTCTGTCTTGAGTGCGACTATGAACGATTGACATATACCGAAGCTGTTGAAATACTGAAAAACTCCACTCCCAACAAAAAGGGAAAATTCCAATATCCTGTAGATAAATGGGGAATCGATTTGCAAAGCGAACACGAACGCTTTCTCGTGGAACAACATTTCAAAAAACCGGTCATCCTCACAGGATACCCCAAGGAGATCAAAGCCTTCTATATGCGTGTGAACGATGACAACAAGACCGTTGCTGCCATGGACATCCTCTTTCCCGGCATTGGCGAGATCGTCGGCGGTTCACAGCGAGAAGAGCGTCTTGAAGTATTGGAAACGCGGATGCAGGAAATGCATATTCCATTGAAAGAAATGGATTGGTTTCTCGATACGCGTCGTTTTGGGAGTTGCCAGCATGCAGGATTTGGACTTGGTTTCGAACGACTCGTACTCTTTATCACAGGTATGGGTAATATCCGCGACGCGATTCCTTTTCCAAGGACACCCGGGAGTATTGCCTTTTAGGCATAGAGCATAGAGCAGAGGGCATAGAGTAAGACAGGTGTCGCATTTCAGATTATTGATTGATTACGCGGGTGATCACTGAGTTGCCGTCCTGGTCGATCAACTGTAGCACGTAGATACCCGGTGCGAAATCACTCAGATCAATAGATGTATTACTCACCTGAAAGGATTGCATCAGGATGCCGTGTATATTGAAGATTCTGATTGATTCAGCATTTGAAGGGATATTCAGTATGTCTTTGACAGGATTGGGATAGACGTTTACCTTTTCCAGGGAGATTTCTGAGGTCGCTGTTGGGATTTCGATGATACCGTCCGCAACTCCATCAATGATTGAGCCGATGAGGGTCAGGCTATAATTGCCGTTGTCATACCATTCATTTTGAGATATGAGCCCGATTCGAGTAGAGTAGCACTCACTTCTGTTAAAGTCGGAACCAATTGACAGTACCTTGCCAGAAAGAAAAGCAAACGGAAAATCAACACATGCAGTTGTGATCGTATCGCCTTTCTCAGGATTAAGATGCATTGAGGTCAAATAGAATATCTCATTAGGACCATACTCAGTGGCTATTGTGCCAAACCAACTTGTAGGGTTGGCAAGAAGCTTTCCTTCGTGTTTCCGGGTGTAATATGTCGATTCGAATTCGGAATTTATAAGGTTTCCATTTTTATCAAACCGTGATCGTATGAATTCATACTGTACACTATCATGAGAAGCATTGACACTTAAAATTGCATCCTCAAAGTAGTTGGTGACATCCGGATATTGGGGATTATAGTTCTCAGTAGTTGAGTTCCAAAGCAAAGTATCACTTGGTGCAAGATGGAAGTATGCGTTGAAATCAGGTTGTTGAAATCCGAGAAGTAATATCGAGTCCTTGAGACCGATTAAATGAAAATACGGCCCAAACGATGCGCCGCTGAAATTCTCATCGAAATTATTGAATGGCGAAAACTGGACAAATCCATGCGACTTAGATAGGATAAAGCGCAGAGTATCATATGGTATAGTTGTACATTGAAATATCTTGAAAGAATCCTGCACGGACAGGTCATCCATCACGCCCATGTCAATGCACTTTATAGTGACACCATTCGTTGTCCATTCTTCACCCACTTCGGCATATGGCATAAAATCAAATGACCAACCTTCAGTAGGTGGTCCCTGGATGGTGATGATATCACCGCTTACTGAAAGAGCATCTGGCTTCTCCGGGTTTATCAAAAAACTCAATGATGTATAGAGATCGTCACGAAAGAACCAGTCCCAGGGATCATCAAGGAGCGTATTGAAAACTGTCCATTCATCTGCAGTACCATAGATTGAGGAATCAATTAAAAATGTCTCCACCTGGTATTCGTCACCGTCATACTGCACATAGTAATAGGTTCTTCCGAAGACAAAAGGCATCCAATCCTGTGCGATGAGAGCAACATTACAAACGATGATTATACTGAATAGGGTTAACGTCTTCATGTGTGGTGGTGTTTAGGATCTGGTTAAGATACAAATCAATATCCTCAATTACGAGCAATAATCCTCATTTGCCAACCCCCGACATTCTTTTTCGAGAATGGAAAATCGAGAATTGTCAATTCTTGGATTCCCCTATGCTCTATGCGCTCTGTTCCTAAAAATCTTCTCCCACAACACCTTCAATGGATCAAAAAACCTATCCGCAACACGCTCCTTCAGCGGAATGATGGCATTGTCTGTAATCTCGATGTGCTCAGGACAAACTACTGTGCAGCATTTGGTGATATTGCAATAACCTGAACCATATTCATTCTTAATCTGTGGAAGCCTATCTGCAGTGTCGAGGGGATGCATCTCGAGACTGGCAAGACGGATCATAAAGCGTGGACCGACAAAGACATCTTTCCTCTCATGATCGCGCAGGACATGACAGGTATTCTGACAGAGATAGCATTCGATGCACTTGCGGAATTCCTGCACCCTATCTGCACTCTCCTGGTTCATGCGGTATTTCCCATCGGGACCGGGTTTGCCGGGTTTGAAAGGAGTGATGCGTTTGTTTTGCACATAGTTCCAACTTACATCTGTGACGAGATCTTTGATCACGGGAAATGCGCGCATCGGTGTCACAGAGATCGTCTTGCCTTCTTCAAAGTCACCGAGACGTGTCATACAGGCGAGCAAAGGTTTACCATTGATCTCCATGCTGCACGAGCCGCATTTGCCGGCTTTACAATTCCAGCGTATGGCGAGATCGTTGGCATGCTGTGCCTGCACTTCAAAGAGGCCATCGAGGACGACCATGCCTTCATCGACATCTACCGTGTATTCTTTGAATTCGCCGCGATCGCGGTCTCCGCGCAGGACATTGAATGTGCGTTGCATGAGATATCGTTTCTTTAATCTTCCAAATACTTTTGCACTTCTACCTTCAGAGGAGGTAAGTGGAGACGGACGATTGCCCATATTATGGAATCATCTACGCTGTCGTATGAATGTACGAGGCGATTACGGAACTGAATGATTGCCTTTGTATGCGACAGTTCGAAAGCGTCTTGCTCATTACGATACTTGTTTACTGCCTCGCCAATTATTCCAAGCTGGCGTTCGACCGCACTCTTTGTTTTGGCATCTCCAGAATACTCATTGAACCCGGTGATATCTTTCATAAAACTTTCGATGAGATCGATAGCAATGAGGATATCAGATAAGTATTTCTTTGCCCGCTCCGTCATAAATCAACTTCTTAGTTGCGTTAACACTTTTTCTCAGGTAGTCATTCTTGATAATGGAATTCGTCAAGAGATCTACTTTGCTGTGTAACAAATGCTCCAACTCGTCCCAGAAATTCAACAACATCTCGCCTTTTTGCTCTGGTGGCATTTCTTCCAGTTCAACAATAAGATCAATGTCGCTCTTTCCAGGAATATATCGATTAGTAACAACAGAACCAAATGCATACAGATACCTGACATGGTACCTTTCGCACAGTTCTGCTAGTTGTTGTCTGAAAACTATTAAAGGATTGTCTTGCATACTAGAGCGTCGAATTTAAACATATCATATGCTGATAAATATAAGAAAGGCACACAATGAGCAAGAAATTCATTGAAAGTCATGAAACGCTCGCCTCGAAACATAAATCATACTTGTAGTCATCGACAGAGTAGCCATCGAGAAATTGCATAGAAGACAATTGGCTCCATATTTCTTTATCATCATCTTCAAACAGCACAATTACCCGCAATTCATCACCTCCACTCGACTCTATTTCGGCCTGAATGTCACTCGGTACTTTGATTACATTCTCAGTAATCCTGGTTTTGAATTCAAGAGCTTTCATATCTGGTCTGTAAGATGTTTAGTTTGTAAAGTTTCCAAGATATCCTCCTTTTCAAGATCCGGATAATATTCCAGGATGTCGGCTTCCGACATTCCTTGTGCAATCAGCGTAATGATGGCTGCCACTGGAATTCTGAGATTCCGAATGCATGGAACCCCTGCCATCTGCTCAGGATTTACTGTGATTCTGTTATACATTTCCGCTTAATCAAAATGGTTATTGGATAAATTTAGGAAAAATACTTCTGCAGTGCAGCGCGATCACCGCGCAGGACATTGAATGTGCGTTGCATTGGCAAATGAAAATGAAAATTAAATAAAAATGAAAAAATCAAGTTGCAATTCCAGATATACGCTCTTCCTTCGCCTCAGCCTAAGCCTTCGCCTTTCTTTCTTTTTCTACTTCTTTCTCCAACTCTTCCATCGTCATATTCGCAATGCGCTTTAACTCAGGATCAGGTTCAGGACGCAAGACCTTCTCTACTTCTGGCTTTCCATCCCGACCTTTTCTAACAACAATATTGCACTTCACCCATTCTTCACGTTCGTTTTCAAAATCGGCACGTGTATGCGCTCCACGGCTTTCTTCACGTGTCAGTGCTGCATATGCAGTGATCTCACTCGATGTGATGAGTGAATGCAATGACAATGCCTCGTGCCATCCGGGATTGTACTGACTACTACCGTCGACTTTTGTCGCAGCGGCTTTTTGTTTCAATTCCTGCAACCTGTCGATCGCTTCCCTGAGGTCCACCTCATTGCGAACGATGCCGACGTTCATCTGCATGAGTTCCTTGAGCTCGTCATGGACGAGATAGGGATTGTATCCTGTCTCGCGATTGAGGCATGACGTCGCGTTGCGGATAGAACGCTTGACGTCTTCACTATTCACGTTCGGAGCTTGCGATATTGATTGAACATAGTTCACGGCACCCTGGCCTGCAAGAGTACCGAAGACGATGAGATCAGAGAGTGAATTCCCTCCAAGGCGATTTGCACCGTGCAGTCCCGCCGCACATTCGCCGCATGCATAGAGCCCAGGAACTTTCGTCGCCTGTGTATCAGGATCGACACGCATTCCACCCATGGAGTAATGGAGCGTAGGACCCACCTCCATCGGCTGCTTTGTGATATCTACCTCTGCTAGTTCTTTGAACTGATGATACATCGACGGCAGTTTCTTCCTGATTTGATCGGCAGGGACTCTGCTGGCAATATCCAGGTATACACCGCCATGCTTCGATCCACGACCTGCTTTCACTTCCGCAAGGATTGATCGCGCTACCACATCACGTGTGAGTAATTCAGGCGGACGTCGCGCATCCTTATCTCCTTTCAACCATCGATCTGCTTCTTCCTCTGTATCCGCCGTTTCAGCTTTGAAACGATCGGGAATATAACCGAACATAAAGCGCTTGCCTTCGCTATTCAGCAAAATACCTCCATCACCACGCACACCTTCTGTCACCAGGATGCCACGCACACTCGGTGGCCACACCATGCCCGTTGGATGAAACTGTGTGAATTCCATGTCCATCAGTTCCGCACCGGCTTCATAAGCCATATGAAATCCATCACCGGTATATTCCCAACTGTTGGAAGTCACCTTCCATGCTTTTCCTGCGCCGCCTGTTGCAAGGATGACTGCTTTGGTTTTGAAGACAACAAAACGCCCTGTCTCTCTCCAATACGCAAGTACTCCTGCTACGCGATCGCCATCTTTCAGAATTTGTAGTGCAGTACACTCCATATGCACATCGAATCCCTGGTGAATACCATAGTCCTGCAACGTACGAATGAGTTCAAGTCCAGTACGGTCTCCGACATGTGCGAGGCGCGGGTAACGATGACCACCGAAATTGCGCTGACTGATGAGGCCATCTTTCGTGCGATCGAAGACAGCACCCCATACTTCGAGTTCATTGACGCGGTCAGGAGCCTGTTTTGCATGGAGTTCAGCCATGCGCCATTGATTGAGGAATTTTCCACCGCGCATCGTATCGCGGAAGTGTACCTTCCAATGATCGCGTGCATCGACATTACCAAGTGCTGCCGCCATTCCTCCTTCTGCCATGACCGTATGTGCTTTGCCGAGAAGAGATTTGCATACAACACCGGTATTGATTCCTGATTTTGCACATTCAATCGCAGCTCTAAGGCCTGCGCCACCCGCACCGATGACAAGGATATCGTGGTCTATGGTTTGAAGCTCCGAGATGTCCATCAAGTTGATTTGGCGTGAATATAGGAAGGCTAAGGAGAAGGCGAAGGCGGAAGAAATCCCCAAAACCCCCAAATAGCTTACGTGATGTTTCCGTCTATTCAGAGTTCAAAGTCATGCATTGTGCAACGTTCGCGCTGATTCGCGTCGTGTGAGGATGTTGGTTTCAGGGTTTTATCGATTAATCACGCGAATGGACTCTAAAAGAAACAGTCACCATTCATGGATTCGTAAATTCGACTCTTAGAGAATGGTATTAAGAGAATGAAAGTAAGCCTTGGATTCTTATGCTGCAGTGCAGGCATTTTGAGCGGTGTCATTTCCTTCGCACAGCCAGGTGCTGATGACAGACCGGTCGCAAAAGCGATGTTGCTTGTAAGCACGCCTGTGATGGATGGAGAGGTTATGAATGACCCTGTCTGGCAATCTATTGAATCCTTCGGTGACTTCTGGCAGGTACAACCCTATGCCGGCGAACGCGCAAGTGAACGTACAGATGTCCGCATCGCATACGACGCAAACACTCTCTTTCTATCTGTGGTCTGTCATGATGCAGAGCCAGACAATCTCGTAGTTTCGGATGCTCTACGGGATGCATCACTCGATAACAATGACAGCTTTCTCTTTATCCTCGATACATACAAGGATGGACAAAATGGCTTCATGTTCGGCACAAACAGCGCTGGTACAGAATATGATGCGCAAGTAGACAATGAAGGAATTGGCAACTCTAATCTCAACAGACAGCAAGGTGGTGTCATCGGTGGATTTAATCTGAACTGGGATGCATCCTGGGAGGTGAAAACTGATGTAGGTGACTATGGATGGAGTGCAGAGTTTGCCATTCCATTGCGTACTCTCAGGTATGCGGCAGGCGAAAGCCAGGTGTGGGGTATCAATTTCCGACGCAACATCCGCAAGACAAATGAAATTGTGTATTGGTCAAAGCTCCCCATTGGGTTTGATCTGAAACGCCTCTCGCTCGCGGGTACCCTCACAGGATTGAATTTGCAAAGCCCTGGCAATCTCAAGGTGATACCGTATGTGCTTGGTCGTGTATCGAAAGATTTCACCGAAGCAGATCCTAAAACAGAATTCGAACCTGAAGTGGGTGTCGATGTGAAGTACAGCATTACCCCTGCGCTGACACTCGACCTTACTTACAATACTGACTTTGCACAAGTTGAGGTTGATGAGCAGCAAGTCAATCTTGATCGCTTCAACCTTTTCTTTCCGGAAAAGCGACCTTTCTTCCTCGAGAATGCTGGTCTCTTCGGTTCAGGTAGTCCCGGAGAAGTCGATTTGTTTTTCAGCAGACGGATAGGTATCAGTCCAAATGGAGCGGTAGTTCCAATTGTCGGAGGTGTGCGCCTGTCAGGAAAAATCAAGAAAACCAATATCGGCGCACTGAGCATGTTCACTGATAACATGGACGACGTCGGAATCCACGAGAACAACTACAGCGTTGCAAGGGTCCAGCATGAATTCGGAAGAAGATCATTTCTCGGTGGTTCAGTCATCGGTCGCTATGGTATGGGAGATGAACAAGATGATCATAACACGGTGTTTGCGATCGACGGTAAAATTGGACTTGGTCAGAAAGCCCTGATCTCGGGTTTTGCTTCAAAGAGTAGCACTCCAGGTATCGATGCAGGTGATCATGCCTTCAAAGGACTTGCACGCTATGAATGGAATGGATGGGAAGTACAAGGAGCGTATATGGAAGTTGGCGAAGGCTTCAATCCGGAAGTCGGATTTCTCTTAAGAGAATCATTCAGGAAGCCCGAAGGTCTCATCTTGTATCACTGGCGCATGAATGGCTGGTTGGGCTTATTGGAATTACGGCCGCATATTTCTTATCGCGGGTATTGGGATTTTGATGGTTTTCAGCAGACAGGATTATTGCATATTGACAATCATTGGGAGTGGAAGAGTGGCATTATCTTTCATGACGGGATCAATTTCACACGTGAGGGAGTAGTGGAAGCCTTCGAAATCTCCAAAGACATCGTTGTTCCAGCCGGCACTTATGATCATACAGAAGGACAATTTGTCTTCGAAACAAACCAAAGCAAAAAGATATCTATAAGTACCCGACATATTATCGGCGGTTTCTTTGGCGGTCATCGCTATAGCAATACTGCTACACTGCGGATGCGTTTCAGCGACAAGCTCAATACGGAATTTGGCCTGAATCGCAATGATGTGGATCTTCCAGGAGGTGAGTTCAATACGAACATCTTCCGTAGCCGGATTGCATATGCATTTACTCCAAGGATCTATGCACAGGGACTGATCCAATACAATGATGTCGCCGATCTCTGGTCCGTGAATCTCCGCTTCGGCTGGCTTGCCGAGGCAAATACTGGATTGTTCGTCGTCTACAATCAGACTGCTAACGATGGACTTACAAGGAACAGGAGTTTTATTGTGAAGTATTCGCGGGTGTTTGATGTTCTACGATAGAAATCCAAAAAAGTTAAAATGTGAGTTTACTCCGAAAAGTGCTTCACTGCCCCCTGACCCCCTAAAGGTGGAACCGCCGCCCGCGTAATACATTGAAATTCAATGCGCGTGGACTTCCCCTTCAGGGGATCGAGGGGTGAGCGTGGGCAAAAGATGACTTTTCGGACTAGACTCAAATGTAAAATATCAAAGTCAAAAGTCAAATGGGAGCCCATTTTTGAATTTTACATTTTACATTTTGACTTCTCTCTTACAGCATCCTCCTTCAGAATCTTCTCCATCACCCCCAAAAACCGATCGACTTCTTCTCGCGTAATACTCATTGGCGGCTTGATCTTCATCACATTCCCATGAGGGCCATCAAGGCTTGTGAGGATGCGGTGATCCAACATACGACGGACGATATATACTGCTTTTTGTTTTGACGGAGCCTGCGAACCCCGTTCTACAAATTCCACACCGATAAACAATCCATGACCACGTACATCACCTATGACGGGATACGTAACTTGTAGTTCGTGCAAGGATGACATCCAGAAGTCACCAATGTCTTTTGCATGCGTTTGCAGATTCTCATCCTCAATGACTGTAAGGACCTCTGTTGCAATCGCACAGGACACCGGATTACCACCAAACGAACTGAAAAACTCGGGCCCTTTAGCAAATGCCTTTGCCATCTCACGTGTGCATGCAACTGCGGCGATCGGATGTCCGTTCCCCAACGGCTTCCCAATAGTGACGATATCCGGTGCTAGTGTAAACAACTCAAATGCCCAATAATGACTGCCGACCCTTCCAAGCCCCGTCTGGACTTCATCCGCAATACAGATACCCCCATTCTTCTTGATCTCTGCATACATGTCCATGAAAAAATCTTCGTGGGGCACAATCTGTCCTGCACAGCTCGGAAGCGATTCGTGAATAAATGTTATCGGTCCATTTACAATGCCTTCGGCGAAGTCTCCGCCCCTATCGGTTCGGACAAGTGTGACTTCGCTCGCTCTCGCTTTGTGTCCAACTTTCGGAGAGTTTGCAACTTGCCCGTACATCTCCATCGGCACGACAGATGTGTTCTCCGGCTTCGTCACATGCTTAAACTTATAATGACTCACATCGATACATGCCTGTGTATTTCCATGATATCCTTCTTCAAGTACAAGCGTATCGGGCCTCCCTGTAAATGTACGTGCTATCCTCAGTGCCAACTCATTTGCTTCACTGCCCGAATTCACAAACCAGATCACCTCAAGATGGCCTGGCAATGTCTCCAGCAGTTTTTGTGAGAGTGTCAAAAGCTGACGATGCAAATACCGCGTATTCGTGTTCAATACAGCCATCTGCTTCTGTCCTGCATGGACGACACGCGGATGCTCATGACCGACGTGAGCAATGTTATTCACGGTGTCCAGGTATGTCCTGCCGTATTCATCATAGAGATGCGTCTTCCATCCCCGGACAATGTGTAAGGGTTGACCATATGATAGACTGAGATTAGGTCCGAGGACTTTTTTGCGTTTACGTAGGAGGCCGGGAGTGTCCGCATAGTGATATTTCAGATCCGGATGCTTCATTCCGAGAATCAGATTTGGATCCGGGCAGAGACTCAACCAGATCTCCCTCGCATCCGGATCGGCCACTCCGGGATAGTCATCGACATAACTTAGAAGATCGGTGATGATCTGGAAATGCAGATGTGAAACCCAATTGCCGTTTTCGGGGTAATTACCGATTTCGGCGATTTTCTCTCCCGCCTTCACTTCCTGCCCCAGTCGTAGCAGGGAGAGTGTATATATATTATTATGTCCGTAGAGGGTGTAGAAGGTCAAACCGTCGTCGGTCTTGTGCTCCAGGATCACGAGGGGGCCATATTCCTTGTCACCGGCATTGTTTGTCAGCGTCACGACTTTTCCATCCATCGGAGCGTACACAGGGGTGCCGACAGGCATGAAAAGGTCTACACCAAGATGAATGGTGCGCATCGAAGACGTATGCAATCCAGGAACCACGTACTCATGTGTGCTATAGATGGGTCTTGGTTCATCATAGCGACCAATTCCAACTCGCGTACCTTCTTTACGCATGCGTCCAAAGACACGATAAGTCTGTTCCTCCAGATCCCCCAGTTCATCGATTCCACCTAATTCTGTACTTCCAACACTCCAGTCGAAGACGGTGACAGACTCCTTAGATAAATCCATTCCTATGACCGGAGCAAACTGAGTACGATGTGCTTCAAGCCATGCGCATAGTCTATCATGGTGTTGTGACGGTTCAAGACCACACGCTGCCCTGAATGAGCAAAGAAAGAGATAAGGAGGTACTGCATGCAGCGTCCGCAGAAGTTTCTCTGCAGGAGCCATGCTAATCTGCCAGTATGTATTGGATGGATCCAATACATTACGTCGGGCGGCATGAGCGAGACTGATCACGAGACGCGTACAGATCAGATCTTGTAACACCTCGAGTTCTTCGGCCAGAATCGGGAAGACATAATGATATCCTCTTACGATGATACGTGCAGCACCCAACACATCATCCTGCTCCATCAGGGCGTAGGCAAGACAGATCGCAAGATCATTGATGACAGGGGCATAGTGACAATCGCCGAAGTCAATGAATCCTATGACAGACGGATTACTCAAGTCATCGGAGACAAGGATGTTGTAGTCATTCGCATCGTGATAGTTGACACTATGACGGAGGGATGTGAGCGTAGACTTTAGATTGCTTTCATATCGTTCCTGGTAAAATCTGCAAATACCTGCAAGATCATCCGGAAGTAAATGCATGGCATCTTTCCAGACGGGACTTTCAAGAGCCCAGAGGAAATCTTCATAAGCGCCCGCGTGGTCAAAGCCTGCGAATGCGTTTGTGAGTTGACCGAGTCCCTGACCAAGGCTTTCTAGAAGTTTAGGATCATGTGGTCGTATCTCCGACCAGAGTCTTCCAACGATCCAGGAATACATGCGTGCCGCACCATATTCTGTATGAACAACATCCTCTCCATGAATTGAAGGCATGATATGCGGGCATCGCAGTTCTTTCAAAGTTGATGTGAGGTGTTTCACTGCGGCAACTTCAAGACTAATGCGTGCTTCACTCAGATGAGATGGAGCGATCTTTAGGAGATAGAATGTGTCGTCTGCAGTGATCCGGAAAGTACCACCCCATTCGCTGGAAAGCCGAGTAGCTAATCCATTAATATGCCAGAATCGTGCAGCAATATCTTGTGCCTGATCGGAGGTAATCCGTGACATGAGGGTAAAATAGAGGAAAATGGGGTGAAGCCGGTAAAGTCGGAGAATTCGGTGAAGCGGGTAAAACCGGTAAGTCTGAAACTCTATGATGTTCTGTGCATTGAATTCATTTAAAAATTGGCAATGCATCAAAGATGGTTCGAACACAACACACCAGGTGGACTGGCTAATATCGTTGTAAGTAAAAATGATATTCCGGTTTCTCCGGCTTCTCCTGTTTTACCGGCTTCACCCTTTCTTGTGTCTGGCATTATTGTTGTGAAGAAATAGTTGATGATATTGAAACAAAACAACAACTTCCCGCGTTTAGCGGTCTGATTTAATCACAGATAACAATCGTAAAGTCATGGACATCTTTGTAGCTCAACTTCCATCACGCGTCAATGAAGCGATGCTTGAATCAATGTTCGCAAGATTTGGAGCTGTTGATAGTGCACGCGTCGTCTATGATCGTGTGACCGGGGAATCCAAGAAGTATGGATTTGTATCCATGCCGAAAGATGAAGAAGCACAAAAAGCGATTGATACATTGAATGATTCGGAATTGGATGGAAAGAAGTTGGTTGTGAAGAAAGCTGAACCTCCGAAGAAGTCTTTCAAGATCAGAATGTAGAAATGTGTGGCATGTATCTCAATTGCATGAAAAAACGATCAGAAAAAAGTTTGTGCCCCATAAAAAATATTTCTACATATAATAGTTTTTTTTGATTTGTGTTTGTACATTTGTGACATGTTTTGTGCACTTTGGAAAAGTCCAGTGCCATCCAGGATTGAAAATGTTGAACATGAAGTGATGAAAAACTGGATGCAAGGAGTAAAGGAGACAGGACAACTTGTGAACATATCCTGAGAAGAAAGACACCTTACTGAGAAAAGAGAAGCATGATTGCATTGTCTCAGAATAAACAAAAGTCCTGGCTAAGTGAACTTGAGAAGCAGACAAAACACATGAGAACTCGTAATTAATTTTATTCAGCATTATGACGGGAAAATCCAAATCCGGCAAGTCGAAGACTAAGTCTAAGGCTGCCTCCGCTAACCGTGCGGGCAAAAAAACGGTGAAGCGTGCTTCGGCAGCTGCGAAGAAAGGAAAGGCTGCCAAAAAGGCTGCTCCCAAAAAAGCTGCTAAGAAGGCTAAAAAAGCAGTGAAGAGGGCAACAGCCAGAAAATCTCTCGCCGCCAGAAAAGCTGCCAAAGCAGCTACAAGAAAGGCTGCTCCTAAGAGGAAAGCCGCGAAGAAAGCAACCGGAAGAAAAGGGCTTGCTGCAAAGAAAGCTGCTAAGCCTAAGAAGAAAGCAACTAAAAAAGCTGCTAAGAAGAAGGCTACAAAGAAGGCTACGAAGAAAGCCACAAAGAGGAAGTAGTCCGGAAACTCTTCTTCAAGACAACAAACGGTTGTTATCTCACGATGGCAGCCGTTTTTTATATTCGTGATTCTGCTATCCGCGTAGCGCTTCAATGTCACGTGCCGTCTTTGGAATGCGCGGACCCAATACACGATGACCACGATCTGTCACCAGCACATTATCTTCGATACGTACACCACCAAAACCAAGGTATGCGTCCACGATGTCATAGTTGATATATGCAGTATGCTTTTGTTCTGTACGCCATTGATCGATCAGCGCAGGAATAAAGTAGAGGCCAGGTTCAACAGTCACCACATGTCCTGGTCTGAGGCTTTTCGCCATGCGCAGATATGCAAGGCCGAACTGTGCACTGCGTGAAACATGTTCATCATACCCGACATAATCTTCTCCGAGTCCCTCCATATCATGCACATCCAGTCCGATCATATGACCGAGTCCATGTGGGAAAAAGAGCGCATGCGCCCCTTCAGCTACAGCAGACTCTGTATCGCCTTGCATTAGTCCTAATGACTTCAAGCCTTCGGTGAATATATGTGCAACCTGTAAATGAATATCCCGGAACAATCTTCCGGGCTGCACAGCATTGATCGCTTTCACTTGTGCCTCAAGGACGAGTTCATAGATCTCTCGCTGCTGCGTCGAAAATTGCTTGCTTACCGGAAACGTCCGCGTGATATCTCCTGCATAGTGCATTCTGCTTTCAGCACCAAAGTCGCCTAATACCAGGTCACCCTCCTTGAGGACATTATCATATGATTCGTTGTGCAGGATTTCTCCATTCCTCGAAAGGATGATTCCATATGCCGTCATGACCTGATTGGCAAGGGCTACACCGGTTGCTATTCCGGCAAGAATCGCTTCTGTCTTTCCCGCTATGGCCGATTGCATCACCTTCCTGTGCATTTGTGCAGTAATGTGCAGAGCCTCCTCCATTTGTGCGATCTCTTCCGGGGATTTGATTTCTCTCTGAGCAATAATTGCTTTCATCAGTTGCAGCGATGGTGCTACAGAGCAATCGGCATGCTCGTTGATTTTTTGAAGTAAGGCAAAATGTTCTGCACGATAAGGATGTACAGTGAGAATATCACAACTCGCATAATCCGGAATCAATTGAACCCTTGGTCGTACCTCATTGATCCCCACTTTCTCTGCCAACACAGAAAGACGTTCGCGTGTACCACTCCATACCTGATCCTCCACCGACTGTTCGTCTCCATAGAGGATGGTGACATTCTTATCCACGTCTATCACGAGATCAAGCCCGGGGATATCAATCCCAGCATAGTACAGGAAGTGGCTGTCTTGTCTGAAGCGATAGGAGTTCGCTTTGTAATTGATCGGGCTCGTCTCATTGCCCGGAATCAGGATAACGCCTTTACCTATGATGGACATCAGATCGCTGCGACGCGATGAATACGTACTGGTTGGAAATAAATGAAAAGTCATTTTGCGAAGATAGAAAGAAGACGGAGGCTGAGGCGAAGGCAGAGGAAAACAAAGTGCAAATAGGGCAAAGAGGACATTCTGGACCGAAGGAGCAAAGTGAACGTCAGGACCCAGATTGCAACTAGAAACTCAGCGGCTATGGCGTTGTCCGTTGTTATTGATGTTGTGCCTCTTCAGAGCCCTTTGATCAGGGTATTATCAATTTGAAGGGTCGTACAGGTCGTGATTTTTATGCGAATGCGGAAGTCGGTGCCGGCCTCAATTTACTTGCCAGTAAGTATCACGAGGTATCCATTCAAGCAGCACTTGGAATAGGATACATTGATAGAAGCTATATTGCGATGGAAGTTGATGGAACTTTTTCAAGTGTATTCTATGGTGACACTCCAATTCGATTAGCGGTCCCATATTACTACAGTTTTATCGCTTTAGAGCATGTGTATAGACTACAATATCAATACATTGCTGATAGTGGGTTTGTAATCGGAGCAAGAGGTGCGTGGCACTTGTATTTTAAAGGTTCTGGATGGGTTTATAGCGGAGGCATACTTGTTGGAAAGAGATTTTGAACATTTGAAATGATTGATGGAGTATTCTTATTATAGTCATACTGAACCCATACTTTGAAACTTGCCCAGAGTAGATTGAACCAATCTTCCATCACTCATCACTCATCATCCATCATTCATCACCCATCATTCATATTCTCTCCGGCCCAACCCCCGCATGATCTTCAATGATCCGTCCATCCTTGCAAAAGATGATCAATTCACCAAGTATCCATTCGCGGACGGTGTCTTTATACTCCTGCGGATAGAGGAGGTGGACATTTGGGCCTGCATCAAGTGTGAAGTAAACAGGGACGCCGGTTGACTCGCGAAATGCCTTGATGCGTTGCAAGACGTGCAGTGAGTTGGGTTCCAAAAGGAGATAGGCAGGATCAGACGTCATCATCAAAGCATGCAAGGTCATTGCTTCAGCTTCCGTGATTTTCCCAAATGTGATGAGATCTCCACTGTGCAAGGCAGGCAATAAAATCTTCAGATTCTGTTTTGCTTGTGCGATGCGTGCTTTGGCAAAAGGATGTCCGTCCATCAAGGTATGGCCTACACTACTCGATACGGCCTTCATTGTATCATTGATGATCAAAATAGTGTCTTTCAGTGTCTGAAAGACCGGATGCACATGCGGCATTGGAATCGCGTACTCATCTGATGAACCAGGCACCATGTCGGTATATCCCCATACACTCACAGGTCCATAGACAGAACGACATGCGCTACCGGACCCAAGCCGAGACATCGATGACACTTGTTGCCAAAAAGCGGCATCATGGGTTTTTCTATCAATGTTGGATTGTAAATCAGCGACACATAATGCGATCGCACTCATCGCCGAGGCAGATGAAGCAATTCCCGATGAATGTGGAAATGAATTCTCACTTTCAATTGTCAGATGGTATTCCTTGATGCAGGGAACAAATTCAGATAACCGCTGCAGGTAAATCGCCACACGTTTACCAAAGGACGGATTTTCTTTGCCTTCAAAGAGAAATATTATGCTTGCTGATTCTCCCGCATTTAATCGTCTCGCTGTAATACGTGTTTCCGTATGTGCTTTGGACAAAGTGATGCTCAAAGAAGGGTTATCTGGCAGTTGATCACCATGTTTCCCCCAATACTTGATGATTGCAATGTTCGAAGGACTGCGCCAGGCTGTAGTCAATTGTGTATCATGCATAAATAACTGACTCCGGGACTAGGCTACAATTTCGACAGGCTGAGTTTTACGTTTCTGTTGTTTTTCGGCATAAGCGATAGCTGCATCGCGTACCCATTGTCCCTCTGCATGCGCTTTCTGACGGGCTTCAAGGCGCTGACGGTTGCACGGGCCATTGCCTTTTACCACATTCCAGAATTCGTCCCAGTCG
>DATDQA010000145.1:0-5487 GCA_035292505.1 Saprospiraceae bacterium | reverse complement strand
TACACCCTCTATGACAGTCTGCGGGTAGACAATAATGAGTACCTTGGCGTCTGTAAGCTCACCTCCGACAAGCTCATCACTCAAAAAAAGACTTTTTTTTCACTTTAAATATTTATCGTTTATGAATGCTATGAAAAATTTGTTCGCAGTTCTTACCCTTGTGTCTGTTGTACTCCTCGTTTCGTGCAAGGATGACGATCCTGTCGGTTGTAATTGGACAACAGAGCTTCAGGCTGAATTGACTGCATTTAACGATGCAGCTACTGACTATGGGCAGAATCCTACGACTGAAAACTGCAATGCATATAGGAATGCAGGTCTTGCATACCTTGATGCTGCCGCAGACTTGCAGTCGTGTGCAAATGCATCAGGACAGGGTACAGAGTACCAGCAGGCGATTGCGTCAGCTCAAGCTTCCCTGGATGCACTGCAGTGCTAAAAGAAGATAACTGAGAATTCTAAGCTTCGAAAGTTTTCAAACCACCGGATATGATGCATTGCATTTGTCCGGTGGTTTTTGCGTTTAAAGTAAAAAAATATGATCCACGAACCCTGCCTCGCTCTGCGCGCCGTCGCTGACGCCGTCGGCTCGAAGCTAAGGCGCAAGGCGAGGCAGACAGGCACGTAAAGGGACACGCCCGCTTATCCAAAAGGGATGCTTATTGCACCGGACGGGCAAGGAAAATGAAGGACACAAATTTATTCTATACTGTAGCTGTACTGTTGCAGCAACAATACTGCATTAACAAAAAGGAGGTGTCTTTCGTGGACAAGAATGACCCAAATTGACTCTGAGGAGAATTCTATCTTTGGAGCGCCTTTAAAAAAACTGTTCCCCAATGAAATGTGTTTTCTTTCTTCTTTTATCCATCATTATTTTCTTTGGATCGTGCAAACAAACCACTCAATCTGAGTCCATGAAATTTGAGTATCCTCAAACACGAAAGTCCGATCATGTCGACACGTATCATGGGGTGCAGGTTCCGGACCCTTATCACTGGCTGGAAGATGATATGTCTGCGGAAACATCGGCATGGATAGATACGCAAAACAAAGTCACGTTTGGATATCTTGACCAGATATCTTTCCGTGGCGATTTAAAAAAACGTCTTGAAGCACTTCTCAACTACGAGCGTATTTCAGCACCCTTCAGAGAAGGTGATTTTGAATATTATTACAAAAATACCGGCTTGCAAAACCACAGCGTGCTATATCGTACGCCAAAAGAGAATACAAATGCTGATCCCGAAGTCTATCTCGATCCGAATACCTTCTCGGAAGATGCCACAGTCGGATTGAGCGGTGTTTTCTTTACAAAAGATGGTTCACTCTCTGCCCATTTGATCACAGAAGGCGGATCCGACTGGCGTAAAGTGATTGTCATGGAATCTGAAAACAAAAGGATTGTGGAGGATACATTGAAAAATGTGAAGTTCAGTGGTATCGCCTGGAAAGAGAATGAAGGCTTCTATTATAGCAGCTATGATATCCCGATTGAAGGAAGCCAGTTGTCCGGAAAGACACAACTTCATAAACTCTACTATCACAAACTTGGTACTCTGCAGCATGATGACATACTCATGTTTGGTGGAGAAAGGGAACCAAACCGATATATCTCCGGCTATGTCACTGAAGATGGTGACTATCTCGTCATCTCTGCAGCGCAGACAACGAGTGGAAATGTCGTCTATGTACAAGATCTGCGGAATCCTGGACGTGCTTTGATCACTATCGATGAGAATTATGAAACGAATGTCAATTATCTGGAGAATGAAGGCGATCGTTTTTTATTCACTACAAATGATAATGCACCGAATACGCGTGTGATCGCCGTCGATCTCAATAATCCCGCGAAAGAATACTGGAACGACGTCATTCCTGAAACAGAACATGTACTCACGGCCGGCTCGGGAGGTGGCAGGATTTTCGCCGAGTATCTCATCGATGCAAAATCCTCTGTGAAACAATATGACCTCAGCGGTAATTTGGATTGGGAGGTAGAACTCCCCGGGATTGGTTCCGTGGGTGGATTTGGTGCGAAGCGCGAAGAGAAGGATTTGTATTACTCGTTTACCTCCTTCACGATACCTGCTGCGATATATAAATATGATATCGCTTCCGGTAAATCTGTCTTACATCGCCAGCCGAAAGTGGACTTTGATCCTGCGCTATACGAAACAAAGCAAATCTTTTATCAGAGCAAAGATGGAACGCGTGTGCCTATGTTCATTGTCCATAAAAAAGGTTTGAAATTGGATGGGAAGAATCCAACATATCTCTTTGCGTATGGAGGCTTCAATATCAGTATGACACCAAACTTCAGTGCGTTTCGCATTGCCTGGCTTGAACAGGGCGGAATCTATGCACAACCCAATCTTCGCGGTGGAGGTGAATATGGAGAGGAATGGCATAAGGCAGGTACGAAAATGCAGAAGCAGAATGTCTTCGATGATTATATCGGGGCGGCGGAATACCTGTTCAAAGAAGGATACACATCAAGCGACTTCCTTGCTCTTGGAGGTGGTTCAAATGGAGGCCTGCTCGTAGGAGCTACGATGACCCAGCGACCGGATCTCGCCAAGGTGGCGCTTCCCCAGGTTGGTGTTATGGATATGTTGCGCTATCACACCTTCACCGCGGGTGCGGGCTGGGCGACTGATTATGGTACGGCAGAAGACTCTCCGGAGATGTTTGAATACCTGAAAAAATATTCACCGCTGCATGCATTGAAGGAAGGAGTAGCATATCCTGCAACATTGGTGACAACAGCCGATCATGACGATCGTGTGGTACCGGCGCATTCATTCAAGTTTGCCGCGCGACTTCAGGAATGTCATGCCGGTGCAAATCCTGTGATGATTCGTGTACAAGTAAGAGCTGGTCATGGTTCCGTATCAACCGAACAACAGATCGCACTTGCTGCCGATATATACGCCTTCGCCTGGGAAAATATGGGAGTGACACCGGAGTTTGCAGAAGAGGTGTTGGATTAGTATGAGTGATGAGTGATGGATGATAACAACTCTCAATATCATTCATCTCCCATCATCTATCATTCATTGTTTACGGTAACCAGGCATAGCCATGCCTGTTCTTCCACAGGAAATATTTCTCAAGTAGCACCTTGCCAAAGTCGTTGAAGACATTCGGAAAGATGATGGCAAATTGTCTCGGCTTGAACAAGTGATTTGCGACGAGGTAAACTTCTTTATGACCCGCGTCCATCACGCAGAGAGCCGGAATCCTTCCCCATTCTTTGTTGGTCAATTTCGTGTCTCCATCGATCATTTTGAGAATGTTCTTTGCTACGATCTTTCCGGTGACATCACTCGGATATCCGGTCTTCGGTACTCCATATGGCGTCTTCTCAATCTTAAACGGAGGAAGTACTTCCACAGCGAGGCCCGCGGCAAACACATTCTTATAAGTGACATGCTGGTAGGTTCCGGTCGTTATCACAAAACCTTTGCTATCGACCAATTTTGGACTTGCCTTCATCACATCTGCACCTTCGAAGGGTGGCATCAGCATGGCCATCTTATAGGGAAGGATTCTACCGTTTTTCAGGATGATCTGATGCTGTTCTATCTTTTCAATGCTGGCATCGACGATCGCTTCGATGTTGTAGAGCTTCATAAAGAGTTTCAGCATAGCCTCTCCGCCAGGCATCCCATCGATACCGAAGTTACCGAGGTAAGGTTCTGGGGTGATCCAATAGAGCTTGACTTTATCCCGCACTTTGCTTCTTCGGAGTTCTTTGTCCATATTGAACAAATACTCGTATGCTGCTCCCATGCAGCTTGCACCTTGAGTAGCACCAACGATCACAGGGCCGGGATCTTTCACGAGTGTATCGAAGGCTTCTTTCGTTTTCAGTGCAAGTCTTGGGATGACGATGTTCTGGATCTTATTATCCTCGGGCCGCAGACCATCGACGACATCGAAGTTCATCTTGACTCCAGTAGCCGCGACGAGATAGTCATAGGAGATGGATTTACCATCCGGCAGGTATACAGTATTGATTTCAGGATCTACGCGTTCAGCGGCCTCCTCGATGAAGTTGATATTATTTTTTTGCAGGATCGGTCGTAAATCAAAACGGATGTCTTTTAACATTCTTCTACCAAAAGGCACCCAGATCAGTGAAGGGACATACAAAAACTCATGGGAGGGAGAGACCACAGTGACCTGGTAGTATTCACCTTTCCGTTTTTTCAGGCCTCTGCTGAGTTGTATTGCTGCTGTGAATCCCGCAAAGTTGCTGCCTAAAACGACAATATTTTTCATGATACCGGGAGTTTTAAGATTTATTTAAATCGCTCATAAATGAAGCTGAAATATCCGGTCAATCGACATGACAATAGTTGATATCCGGCAGTTGCACAACTGATATTGATCATGTGTATCTGTGATAATGATCACAAAAGCCAGAATGTTACGGGTTGCGCGTTACGGTTACGAGTTACGAGTTACGAGTTACTGAGGACTGAAGACTGAGGACTGAAGACTTCTTCCTGGGAAACCTAATGTGGGTAGGAAGTTCCAAGATATGGCCTTACTGGAATCGATCAAACCTCCATTGTTTATCAGTATGGTCGGTAAATGAGACGATACCGACGTCATAATTGAAATAGACCATAGGTTTCGAACCAAAATATTCTGTCAATAGCACATCATCAAAGTTCTTATTGAAAATTGCAAGGAACCCTATATTTTCAGCAGATAAAAATACTTCAGGCCATGTGCGTTGGTTGAGTACATGATAGAAAACCTGCACTAAACTATAGGGCACGCCAGACACATTGCGCAATATACTCGTGACATCTGCAACATAACTGCTTGTTGGATCTGAATAATAGGGGCGTGCTGCAAGACTTATTGTAAAGCTGAGATCCAATGAATCATTTCTTAAATGAAAGCTTTTGTACTGGGATCGGTATCCGTACCTGACAGTATCTCCAGGCTCATATACATCATAATGAAACAGCGTGCCATTCGTTAATATAACCTGTGATTCCTGAATAGTCAATACGAGCTCATTTGCCAGGGAATCCATAAAAACCACACCTATCTTATCCAAATACGGCAGCATCTCCAGGCTTTCACTAAGAAGCGTAAAGGATCCGATATCGACGTTGTATTTATCGATAGTATCGATCCCGACATCATAAGTGCAAGAGGTGATGAAAAGAGATAAAGAGAAGGCTACAAGGAGAAGAGTGTAAGATCTCATGTTTTTGAATGTTCACATAGGAAAGATATCAGAAAATGACGAGTTAATCCCAGTATCCTCATTCGTTCAAACTTTCTACCCGTGATATAACCTCATAATACTTTTAAACTCAATCGGCCCATGATCCCGTATTCAATGAAAATCAAAATGAAAATTAAAATGAAAATGGATTCAGTTTTGTGCCTCGGACCCTGAGCTTGTCGAAGGGCGCTTTCTCATTGCGGCCATCGAAGCCCTGTCGCTGTTCAATGAAA
>DATDQA010000144.1:0-11260 GCA_035292505.1 Saprospiraceae bacterium | reverse complement strand
ATCTCTGATCGATGCGTATGCCGGCAGGAAAAGCATGTTGGGTGTGTGTCTTGGCCACCAGGCTATTGCAGAGTCCTTCGGAGGAACCCTGGTAAATCTCGAAGTTGTGTTTCATGGTGTGAGCAGCACAATTACAGTTGTGGAGGATGATTACATATTCAGAGATGTGGAAAGAATATTCGAAGGTGGCAGGTATCACAGCTGGGTGGTGAGTCAAGCTGATTTTCCTGCAGAGCTTGAATGTCTCGCATATGATATGCACGGAGAGATTATGGCATTGCGTCACCGGTCTTATGACATTCGTGGCGTACAGTTTCATCCTGAAAGTATCATGACTCCCTGCGGAGCGCAGATCATCAGGAATTTTATTCTGCATAAGAACATGGCAATTTGAACAAGAGCTGTACATGCATATGAAAACAATACTCACACATTTGTTTGGACATAATACGCTGAGCCGAGACGATGCCCGGCGAATACTTATTGAGATCGGAGAAGGTCGCTATACTCCTGTGCAGATCAGTGCCTTCCTTATAGTCTTTCAAATGCGGACAATTACAGTTGAGGAATTGTCGGGATTTCGTGATGCCTTGCTGGAGCTTTGCATACCGATAGACCTCAGAGCATTTCGGCCTCTGGATTTGTGCGGCACGGGTGGTGATGGTAAGGACACCTTCAACATTTCAACTCTGGCAAGTTTTGTCACCGCCGGGGCAGGGATTTTTGTTGCAAAGCACGGTAACTATGGTGTGAGTTCAGTATGTGGGTCGTCAAATATTATGGAGGCCTTCGGTTACAAGTTTACAAATGATCAGGAGAAACTCCGGCAACAGATAGAAACTGCAGGGATTTGTTTTCTTCATGCACCCTTCTTTCATCCTGCTATGAAACATGTAGCTCCTGTCCGGAAGGAACTTGCCACAAAAACGTTCTTCAATATGCTCGGGCCCATGGTCAATCCGGCGCGTCCCGAGCATCAGCTTGTCGGTGTCTACTCGCTCGAATTAGCACGCCTCTATCACTATCTCTATCAAAGGGATCAGACCAGATATGTCATCCTCCACTCACTTGACGGCTGCGATGAAGTAAGCCTCACATGTCCCTTCAAGATGATCACAAATACACATGAAGAATTGGTCACTCCTGCGCACATGGGATTATCTCAATACACTGAGCAGGAACTTCGGGGAGGACGGACAATTGAAGAATCTGCGGCAATTTTCTCCAGGATTCTACATGGCGAAGGAACCGCAGCTCAAAACGCAGTAGTAAGTGCGAATGCGGCACTCGCCATTCGCTGTGTACGCCCACAACTCTCCCTCAACGAAACTCTCGGACTTGCCGATGAATCGCTAAAGAGCGGTGCAGCCTTACGCGCATTTCAAAAACTCCTGGCAGCATGAATATTTTACATGACATCGTAGCGGCAAAACGACGTACGGTGGAAGAAAGGAAAACGTTGTATCCTGTGAAGCTCCTTGAAAAGAGTATCTATTTCAACACTCCTGTCGTTTCTTTATGCAAGTACCTCCTGCGACCAGATAAAGTGGGTATCATCGCCGAATTCAAGCGTCAGTCTCCAGGTCGTGGTGTCATCAACGCCTATGCAGATGTAGAGCAAGTAAGCATCGGATACATGCAGGCCGGTGCATCAGCGCTCTCGATTCTGACGGATACTCAATACTTCGGTGGTAAAAGTACGGATCTGACTCTTGCCCGCAAATTCAACTTCTGCCCTATCCTGATGAAGGACTTTATCATCGATGAATATCAGATCATTGAAGCGAAGAGTATCGGAGCAGACGCGATTTTATTGATTGCCTCCATCCTCGATGTATCAGATATCAAAACGTTCACACAGTGCGCACATCAGCTCGGCCTTGAAGTCCTTCTGGAAGTACATACAAAAGAAGAGCTCACCGTATTGGGAGAAGCATCTGCAGATATCATTGGCATCAACAACAGAAACCTCGACGATCACACCGTGAATACCGACACTAGCCTCATGTTGCGATCGCAGATCTCACCGGATAGCATTACAATCAGTGAGAGTGGAATCCATGACGCCTCTACAATCTGCACTCTTTCTCGTGCCGGATTTAATGGATTCCTGATCGGTGAATACTTCATGTCGGATCCTCACCCACATATCCGTTGCGCTGAGTTTATACATGCTGTCAGGAACGCGATGAAGCAGGAGCCCATTCTCAAATCAACACTCGCCGTATGATGAAGATAAAAGTGTGCGGCATGAATGAGCCGGCAAACATTACAGCACTTGCAGGACTGTTGCCAGATTATATGGGATTCATTTTCTACGCCGGTTCACCACGGGTTGCCAGGATGGAAGAATTGGAATCAGTACTGAACGGGTTACCGTCAGGAATCCAGAAAGTGGGTGTTTTTGTCAATGAGGAACAAGATAGGGTTATCGAACATGCCGAACGACTTCACCTCGATCTTGTCCAACTACATGGTGATGAAACCGATGAATATTGTCGTGCGTTGGGTGAGGAAGGAATCAGGATCATCAAAGCCTTCCGGATCTCTGACGAATTCTCTTTTGATCATATTTCAGTCTGCGATTTCGTGGAGAATTTTCTCTTCGACACATCATCTGAGAGATATGGTGGTTCAGGGAATGTATTTGCCTGGGACAAATTGAAGGATTATCATCAGGAGACGCCCTATTTCCTGAGCGGCGGCATTGGCTTAGATGCACAGGAGCGTCTGCTGGGGCTTGATCTCCAAAGGCTGCCATACGCAGTAGACATCAATAGCAAATTTGAAATCCGGCCAGGACTGAAGGACGTTAATCTTGTTTCACAATTCATAAGATTGTTGCGTCATGAGATACACAATTGATGAGCATGGGTATTACGGCAGATTTGGCGGAGCGTTTATACCAGAGCTGCTTTATCACAATGTCGAAGAATTGAGGATGAACTATGACACGATCCTCGCAGACAGCAGCTTTCAGTCCGAGTTGGAAGATTTGTTGCGGTCATATGTCGGACGACCGACGCCGTTATATTATGCTGACAGACTGAGTGAGCGCTACGGCGCAAGTATTTATCTGAAGCGCGAAGACCTGTGTCATACCGGAGCGCATAAAATCAATAATACCTGCGGTCAGATTCTTCTCGCGATACGTCTTGGAAAACACAGAATTATTGCAGAGACCGGTGCCGGTCAACATGGTGTAGCAACAGCGACAGTTTGTGCATTGAAAGGCCTGGCTTGTACTGTGTACATGGGAGAATTAGACATGCAACGTCAGGCGCCGAATGTGGCCAGGATGAAGATGCTGGGAGCTGAAGTAATTCCGGTATCGAGTGGAAGTCGCACACTGAAGGATGCTACAAACGAGGCAATCCGAGACTGGATCAACCATCCTGAAGACACGCATTATATTATCGGTTCCGTTGTTGGGCCCCATCCCTACCCGGATCTTGTTGCACGCTTGCAGTCGGTGATCAGTAAGGAAATCAGAGCCCAACTGCACACTCTTCCTGATTGCATCATTGCTGCAGTAGGTGGTGGATCAAATGCCATTGGAGCTTTCTATCATTTTCTGGACGAACCAACGGTGAGACTCATTGGCATTGAAGCAGCCGGCGAAGGCATTGATAGTGGCAAGACTGCAGCGACACTCCAATTGGGCAGACGAGGTGTAATCCATGGTAGTATGACCTATCTCTTACAAAATGAAGACGGCCAGATCGTCGAACCCCATAGTATTTCAGCAGGACTTGACTATCCTGGCATAGGACCAATCCACGCACACCTGCGCGAAGTAAAGCGGGTCGAATATGATTATGTCACAGACACAGAAGCTGTATCTGCCGGAATGCTCCTTGCTAAAACCACCGGGATCATTCCTGCCCTCGAAAGCGCGCACGCATTGGCCTATCTGGAACACATGCGCTTTCTTGGACATGAGGTCGTGGTGATCAATCTCAGTGGAAGAGGCGACAAGGATATGTCCGTATATCAGAATGTCTTTAACTCACAAGTCAAATAATAATGCGCTTCATGAAGACAATCAGTACACCACGAAGAAACAGGCAACATGTCGAAACACTGTTTACCAGGAATAGGACAAAAATTCTGAGCATCTATATTCCGGCAGGGTATCCGGAGATAGACAGTTTGCCCGGAATTCTTCAGGCATTGGAAGAAAACGGCGTTGATATGGTAGAAATCGGAATTCCGTTCAGTGATCCGCTTGCAGATGGTCCGGTCATCCAGGCATGCCATAGCCGGGCATTGGCAAATGGCATGTCACTCGACCTGTTATTTGAGCAACTGGATTCTGTTCGGGTACGTATCCCGCTCTTACTCATGGGATACTATAATTCAGTTCTTCAGTTTGGTGTCGATCGATTTTGTCGCTGTTGCGTGGAGACAGGTATCTCCGGTGTGATCATCCCTGACTTACCCATAGAGCTCTATGTTTCAGCTTATCAGGACACATTTCGACAACACAATGTGTGTTGTGTCTTTATGATCACACCTCAGACAAGTGATGCACGTATCAGAAGTATTGACGCGGTGAGCACGGGATTTCTCTATGCTGTGAGCAGTGCAAGTACCACTGGTATGCTCCATGCGAAAATATCTCACCCCTATTTGCAGCGACTCAGTGCCATGGGACTCAGGAACCCTGTCATGACAGGATTTAACATTCATGACAATACCACATTCCGACAGGCAACAGAATTTTCCCGTGGTGCTATCATCGGTAGCGCTTTCCTGAGGAGTATTGCTGAAAGTACCAATCAGTCAGAAACCATCAGGACATTCATCAACAACATCAAACACCATGATCATTCAGCTTGAATCCGGCATCAGTGATCCTGATCGCCAACGCATTATCCACGAGGTAGAAGCTAATGGATACAAGATAAAAGCAATCTCCACACAAGCGGGAAACTACTTCGTTTGCATTGGTCAGCAAGAAATAGACATCCGTAGCATTGGACATCTACGAGGTGTCCGAGATATTCATCGGGTCAGTGACGACTATAAGCTGACAAGTCGAAAATGGAAAGTTGGCCGCACTGCTATTGACCTTGGCGATGATGTTTGTATCGATGACAAGTCCTTCACGGTGATGGCAGGTCCTTGTAGTATCGAGTCTGAAGAACATATTGAGAAGACAGTGCAACTTCTCCTGAAGTGTGGAGTACGTATCATGCGCGGAGGAGTATATAAACCCAGAAGCAGCCCGTATGCATTTCGCGGTCTGGGCATGGAAGGACTGAAGGTATTTTCAGCAATCTGTCATGTACATGGCATAAAGATCATCACTGAAGTGATGCAAGTGAGTCAGGTAATGGAGATGCAACCCTATGTTGACATCTTTCAGGTCGGTGCACGCAATTCGCAGAACTTTAACCTCCTGGACGCGCTCGGAGAAGTGGACAATCCAATCCTCATCAAACGCGGGATCAGTGGGAGTATAGATGAGCTGCTTCAGTCTGCGGAATATGTTTTCAGCGCCGGCAATGAAAAGATTCTGTTGTGCGAGAGAGGGATTCGCAGCTATGAGACCGCATACCGCAATACCTTGGATTTGAACGCAGTGCCCATATTGAAAGAAAAGACACATCTCCCGGTGATTGTCGATCCATCGCATGGTATCGGCATCCGGCGCTTTGTACCATCGATGGCTTTGGCAGCGCTCGCCGCAGGAGCAGACGGACTGTTGATTGAGATCCATGACCGGCCTGAACTGGCCATCAGTGATGGACAACAGTCATTGAATTTTGTGGAATTCGAAAACCTGATACAAAAGCTTACTGCACTAAAACAGAGTATTGCTTTTACCTGATGTCTTGTCACTGCTGCAAGTGCGCACTTTTTTTCATCAAATTTGCTGTCTCCTGACCGAGGTAACGTTCCATAAGCCAATGAAGAAGATAAATGACAGGTGTCAATCCAACAGCCATGATGAATTTATAAATAAAGTTGACGGTACCGATAGCTAATACTATGCTTAGTGGCCAATCTGCACCAACATAAAAAGCAATCATCAACACGACATAGCTATCCAATAATTGAGAGATAATTGTGGAACCTGTTGCCCGGAGCCACAGGAGTTTTTCTCCTGTGTAACGTTTAATCTTATGAAATATCACTACATCCACAATTTGGCCTATCAGGAATGCAATCAAAGACCCCACGATAATCCAGAGTCCCTGTCCGAAGACAAGACGAAAGGCAGCATTATAATCCCCTACTTTCGCCCGTATGACTGACTGATCTGCTTCGCTGAGTGCAGCGTTGATATGACTTTGCGGCCAGAAGTCTGCCGGGATGAGATGAATCGCCAGAAAGCACATCAGGAATGCATAGCAAATGAGTCCTGCTGCCAGAAATGAAAGGAGACGCACTCCTTTTCTGCCATAATATTCATTGATGATGTCTGTCATCACAAAGACTACAGGCCAGAGTAAGACGCCCGCAGTCAGATTGAATGACAATCCTTTACTCCCGAACAACGAGATGTCAGCTGGTTTAATACCAAGCGTTTTCTCCAATGAGAAGATCTTGACGCCAATAAATTCTGCAAGAATGGCGTTTGCCACAAAGAAGCCACCCAGGATGATGAAGAGTTTTGTTTCTTTTTGAATCATGGGTGATGAATGATAGGTGATAAATGATGAAGCAGTGATTTATTGAGTTTGCACTTGAGTTTGAGTTTAAGTTTGATTTGCTCTCACTATCTCGCTTTCTCACCTTCTGATTTAAACTCCCATTCCCAGACATCTCCGTCCTCAGGATCATCAACGATGCCCACATACACAAAACCGTTTTTACGCAATATGCTTGTCGAGGCGCTCTCACTCATCAATGTACGCGCGGTCACTCTTATATCAGGAGCATGTGTCAACGCGAGTCTTGTGAGGTATCTACAGGTCTGCGTGGAGACACCTTGACCTTCGTATTTCGGAATCGAACCATATGCGATTTCCACGGTTCTTTTTACCGGCGGACCCTTATATCCACCAACTCCGACAACTATTCCATCATAGATCGCCAGGTAGCCAATCCAGGGAGGATAATAGCCAACTTTCGGATAAAATACTTCATAGGTATCAATCACCATACGCACGAATTCATCGTTCAGATACGGAGCCATCTGCTGACGATCTGTCAGGATTGGAATATACTCGAGCTTGTCTGCGTTTATTTGCACTGCCAGTATGATAATCACACGAAAAATGCACAATATCTGCGTGACAGACCTAAAAAGGATTAAGATCACTAGGTCAGTTCATCATTGTCTCATGGTCATGACTGCATTCTTCATCCATTGGTCTTCTCCTCTATGTCAAACATCTGCGGCATTACGTACTGAGATACGTAAAATCATCAGCCATGATACTGAGCTTTCAAAGTACCAGATACCAGGTTTTATCATCGGAATACTCGACGGTGACACTACACATGTCCTGGCATTTGGCACACGAGAGATTGGTACTCATGAAGTATTGTCATCACATGACATCTTTGAACTCGGTAGTTTGACAAAAGTGATGACTGCCGACATCATTCTTCAGCTCAATGAAAAGGGATTCCTCGATGTCTATGCACCTTTAAACCTATACTTACCTGTGGCCTATCAAAATCCCTCAGTCCAGGCATCTCTGATGGATGTGCTTACGCATCGATCGGGCCTGCCGAAGATTCCGGAGACTCTTGGAGGAACACAAATTGATATGAATAGTCCTTATGCCGGGTTTACTCATAAAGATTTACTGTCATGGTATAGCCATGTACGTCCTCACATATCTGGTGAGTTAAGATATTCTCATGCAGGTTACGCCCTGCTCGAATTGGTAATTGAACAAGTGACCGGAGATTCTTTTGAACGCGCATTTGACAAGTATATCACCAACACCTATGCAATCCCCGGCACCCGGGTAGATGACATGTTGCACGTATGCCCCGGGTACGATCTCACAGGCAGGGGAGCTCATCCCTGGGAGTTCAATTCTTTCCGTGGATCAGAAGGCGCCCGAAGTAATCTTCTCGATCTTTTGAAATACATGCGGGTATTAATAAACACAGAAGAGACAATGTTGATGTGGACCACATATCATCGAACTGGTGATAAGAAGTTGTTCACTGCTCCCGGATGGTATCGTTTCCTTCCAAAAAAAGATTTCCCTGTCTACGTGCATACTGGTCGTACCTCAGGGCATTCCAGTATGTTTGCTTTTTCAAGAAATACAAAAACAGGTGTGATCGTATTGTCCAACTCATCAGCGGGAACCGATGATCTGGGATTGCTGATATTGCGGATGATAAACAGTCAGTGGAGGAGGAAAACATGAATGATGAGTGATGGATGATGAATGATGGGCGATTGATTGAAAAATTATTGATTGATTAAGAGATTAACCATGACAAAGAAGCGTATTGATACAGGTGAAAGAGATATCTCCTCTGGCCAATCTCTTGGGGATTTTCTAAACAATGCAGGTCTCCAAATCTCCAAGGATGTTGGGAAGCAACCTGAAGTCGAACAACCAACACTAAAAGGACCTGCTAAGCAAAAAGAACCTCTTCATGTCCGCATTGAAAAGAAAGCAAGGCAAGGCAAAGTCGTGACTATCGTATTTGGATTCACCGGTCTAACTGGTGTGATCGAAGAGCTGGCTAAGAAACTAAAGTCCCAATGCGGTGTCGGTGGTTCAGTGAAGGATCGCGAGATTGTGTTGCAAGGAGATTTACAGAAGAAGGTGATGCAGTTATTGCAGGATCAGGGTTATAAGGTGAAGGGATGAAAACGGGTAATCGGTAATCGGTGAAGTAGGTCAGTGTGAAGTGAAAGGTAAGCGGTCGATTCTTTATTTCTTGAGTTCTTGCATTTTGATTTTTCATTTTGATTTTGATTCGGCAAGGAGCGGTAATCCGCCTTCGCCCAGGCTTCGTCGGACAAGTCGGTGAAAAACGCTATTCGGTGAAGATGTTTAGTTGATAAAAAAGAAATGAACATTTGAAATCGTCCGAATTAATTGAACGCGACACAAAGAATATATAGACTTACAAGTATGACGAAATTACTAATGCTGATTTTGGCTCTCGCACTTTGTAGCTGCGGTAAGTCAAGAATGTCTTTGGTACTTACTGACTATTACGGATTTTTTGATTCATGTGAGGTCACAACTTGCGTGATAAGTATACCTTATGCAATATCCATAGAGAAGGAAATGTGGACTGGGCCGATCACAAAAGTCACATATCACTTAAGTAGTAATGATCAGGTCTATATCTACTATACGCAAAAGAAAGCGCGTATGCAATTGGATGACATACCAATGTATATTCCGGACATTAACATCAAAATTCTCAGTCAAGATTCTTCAAAATCCGAAGTCAAATTACAGTGCACGGACAAAATATTTATGTATGCGAAGGGAATGAGTATTGGGATGATTCAGATAGTATATATCGACACCCTTGTCGGAAGAAACACAATGCACAATTTCGACAAATTCTGTTCGAATCTCACTTTCTCTGAATGGAACAATCCGACTCCGAGTTATCGGCAGATTGATCGAAGAATCAACTTAGACGTTAGTCATATGGCATTGTCAGGCATATCCATTATGGAGGATAGAACATATTATGCTCTTATAGACAGTGCGGAGTTGGGTTTTCAAGATTGTGATGACGAGTACATTCTTTACTCATCCATACTCAGGCCAGCAAAACACAATTTCCGTTCTGGCGATGTGATATCAATCTACAGAAGCAAGGAACCAAAGCATCTAAAAATTCTTCAAGTACACCATCCTAATTTGAGTCTTATCTATCACAGCTCAGAGATTGACACCACTAGCTTTTGCGGCCATGTACCATACTATTTTGCTTGTATAGATTACCCGAAATAGTGTAGTGCTCCAGTCAATTAGAACACTGAAGGTAATTTGTGAATTTACATTTGACTGCTGATTGTCACTGACTTCGGCTAAATGTGAGTTTCTTACTCTATTTCCTCTGATTCCTCTACTTCCCCCGTTTTCCTCTTCCGGTTTCGCCGGCTTCACCGATTTTACCTGTTTTCCCGGTTTTCCTTCGCTTTCAACATTCTCCATTTCTCCTGCAAATCTTTTCTCAACTCGGTCTCATATCCTGCATTGACAAACAACGATCTGATATCCTGCGCACGGAATTCATTCAATTCCATGTAGAGACGTCCACCCGTATTCAGGTGAGTTTTTCCCAATTCGGTGAGGCGATGATAAAAGACCAATGGGTCATCAGTGCCGGCCTTAAGTGCAAGTTGCGGTTCATGGTCACGGACCTGTTTCGTTAGAATGTCAAACTCCTCATTTGAAATATATGGTGGATTACAGATGATCACGTCAAAGGTGCGGTCAAGGTCTTCCTGAAGGATGTCATAAATCCTGAATTCCACCATGAGCTCATGAGCGATTGCATTGGACATCGCAACACGCAACGCATCGGCAGAAATGTCAATCGCAGCGACATGAGCCGATGGGATCTGCTTCTTTAAGGCCAGCGCAATACAGCCTGATCCAGTACCTACATCCAAAATCTCCGGATCACTCATAATCAACTTCTTATGATAGTCTTGTACAATCCAATCGACAAGCTCCTCTGTCTCAGGCCGTGGAATCAGGACATGCGGGTTTATGTGCATCCTGAGACTGTGGAACCAGGTATAGCCGGTAATATACTGTACCGGTTCACCAAGGGTCAATCGCTCCAAACAATCATCCGCGATAAGTTTTGAATTCTCAGTGTTGGCATCAACAATAAATTCCGAGAGGATACGAGACAGACTCTGTACTTCAGCAGGCTCATAGGACTGGCTGAGCCGTTCGTCCAGATATACTTTTAATGACGCCCGATCCAAAGTAAATGAAGTAATCCTGATCCCAATATCGGTCGCTTCTCCGAGAGAATCAGAATTCTGTTGAAAATTTTAATCGATATTACAAGGGGTAATATAGCTGTATATGTCTTCTGTTGCCAGGCTGAAATCCCATCTTGCCCTTGAAGGCAATGTCATTCCACTTTTATTCCTTGTTGTCCTCGTCGTTACAGGTGAAAAGCTATGGGAGCGCTTCCTGCCCAAATACCTTGAAGACATTGGCGCCTCTGTGTTGATCATAGGCAGTCTCGGGTTTTTGCAGAATCTCCTTGGAGCAGGTTGGGCTTTGCAGGGAGGGATCCTCTCGGATCGGCTTGGTGACCGTCAAGCGTTTCGGTTATTCTC
>DATDQA010000143.1:0-12118 GCA_035292505.1 Saprospiraceae bacterium | reverse complement strand
CTACCCCCTTACCCCCTAAAGGTGGAACCGCCACCCGCCCCGAATTAAAGTTGCGCGCGGACTTCCCCTTCAGGGGATCGAGGGGTGAGGGATGACTAAACTGTTTGCCCGAATAAACCGACCTGCAATTTGTCACACACCCGATTTGTTCTCCCTGAATGACAGATATATGCGATATCGTAATTTTCTGCTCTCATGCGTTGTGTATTGTCGATCCTCGGTATGTTACTCCTGTATGCGATAAACGGTCAAAACACCCATTGCAATGGCAATCTCGGTGAAAACATTTTTGTTTCTGGTGACTTTGGCAGTGGTAACGCGAATATTCTACCAACCGATCCTGGCATTGCACCAGGTTTCCAGTATACAACGATCGCGCCACCTGATGATGGTGAGTATACAATCACAAACAATATGGCATTGTGGCCTTATATCTTTCCGACCTGGCTGCAAATTGGTGATAACAGCACTGACCCCAAAGGCTATATGATGGTTGTAAACGCCTCCTTTACTCCCGGTATCTTTTACGAACAGACCATTGATGGGCTTTGTGACAATACGCTGTATGAATTTTCCGCTGACGTCATCAATATCATTCGACAAAATGTGACGAATCATATCCTGCCCAACGTCAGTTTTCTGATAGATAGCATAGAAGAATTTACGACCGGCCCAATCCCGCAAAACGAAACATGGAGATCCTATGGCTTTACATTCTCGACCCGACCCGGGCAGGAGCAAGTGACACTTACACTCCGCAACAATGCACCCGGTGGTATCGGTAATGATCTTGCATTGGACAATATCTCGTTTCGACCCTGTGGTCCCCCTGCATCGATTTCGATCGATATGGAAGGCAGAGTTTGTGAAAACACCCTCTACCCTACTCTCTCTGCTATTGTGATGTCAGATACAGGATTTGTACAATGGCAGATCAGCGATGATCTTGGACTCACGTGGTCTGATATTACAGGTGCAACCTCCCGAACATATCAATCTGTGCAATTGAACGCTCACACATATCTATTCCGGTATCTGTATGGAAGCACTCCACAGCATCTGCAAAATGAAAAATGCCGTATTGTCTCTGCAACCCGCATTGTGGAGGTAGTACCCGTGAATTTTACAATTATTGATACGCTTTGTGAAGGTTTAAGTTATAATCTCGGTGGTACCTGGTATGATTCCACAGGGATATACTTTAAACATCTGACTGCTCTCAATGGATGCGATAGTATTGTGACACTGTATCTGACTATTGTGCCGGATCCGGGAATTACAATAAATCTTGCCAGCACTCCACCTCGCTGTACGGGTGGAGAAGATGGGACCATCAGTGTGCAAAATATTCAGTTTGGAACACCACCTTATATACTCAGTATTTTGGATCAACCAGGAATTCCAGCTGATCAATCCCTGTTTGTGAGTTCGGGTACATATGATATTATCGTCTCGGACAGATATGGATGTTGGGATTCCCAAAATGTATTCATCGAAGATCCATTGGTTTTTAGGATTGATGTAACGGGAGACACGGCTCTGATTCTTGGGCATACCACAACTCTTGACGTGTCCGGAAACTATCTCATCACGTCATTTCAATGGGATCCGCCAAATGGTTTGTCGTGCACCACATGCCCTGTGTCAGTGGCTACACCTTTGACAACAACAGAGTATATTGTAATGGCTGTATCTGAAAATGGATGCATTGCCATTGATTATTTCGTCATTCTGGTCGATATTGATCCACGTCTCTTTATCCCAAATGTATTTTCGCCGAATGGTGACCAGGTAAATGACACCTGGAATATCACCGCTGATCCATTGAATGTGCGCACGATTGAACAAGTTGTGATCTTCGACAGATGGGGAAATATTCTCAACGAGCGATCACACATCTCACCGGTTGATGTGTCTCCTATCTGGAATGGACAGTATGAGAATAGTGTCGTGAGTGCAGGAGTCTATGTGTATCTTCTTGAAGTACGTATGGCCAATGATGACATTGTAAGGCTGAGTGGGACAATCACAGTGGTACGATAAGCAATTGACGCTTAACACTGCACTAGTTTCTGATTACCTGCCAGATACATTTCTGTATAAATTGCAATATGTCTATGGTTATAGCCATCAGTGAACCGTCTAAACGGTTTAAATCCTGCCGTCCGGTGCCATAGGCATCCCTTTGGGGTAGGCGGGCGTTCTAACCGTTCTAACGGCTTTTATCGCTGAAAATAACTGCAGTATGCATAGGGAAGATCATAATATATTCATGAGTGCTCCAACATTTTTTTACCTTTTTCACCCGCAAACTCAATACTCACAACCAATCGGTGCACCTGGTGGCATACTCTTATTTTCTGGCAACTTAAAGCTCTCCGGATGTGACTGAAACTCTTCGATAAGATGCAACACATATAATCGATGAGCTGTAATATCTCCAGGAGCCGACCTATCAATTTGCTCACGCAATTGTGACTCAATATCTGACAACTCGAGTAATGCACTCGCGGCTACTTGTGGCTGAATTTTCTTATCTCCTGCGAGCTTGAGAAGTTGAAACACGAGTTGCTTCCCGACCATTTGTACGAGAGCATGTTCCCGTGGATTGTCCGGAGAAAGTGAATTGACTTTTTGATGCATCAAATAGAGATAGTCCGTCAGGCTCCGCTGCGACGGATCATACAGATGTTGCTGATAGATGCGCGCCAGCCTTTCAGGATGCAACATCAATTGTAATGTATGACTCACGCTACTTTCGGCGATCGCCATGGGGTCCAGTGTAAGGCCTGTGTACGACGCAAATAGCTCACGGTGCCGTTCATATCCTGCAGGTTGAGGTGGGATTAGATCAAGAATACGTGACGCTAATTCCAGAAAGTCCGGCTCAAGCGTGTTCAAGAGAGCAAATGACGCCTGCTGTTGAGTCAATGCATCAACGGCTTGAGGTCCGGCTTGATTATCACCCCGGAGTTTATATGAATAGTCGATACCACCGATCAGTTTAGATACTGCTTCAACCTGATAACGATGACTGAAGTATAATGGCACAAGGACTTGCTCCAGGTAAGCCATCGCAGTACCTTCCGGAATCACCTGTTCGCCAAACTTTGCCAGAACATAGCTGCGCAACTCTGTCATCCTCTTGAGCTCAATAATAGGGTCTGTTCCATTATCCCAGAGATGTGCATATGGATGCGCACTACCAGCCGGACGCGCATCTTCATCAGTTAAATATTTCAAGCCCATCTCAAGTGACTCATTGATGATTTGCTCCAGGGCTTCATTTTCCTTCATATGGCGGGGAAAATCCTGGTATCCATAGAGAATCATACGCTTATCCCAAAGCCCTATTCCCTCGTCATAAGCATTACTCAAATCAATGTTACCTGCGTCATCCATAGTGATATATGGGTGGGGATAATCCATCACCGATGCGCGATTATTGTAGCTGGCGGCAAAATTGTGCGCCAATCCGATCGTATGTCCTACTTCATGAGCAGAGAGTTGTCTTAGACGGGCAAGTGCCATTGATAAAAGCATTTCAGAATTATCTTTTCCCTCTTCAAATTGACCTGCCAATCCTTGTGCGATGAGATAGTCCTGACGCACGCGTAATGATCCTAGTAAAACATGTCCCTTCAGAATTTCTCCAGTTCTTGGATCAACTATACTTGAACCGTAACTCCAACCACGCGTAGCGCGATGCACCCAATTGATCATATTATACCGCACATCCATCGGATCAGCGCCTTCCGGGAGTTCTTTCACCTGGAACGCATTCCGGTAACCGGCAGCCTCAAATGCCTGATTCCACCACTGCGCACCTTCAATCAGGGCTGATTTGATTGGTTCAGGACAACCTGGATCGACATAATAAATAATAGGCTCCACAGGATCACTTATCGGTAGTTCAGGATTTTTCTTGTTCAGTCGATGCCGGCGAATGAACTTCTTTTCAATCGGTTTATCAATCGGCGCGGCATAGTCATAGTAAGACATCGGAATAAACCCTGATCGCGGATCATACTTCCTTGGTATATACGCATCATCAGGCAAGGCGATAAATGCATGATGCATATGTATGGTCACAGCATCAGCATTTGGTGTGACAGAACGAACCCAATCACCCTGCGCATCGCCCACCAGCGTGACGATCGCATCAAATTCACTGTTCTTTGGGAAATTGCGTGTCCGCGACAGATTGATCGCACTTCGGCTTTCATCTGCCTTGTACGAGCCTTGATGTGTGCGTTCTAAGGTGCGTGCAACATGCTGCGCATCACGAAGCAGAAAAGGTGTGAGATCTATGATGCTTCTGCCATTTTTCTCTTCTATTTTAAATCCCCAGATGACAGATCGAGCAAATGCCTCTTCGACAGCCAGGCGCTCTTTTGCATTATTACTCTCAGCGCGAAAGCGATAGTTTGGCTCGACAAGCAAAAGTTTAGGACCACTGCGGACGAATTTTACGATGCGATTACTACCGAGTTGATTCCTGTCCAAGCCGATATCATTCGATCCTATTCCGGACGACAAGGAATTGACATATAGAAACTCCTCTTCCCATCTGTCACTGACCTCGAGCCAGATCCTACCTTCCCTGGCATCCCAGGAAAAATTGAAGAAACCATGAAAATGTTCCTGTCCATATGCTCTCACAGCACACAACAAGGAGATGAATATGATTTGCATTAATCTTCGCATCATCTTATACTTTATTCGAAAACCGTAATTAAATTGCACTTCTATAACATCATCCATCATCCATCATCTCCTCCGGATCACCCGCTCCGTGTTGAAACTCTGATTCCACCAGCTCACACCATTTACATTGCCATCTGTCGCATTTGTGATCAAAATCATGTGACTTGATCCGTTCATAAACATGTACAATCAGATCAGATATAAAGGCAATATCAGATTCTCCAAAAAAGATCTCGCGCCGGATCGGTTTCTTGTTGCGCTTGATATCCACAAAGTCCATGATACCTTTCACGACATTCCACTGTTGTGATGGATCATGCGCTAATAAAATCTTATAAAAAATCATTTGACGCCAGAAGGCACCACCCATCGGATTTTTGTCATCCGGAATATTGAATTTCTTGTTTTCATATTTCCCTGTTTTGTAATCAATAATGTGTACAGTCGATGGCCTGATTTCCACTTTATCCAGATATCCCTTGAGAGGAACTCCGCGATGCTCCACGTCCTGAACCTTGTACTCTGTAATCACACTATCCGGATCTCGCCAGGTTTCTGCAAACTCCTTTTGATATAATTTAAGGGATTCACGACCATGGGTCAGAGTGTTTTCATATTCTTTTTGCGTGAATTTGCCACGATTCTTGTCCATTTCCTGCTCAAAGAGCTGTATCAGTGTATCGCCATTAAAAAACAACGTATCCCAATACTTGCTGAAGAGCAGTTCAAGACTTCTATGAATGACATTTCCGAAAGTAAAATACAATTGCGGTGATGAAGGAATCCGGAGGATTTTCTCAAAGTAAAACGACCGCGGACACTCCAGATACAGATTGAAGTCCGTAGCACTCAGACTATACGAGCTTAAAACCTTGTCTATCAATTCCTTATCGATCAACTCCAGAAAAGCGGTCTTCCGATCTAATATTGAAGTATAAAAGCCAAACACATCGATCTGGTCAGGCGCGACCTTAGATTCTTTTGGTGTGTCTATAGGAGAAGTGAGCTCTGACAGAAAACGAGAGGGTTCAATGTTTGCATTCTGACCATCACTTCTTGCAAAAGTGATAGTCAGATCTTTGCGTGCGCGTGACATTGCCACATAAAACAGACGGCGCTCATCTTCTATCGAACTCTCCTTGCTTTCAGCCACAAGATTACCCGGTAAACGGTAGGCATCATTTCCTCTCCGGGAATAATCTTCCCAGTCTTGCCTGGTGCAACCTAGCATGTATACGTGATCATATTCATGGCCCTTCGCGCCATGTGCCGTAATCAACTCAATACCATAAGCAGGTTCAATCGCTTTCTTTACTGCAATACCAATGAGGTTTTCGCGATGTCTTTTGATCAGCGCCAGATATTGTTCCAATGATTGACCGGGATTCAATTCTGATTCGCGGATACAATGCTCCATGAGAGAACGCACGAGCTGCAGATACCAATTCCTTTCAGGATGATTCAGTATCCATCGGAGCAGCCCGGTTGCATGCAGAATACGTTCAAACAATGCTGGCGGTGTATCATCATGGATTGCCCCACACAACTCTTCCAGCGAAAGCGAAAACTCAATCACCTTCCCGGGTGATGTAAGACCAAGCGTGGACAGCTTCCGTTTTTTAGAAACAAGATCACGCAGCGCTTTGCGGCCTTGAACTATCTGACCTCCTTCCCGGATTCCCTTACACGCATCAGCAATCCTTGCAATGTCTCTTGGCGGAATCTCAAAATGACGGAAATGCATGATCGCAAACAACTTCTCATCACCTTCCACTAAACTGAGATACTGCTCCTGAATGTACTCCATGATCATCAGGAGATGATGGATCAATGGTTCATCAAGCAGATTAACATCCCGCGACAGAGAGAATGGCACACGATGATACCTCAGGACGCGCACCAGATTGTCTGCAAGCGCATGTCTTCTATAGATGACGGCAACGGATTCATGCACAAGAGTACCTGAGTGATGGAGACGGGTAAGCTCCTCTGCAATAAAAGCAAGTTCCTGATCACGATTCTGAAAGGAAAGGACCCTGGGAATACCCTGATAATCCGCGTGAGGCCCTGCCGCATGAAGGTTTTTCGCGAAGAATAATCCTTCAAGCTCGGGAGCAAATCTGTTGTGATGAATTACAGTGGCAGAAGATTTGATAATATGCCATGATGAACGGTAGTTCTCAGTCAAGGTAATCACCTGGGGTTTGTAGGTGCGATGGAAATCAACGATGTTTCTCACCAATGCACCCTGGAAACGGTAAATGGCCTGGTCGTCATCACCTACAACAAAAATATTGGGATGTTCGTAATCCGTTAGCTGCTTGGATAGTTCTAGTTGAATGCCATTTGTATCCTGAAATTCATCGACGAGGAGATACTGAAACCTCTCCTGATAGTCGAGAAGCAGATCTGTATTTGTCCTGAAGGCATCTCTCACCCAGATGAGCATATCAGCAAAGTCATATCGATGTCTCTCTGCAAGCTTTTCAATATATTGCCCGTATGTGTATACGGCAGCGCGAAGGAGTTCCATTTTCTCTACTTCCTTCTCATATTGCTTTTGTTTAAACTCCCCCTTGCGGCCATACCGCGTATTGGATTTGTAAATAAAATCTTCACGGGTTTTTATTTCCCCCAGCCACTCTTCAATACGTGTTTCTACAAATGAGGCAGACCATCCCTCTTGCTTCATGAGATCGTACAGGTTACGTAGTTGCCAGCGGTCATAATAGATATCTCCCCGGAGTCGTCGTAGCGGATTGTCTTCCGGTACCCTATCAATGATTTCCAGAATAATTTCAATTTTCTCAAGATCGGAGACGGGCTGGAGTTCACGCGTCCCGCCGAATATTTCGAGATGTTCCTGAATGACACTATTGCAAAAGCTATGAAAGGTCTGAATACGGACATTGTTGGCCTCTGGTCCGATATACTCCAGGAGTCGGGTGCGCATCTCAGAAGCTCCTGCTTCGGTATAGGTAAGACAAAGAATATTGGATGCAGTGGCATCTGTGCTGAGCAGGATATTTCCGATACGCAACGAAAGTACGTCCGTCTTTCCAGTCCCGGGACCTGCAATGACAAGAACAGGGCCATGCAGCGCGTTGATTGCTTCCTGTTGTGCCGGATTTCTTTTGCTGAGCGCCTCCTGGTATTTACGGGTGACTTTGATCAAAGCAGTTGAGTTTATGATTGAATCTTTGTTTCAATTGACATTGCCCGGAAATAAAATCTGCAACTTTGAGAGATCAGGTTTGTATTTCCTGGGACGTTGGAGCTCATAATGATACACAGCTCTTCCTAATTCTGCAAGAAATGGAAGACCTACAGTTTCAAATTCGTAGTGTTCGTCATTAAAGATCTGGTCTTCGTTTACGAGAATTGTCGCAGCAAGGATAAATTCAACCCCGTTTTCAAAATCCACGATATACGCACAATCTGTCATATACCCATAAGCCCATCCCACTTTGTTGAAGATGCGGATATGCGACGGAATTACCTCTTTAGAATCACCAAATAAGAAGAATTTGCCATAGCTGTCATAATACACGGCAGTGTCATATACGGGATACCGACTTTCCCTCGGTAACAGGCTCATTTCCTTTTGTAGAAAAGAATAATCCTCAGGGCGCAGGCAAAACTGGGCTTCCTCCGGCAGTGATTGGGGAAACATGATAGCTTTCAACACCTGAATCTGTTCATTGAGGGGATAAAAATTCCTTTTTGAAAAATCGAAAGGTTGCTTGATGAGATTCTCATTGCCATCGAGATATCCTATGCCCTTTTGTTGATTTGTAATCGATACATCATCTTTATATTCGGTGGCCACGCGCTCCGGTTGCTGAAAGATGAGTGTATCAGCCTGATAAAAAGAAAACGGATTTGTATACCTGTTGTCCTGTGGAGAAAATTGAGGCGCACTCAGACGATGTAGAATACGGGTTTTGCGTAACCCATGTTCTCGCAGTTGTGCATGTAATTCATCCTGACCCATAAATTCATACAACCGGTTGTGCGCATTGTTATCACTGACAAGAAATATCTGATGAATTAAGTGCCCAATAGAGGGAAAACCACTTTCAGAAGTTGAATCTATTAGCAGTGCTGTCTGTGGGGCCCGGACTGAATCAATGCGCATTCGGGTATTTCGATCCAGACCGGCAATATTGAATTCATGCAGCTTCTCAAGAGCCAGGACAGCGACAGGCAATTTTACGGTACTGGCCGGATAGAAATACTGCTCCGGATCCTCACGTAACCTGTACTCTTTGAAATGTGGCTGATTAGACTTGTCACGATGCACCTGCACGTAGACAATCTGGATCTCATACTCCTCCGGTGAGGCGAGAACTCGTTCAACTATGGGCCCAGCATCTTTCAAAATGATATCGAGCGGCCGGGCACAACTCGTCACAAGGCATATCCAGGGTAAAATGATGAATCGAAACACTCTGAAAATCGTTTAATTTGGCGTGTATTGAGCAAATGTATGAAACACAGATTCAGATGAGTGCTGAACCGCTATTTCACGATCCCATGAAACTACTTACGCAGGTGGCGACATTTGCTTACTTTGAGTTTATCAATGCCGGGACACTCAGTTCGGGTATCTATGTCCTGCAAATAGGAGAAACCAAAAAACAAAAGCCTCATATTGAGGACGAACTCTATTTTGGCATAACCGGCAAATCTTCAATGGTTGTCGGCGACAAAACATTTCAAGTAAGTTCCGGAGATGCCATCTTTGTCCCTGCCTGTCTTTCGCATCGCTTTTTTAATATTGTTGAAGACCTGAAGCTGGTGGTATTTTTTTAGAAAGTGCTCATTCAAGTCTAAATCGAACAACTTATGGTTAAATTATTCGGGATTCCATTCGATGGTAAATCTTCATTTATGACAGGTGCAGCATTGGCACCATCACGGATTCGTCAGGAATTCGCGAGTCCCGCTTATAATGTCTATTCTGAATCTCTTATAGACGTCCATGCGAGGCTTTTAGATGCAGGTGATATTCATGCCGACACATTCGAGCAACTCAGGCAGAAATTCGATGCATTGACGCTTGACAAACAGCCTTTTTTATTCCTTGGTGGAGATCATTCAATTTCTTATCTCACCATAAACAAAATGCACTCCCTGTACGGGAAGAGTTTTCATGTTTTGCACTTTGATGCGCACGGTGATCTGTATGATGAATTCGAAGGCGATCGGTTCTCGCATGCGTGTCCTTTTGCACGGATAATGGAAGAAAACCTGGTGTTGTCACTCACTCAGGTAGGTATCCGCGCCATGACACCGCATCAACGGGAACAAGCCGATCGATTTGGCGTCCAGGCCTTTGGGATGCAGGATCTGCCGAAGTTTGAACCGCAAAACCTGCCTGGGCCATTGTATATCTCAATCGATATAGATGTTTTTGATCCGGCGTTTGCCCCAGGAGTATCTCACCAGGAAGCAGGTGGAGTGGACAGTCGTCAACTCATTCAATGGCTTCAAGGCATAAAATCTCACGTGATCGGAGCAGATCTTGTCGAATACAACCCTCTAAGGGATAAAGAACAGATTACAGCAGCTCTCTGCGCAAAACTCATGAAAGAGTTAATCCAACTCATGATAGTGTAATGGAGAACAGTGGTATGTGCGTAGCACACAGCAAAAAGGCCGTCTTGCGGACGGCCTTTTTGGTATTCTCATGAAGAGCAGTGGGCATCAATCGATGACCACCATTTTCTTCGTTGCTGTGAACTCATTCGCATCGAGCCTGTAGTACATTACACCAGTTATTGCAAGGTCCTTACGGTTTACCTTGATTTCATTGTAACCCTGTGCATAGGATCCTTCGATCACGTGTACCACCTTACCCGTCACATCATACACTGTCACCGTTGCATCCATCGCTTCCGGCAGTGTGAATCCGATCACTGTGCTGCCTTCGAATGGGTTTGGTTCGTTCTGGAACAGTGCATAGTCTTTGCCCGCTGCAACACCATTCCGGAAGCTCAGCGTCACGTCCAGAATCTCTTCTGTACCGTTGTATGCTTCTGCCTCTGTCAATTTCGTGTTGTTATTGATGCCCAGCATCTGGCTCAGATCTCCACTTTCCGTGGCTGTAAATGTCAGAGTAAACAATACATCAGATGTGCTTACCGGACTCACCTTATTCCAGCTCACTGTAATCGCTCCTTCGTGTATACCGACATTCTCTGCTGTCATATCCAATGCACCACCTTCAACACCTGTCAGGTTGAGTCCTGCTGTGTTCATCGTAAACTGATAACCAAGAATCTGTGCAAAGTTCCTCGCGCTTACCGGTACTGTCACTGTTTGACCTGCTACAACAGCCTGGACATCTGTACTGAACTCCAGAATACCTTTCGCATTTCTGACTTGTACCTGAGTTGCATTTGCCACTACATTTCCATTTACATCTCCAATCTTCACTCCGACAAAGTCATGTCCCATTGTCAATCCCTGAACATCTACAACTTCCTCGAATGGCCATGGACTTGATGGATCTGAAAATTCAAAGGATGAATTCACAAATCTCCAGCTTTCGTTCTTCGGGAACTCATTGTATAAGCCCAGGATCAACTTACGAATCTCTACCAGGTCAAGTGCACTCACACTTTCACTGTTGTTTGCGTCTGCTGCTATCAGCTTGTATGGGCTGTCAAGCAACTGGATCCCTAACAGGTGCTTCTGAATCTTCACAAGGTCAAGTGTGCTGACACCATTCTTGTGATCATCATTACGCTCTGATGTGATTTCATAGCCCGTCAATGGATTCACAAAGTGGAACAGACCGTTTTCTGTGGTCGTGTATGTCGCCATTAATTGACCCGTCACAGGATTTGTCAGGCTCACTGTCACCAGTTCAACTGTCTCCTGCTCTTCAGTCTCAACTACTCCACCTGCTCCATCGCCGCAGACTCCTTCATTATCATCGATGACGATGAAGGTTGTACAGAAGTCTTTATTCCGCTCACCCCACTCGATTCCAAGTGGTGATACAAATCCATTACAGTTCTGGTCATTGCCTTCGTCTGCTACCCAGATCTCTACCAGGAAGCTCGGACTGCCATTTACTTCAATTGCTGCACAATCAAAGACACGGCTCGGCTGATATGTCGTGCCGCTGAAGCTGAACAACAGATCTTCGCGTGCTGTGCAATCATCAAAGCTCGATGCATCAAAATCTTTTGCCCAGATCGTCACGGAGCCGCTGCTCGGCATCACCACACTGCTCAATCCAACACACACAGGACTTGGTTGCTTGCAGTCTTCAAGACGGAACAGGTACTCACATGTACTTAGATTTCCACAACCGTCCTCTACACTCCACAGCACCCGGTGATAATCTTTCACCCCTCCTGGCAATGGCCAGTTGCTGCAGTATCTGTCATTGTAGGGT